>CAYOMP010000055.1:0-15131 GCA_964405075.1 uncultured Lachnospiraceae bacterium
AACGGCACTTGTAAGCTGTTGCAGAAATTTTTTAAGCCCTCAAAGTTTTCGCTTCCACTTGTTTGGTCAATTGTAACGGCAATAAGTTCAAAATCTTCACCTGAAAATTTTTTAAATGCGCTCAATGCGGACAAAAGAGCAAGGCTGTCTTTTCCACCAGAAAGCCCAACGGCAATTTTATCGCCTTTTTCAATCATATTGAATTTTTTTATTGCCTTTGTCATTCCAGAAATTATTTTTCTCATTTTATTTTCCATAATAAAAAAATACTAAAAAAATATTATTTTTGCAAGTTTTTAATAGAAAGTGACGTAATCTCATATATATTCTTATCTCCCACCGTTACAGCCAAAGATTCCTTCTTAAGTCTCTGACCACCACATTCATGACAAGGTGTAATACTCATAAAAGATTCATATTCCTGCTTAGACGCCTCTGAAAAAGTTTCCTTATATCTTCTCTCTACATTCTTAATTAATCCTTCAAAGGCAACATCATAGATTCCTTCTCCACGTTGTCCCTTATAATAGACCTTTACTTCATGTCCATTAGTTCCATGTAACAATATATCCTTAATATTCTCTGGATAATCTTCAAATGGTGTATCTAAGCTAAAATTATATTCTTTGGCTAATGCATCAAGAATAGCTCTGGTATAACTTTTCTTATCAGTACATGATTGCCATCCAAGCACTACTATTGCACCATCCGCTATACTTATACTTTTATCAGGAATCATTAAGTCAACATCAAATTCCATTTTGTATCCCAGACCAAAACATACAGGACAAGCACCAAATGGGTTATTAAACGAAAAACTTCTAGGTTCAACTTCGTCTATGCTAATTCCACAATCTGGACATGAAAAACTCTGGCTGAAATTAAGAGTTTCACCATCCACAACATCTACAGCCATTAATCCATCAGATAATTTCATAACCGTTTCTATAGAATCAGTTAATCTTTTTTCAATACCTTCTTTTACAACCAGACGATCTACTACTATCTCAATATTATGCTTTTTATTTTTATCTAATTTAATCTCCTCAGATAATTCATATTGATTTCCATCAACAATCACACGAACATATCCACTCTTTTTTGCCTTTTCAAAAAGCTTCGCATGTTCTCCTTTTCTTCCTCGAACCACTGGTGCAAGTAACATAATCTTAGTTCGTTCTGGTAATCCCATAATATAATCTACCATCTGGTCAACAGTCTGCTTCTTTATCTCTTTTCCACAGCAAGGACAATGAGGAGTACCAATCCTGGCATACAATAATCTGAAGTAGTCATATATTTCAGTTACAGTACCTACAGTAGAACGAGGATTCCTATTAGTAGATTTCTGATCAATAGAAATGGCTGGTGATAAACCTTCTATCTTCTCTACATCGGGCTTTTCCATCTGTCCTAAAAACTGTCTTGCATATGAAGATAATGATTCCATATATCTTCTTTGTCCTTCTGCATATATTGTATCAAAAGCCAAGGATGACTTTCCAGAACCACTAAGACCTGTAAGAACAACAAACTCATCTCTAGGTATATCAACATCTATTCCTTTAAGGTTGTGCTCATTAGCCCCTCTAACCTTTATATATTTTCTTTCTTTTTTAGCCATATCGTTACCTCATGTTATTCATCAAATTCTTGTAATTTCTGTTTTAATTCAACCATTTTATCTCTAAGTTCTGCTGCCATTTCAAAGTTAAGCTCTGCCGCAACCTTTTTCATTTGTTTCTCTATCTTAGCAATAAGCTTTTCCAAATCCTTCTTATTCATAGTATCCGGATCCTTAGTAAGTTCATACTCTTCCTTGGCAACTGATTTGGAAATACTAATTAAATCCCTGACTGCCTTTTGAATAGTTTTAGGAGTTATTCCATGCTCAGCATTATATTTTTCCTGAATTTCTCTTCTTCTGTTAGTTTCACTAATAGCCTTGTCCATAGAATCAGTAATACTGTCTGCATACATAATAACTCGCCCCTCAGAGTTTCTCGCTGCTCGTCCAATAGTCTGAATAAGGGATGTTTCCGAACGAAGGAAACCTTCCTTATCTGCATCTAATATTGCTACCAGCGTAATTTCAGGAATATCAAGTCCCTCTCTAAGCAAGTTAATACCAACCAAAACATCAAATACATCCAGACGCATATCCCTAATAATCTCTGAACGTTCTAATGTATCAATATCCGAATGCAGATATTTAACTCGAATACCTACCTCACGCATATATTCTGTCAAATCCTCTGCCATTTTTTTAGTCAAAGTAGTAATAAGTACCTTATTATGATTAGCTATTTCCTTCTTGACCTCTCCAATCAAATCATCTATCTGACCCTCTACAGGTCTGACATCCACCTTCGGGTCCAGCAATCCTGTAGGTCTGATGATTTGCTCTGTTCGCAACAGTTCATGTTCTCTTTCATATACAGACGGTGTGGCTGATACAAATAACATTTGATTAATTTTACTTTCAAATTCCGAAAATTCTAATGGTCTATTATCCTTAGCAGAAGGCAATCTAAATCCATAATCTACTAATGTGCTTTTTCTGGATTGGTCACCGGCATACATTCCTCTAACCTGTGGAATAGTAATATGTGACTCATCAAATATAATCAAAAAGTCATCTGGAAAATAGTCAATAAGTGTATATGGTGGCTGTCCAGGTTCTAACCCCGCCATATGTCTGGAATAGTTCTCAATTCCTGAACAAAAACCGGTTTCTCTAAGCATTTCTATATCAAAGTTAGTTCTCTCAGCTATTCTTTGTGCCTCTAATAATTTATCTTCACTTTTAAAATATTTGACACGTTCTTCTAATTCCTCTTCAATAGCCTTAGTAGCCTGTTTAATCTTCTCCTGTGGTACTACATAATGTGACGCTGGAAATATAGCAATATGCTCTAATTCACTCAAGATTTCTCCAGTCAAAACATCAATTTCTCTGATTCTGTCAATTTCATCACCAAAGAACTCTACTCTAATAGCAGTATCCCCATAATCCGCCGGGAATATTTCTATTACATCGCCTTTTACCCTAAACGTACCACGTTTAAAGTCCATTTCATTTCTGGTATATTGACTGTCTATTAATCTTTTAATTAATTCGTCTCTGTCCTTTTCCATACCTGGTCTTAGCGAAATCATCATTTTCTCGTAATCAACCGGTTCTCCCAGTCCATATATACAAGAAACGCTTGATATAATTATTACATCCTTTCGCTCTATTAACGCTGCCGTTGCTGACAAACGTAACTTATCAATTTCTTCATTAATAGAAGAATCCTTTGCTATATATGTGTCAGTAGAAGGCACATAGGCCTCTGGCTGATAATAGTCGTAATAGGACACGAAATACTCTACAGCATTCTCTGGAAAGAACTCTTTGAATTCTCCATATAACTGTGCTGCTAATGTTTTATTATGAGCAATAATCAACGTTGGTTTGTTTAATGCTGCAATAATATTTGCCATAGTGAAGGTTTTACCTGAACCGGTAACTCCAAGCAAGGTTTGAAATTGATTACCTTCTTTAAAACCGTCTACTAATTCTTGTATTGCCTGTGGCTGATCACCAGTTGGTGCATATTCACTATGAAGTTTAAAAATTTGTTGTTCACCCATAAACTCTCCTCATTCCAAAGTCTTTCCGAATATATGTTCGCATATTTTTAGTATAACATATTTTTCACAAAAGTATAGGGGCAAATTAAAATTGAAAAAATAAATTTATCAATTTAACTTGCCCCTATATTATGGGTCATTTATATATTACTAATCCACTTTAGGTAACTGATTTAAAGATTTTGCCAATTCCTCATCAGTTGGAATATAATCACTCATCTCTCCATCATTATATCTTTGATAAGCTACCATATCAAAATATCCTGTTCCAGTTAAACCAAACACAATATTCTTTGCTTCGCCTGTTTCCTTACATTTCAATGCTTCATCAATTGCAACTTTAATTGCATGACTACTTTCAGGTGCCGGTAAAATTCCCTCTACCCTTGCAAAAGTTTCCGCTGCTTTAAATACCTCTGTCTGTTCAACACTTCTTGCCTCAATAAGTCCCTGATCATATAATTCAGAAACAGTTGAACTCATACCATGATAACGAAGGCCTCCAGCATGGTTTGCTGATGGAATAAATCCACTTCCAAGAGTATACATTTTAGCCAATGGACATACCTTTCCAGTATCACAGAAATCATATGCATATGCACCTCTTGTAAGACTTGGACATGATGCAGGCTCAACAGCGATTAACTTGTAATCAGCTTCTCCTCTTAAAATTTCTCCCGCAAATGGTGAAATCAAACCACCAAGATTTGAACCACCTCCTGCACAACCTATAATCATGTCTGCCTTTACACCATACTTATCAAGTGCAGCCTTTGCTTCAAGACCAATAATTGACTGGTGAAGAAGAACCTGTGAAAGTACTGAACCTAATACATATCTGTAGCCTTCCTGGCTTGTTGCAGCCTCTACTGCTTCAGAAATGGCACAACCAAGACTTCCTGTTGTTCCTGGAAATTCTTCATTAATTTTTCTTCCAACATTTGTGTTCATTGAAGGTGAAGGTGTAACCTTAGCACCGTATGTACGCATTACTTCACGTCTGAAAGGCTTCTGCTCATATGAACATTTAACCATATATACCTGACAATCCAAATCGAAATATGAACACGCCATAGAAAGTGCAGTTCCCCACTGACCTGCTCCAGTTTCTGTTGTAACACCTTTTAAGCCCTGCTGTTTAGCATAGTAAGCCTGAGCAATTGCAGAGTTTAATTTGTGACTGCCTGATGTATTATTTCCTTCAAATTTGTAATAAATATGTGCAGGTGTTCCAAGCTTTTTCTCTAAACAATATGCTCTAACCAATGGTGATGGACGATACATTTTATAAAAATCACGAATTTCCTGTGGAATATCAAAGTAAGCTGTTGTATCATCTAATTCCTGTTTTGCAAGTTCTTCACAAAAAATTCCTGATAACTCCTCTACGGTAACTGGTTTTAAAGTACCAGGATTCAAAATTGGTTCAGGTTTCTTTTTCATATCTGCACGAACATTATACCATTTTTTTGGCATCTCCTGTTCTTCTAAATAAATTTTGTAAGGTATTTTCTTATCCATTACTATACTCTCCTTTTTTCCCTTATTAAACTAAAAAAACCCTTATCCCATCACTATAATAGGACAAGGGTAAATCATACCTCTGCGGTGCCACCTAACTTCATTAAAAAATGCGCTCTGCCATGTACCAACATACATTCCCTGCTATAACGTGCAGACACGTCGCCCCTACTTGCACAATCCACTTTCAGTTTGCCCTCACAGAACCATTCCCCAATCTTCCCATTACCACAATTCCACCATCTGCAGCTCTCTGTAAATCTTTCAAAAGGGTACTATTCCCGCTCATAGGTTTTTCTAACTATACTTAATCTAACCGATTTTTCTAATTATGTCAAGAAATTTTCCATACATATAAAACCACGCATAAATATAATCTATATATTTAGTCTGCTTTCACAGTCAAATATACAGGTCATATTAAATAATATATGTAGTAAATTATAACTTACGCTTATACGAATTCAACCCTCAAGTTTTTCAAGCAAATCTTGAAAAACTGTGTGTAATCTATTTTACAATGACTTCCAATTACCTCTAAATATATCCTCAATTGCCTCCAACAGCTTTTCTCTTTTTGGTGGTTTTAAAAAGTATCCTGCCGGATTTAATTTAAGTACTGCCTCAATATGGTCTTTATCAGCAACTCCTGTAAGAAAAACAACTGGAATATCTTTTATTTCTTCATCTTCCCTTATCATTTCCAGCATCATTCTTCCGTCACATTCAGGCATATCATAATCCAATAATATCAAATCAGGACAACTCTTCTTAATCGCCTTCATTGCCTGTTTTCCTGACGTTGCAACTGACACATCATATCTTAATTCCAGTATTGCCTTCATACTTCTTAAAGTAAGTGCGCTATCGTCCACTACCAGAACCTGTTTTCTTCTTCTATTTGGTCGGTTACTTTCCCATGTATTACCTCCACCCATTCTCAGAATTTCACTACACTTGTTAAATAGTGCTTCAGTGCTTACCGGCCGTATTAAATACTTGAACTGATTTCCTTCATAATTCTTTTTATATTTTCTACATCCCTCTTCAGTTCCTAAAACAAGAACTGGAACGCTCTCATAAGACTCACAAAGCTCATCAAAAATCTTTACATCAATATCTTCCAATTCCGATGCACATACCAAAACCATATCAGGCTTTACGATTTTCATCATCCCCTGTACCATTTCTAAATCGGCTGCACATATCTGCACATTGTATTTTCCAGACAAACTTTCATGCAAATCCTGAACGGACTTGTTTAGTTTTCCTATTACTAATATTTTCTTCATATTAAATCACACCTTCCTCAATCCTTGTTCTGATCTCTTCTGCCAACATAAACACTTTTTTATGATCCAAATCTGTTACGGCCCCACTTAACAGCTCTATTAATATCTGTATATCATTAGAATATTTATATTCTCTAAGCTGATTCATAGTCCTATCTGCAGTATCAATGTCCATATCATCCATGGCTACTATCAATACCTCACAAAGATTATTGATTACTGAAATATCCTCTATATCTTTCTTTTCATCTTCTTTTATGCACACCTTTAGTTTTTCCTTATATTCTCGCCACTCTTCTAAGAAAATACCCGTCATGCCTTCAATAATTTCCATTTTGCCATCTCTTGCAGCATATTCTAATGTTTTTGCCATACCACTTAACATTACTGCACCAATCATTGCGGCTGAACTTTTCATTGCATGAACTTTAATACGATACAGTTCGATTTCATTTCCACCATTTTCAATTTGCTCAAAACAATCTTCCAAATAATTTGCCTCTATATCTATCATTCTGTAGAAATCCCGTACAGTATCCAATAATAATTTTTTATCTGATAAATTATTCAAAGCATAATTCCAGTCAATACCATCTATATCAGGCAATTCTTCATCGTTTATAATTGTAAAGAACTGAGCCTCTATCCTTTTGTTATCTTTCTCTTCTACTCTGGTTTCCTTAAGAATTTTTTCCTTTGGAAGGAACTGTACAATCATTTTCTCTAATTTATCAGGCTTTATTGGCTTTGATATAAAATCATCAAATCCTTCTGACATATACATTTCCTTTGCACCTGCTATTGCGTTGGCTGTTAATGCTATAACAGGAATCCCATTGCAAAGATGGTCTGTCTCTTCCTTTATATGATGTAAGGTTTCTATTCCATCCATTTCAGGCATCATATGGTCTAAAAATATCAAGTCAAATTTTTTCTCACGTATTTTTTCCAAACATTTTCTTCCACTACTTGCCTCATCAATTTTGGTCTTTGTTTCCTTCAAAAGATTTATAAATACCTTGCGGTTGATTGCATTATCATCAACCACTAAAATTTCTGCCTCAGGTGCTACAAATGTTGCCGCATAATTGTATTCCATAGGTAGTCGGCGTATTCGCTCTTCTAAATTACCTATAGGCTCACGATTAATAATCTTTTGTTCCAGTTCAAAAGAGAATTTAGAACCTTTCCCATATTGACTTTCCACATTCAAACGGCTACCCATCATTTCCAGCAACTGCATAGTAATATTCATTCCCAAACCGCTACCTTCAATGTCACGATTTCTCTTTTCTTCAATTCTCTCAAACTCTTCATACAGCTTTGAAATATCTTCCTCTTTAATACCTATTCCTGTATCTTCAACAGCAAATTCAAGTAATACTGTATCTTTTTGCAACTTTCCTTTTACCGTAAGAGTAACACTTCCTTTGTGAGTATATTTCACGGCATTTGTAAGTAAATTAAGTAATATCTGACGTATTCTTACCTCATCTCCAAATAATTTGAACGGAAGAGTCTGTTCCACAAATATATTCATTTCCAAATCTTTTGCCTGTGCTTTAATCAAAATCATATTTACAATATCATTTAGCATACTGCTAAAATCATATTCCACAGGAATAATCTCCATTTTGCCAGATTCAATTTTTGAGAAATCCAAAATATCATTAATCAAAGATAGCAACGTCTGTCCTGCATTTTGTATATCAATTGCATATTCTTTAATCTGAGTATCTTCACACTCTCGCAAAATTATTGCATCCATACCAAGAATTGAATTAATTGGCGTCCTTATTTCGTGTGACATACGAGCAAGAAATCTTCCCTTTGATTCGTTAGACAACACCGCCTGCTGCTTTTCTTTTTCTATATTTAGTACATCATTTATTGTATTAATAGAAGAAATAATTAGTAGAAATACTAGTCCAAGTGCCACCATGGAACCATTAAATGGAATCGTCCTTTGAAAATACATAATAATCTGTATAATAGCTGTCAGGGACACACCTAATATTCCAATTGCTACCAAACGGTATTCCTTTATATATCCCCTGCATATGTCCGCAATTATAGTCATTCCCATTATTCCAACTGATATAACGCATACAATGGACATTATTGTTATAGTATCTGCAAAATCAATTTTGTTCGTTATATGTAATATTGTACAAATAAAAAAATCTATTATACACACTGTTCCTGACACCAAATAAAAGATTTGGTATCTTTCATTTTGAATTCCATTCAAGTAAAACATAAATGGAAGTGCCATAAGCATAATCATAAAAAATGTCATATCACTGATTACTGATACATTTTGAAAGGCAATTTGGCGAAATACCGAATTGGCAAGTAGCCATATAGCCGCTAACAAAATGCCCCATCCCAAATATTCCAATTCCATTTTTTTATGATAACATAGACGTAAAGCAATACTTCCACCAATACTTATAACCCCAAGGAATATCATAAAAAGACCAATTACCATCTCAGCACCATGTTGTCTTAGAAAATAAAACCAAATTCCTAATCTGTCGCCTAAATAAATTGAATGAATTATTCCTGAGTATGAAGAATCAGTCTGTGTTTCCAAAGTAACTACTTTTCCTGAGTCTTCCAAATCAAGTTTGAAAAAAACATATGTTACCGCACTGGTTTTTCCAAAGGCTCTTGTATCCTTTGTGGAATAAGTCTTCCTAAGCACTCCATCAACATATATATTCATCTCCTGTTTAGAACTTCTAAAACATAAATATTCATGTCCATCCAGGTTATTTGGAAGCACATTTTCTATAGTCACAACTTCATTTCTTTCTGCATCACATTTTGCAGGCACTTCTATAGGAATCCTGCTGCCATCATCTTTTACCCATACCCAGCCCTTTGTATATGCCTCGAACTGTTTATCTTCAATATTTTCTGAAGGTAAAAATATTTCGCCAAAAATCAAATATAAAATTGTTCCCAAAAACGCCAGTATAAAAACAGCTTTTATAATTTTTATACCTTTACCAGCTTTTTTATTAATATCCATTATTACATCCCCTATCATTGCAAGGTTAACTATTTTGTAATAATAATAGCACCAAAGACCCTATTTGTCAGTGAAATCACTATTCTATCATTTAAAATTAACATTCTCTTCAAAGTGTTTAGAAAAATCAAATATAAATAAGGAAATTCAAAACAAATTCTAAAAAACGAATTTATTTTGAATTTCCTTATTCGAGCAATTATAAAATTTTCTATAAATTATAGAAAATCAATGTAACAACCTTTTTTAACAATTTATAACAATCTAACAATTTATTCTTTTCCTATGGTATATTTTAGCTCATTATTTAGCCAGGTACTCCTGACACTTCATGACCTCTGCAAACCTTCCTTGCAAAGAAGCCATGTATACTACCTGAACTACACCTGCTTCAACCACTATGTCGCCATATTTCAGGTTCTTTGTTGCACAAGCATCAGAAATTAATGTCACCTTTAAGCCATAATCCATTGCAGCCCTTACGGTAGTATCCACACACATATGAGTCATCATACCACATACGACCACTTCACTAACCTTATCCTTTTGCAGTTCATCCTGCAAATTCGTTCCTAAAAAGCTATTTGGATAGTGCTTTATAATAACTTTTTCATTTGCTTGTGGTTTAATCTGCTCATGGATTTCACACCCTAATGTGTCTTTTTCAAAAAATAAACTACCCTTATCTGCTATATGCTGAATAAAGTAAATTGGTGTTTCATCACCTTTATTTCTAAATTCTTCAACTAATTTCTTTACATTAATAAGTGCCTTTTCTGCCTCAAAAAGTTCCATTTTCCCACCCGGAAAATAATCATTTTGCACATCAATAACTATTAATGCTTTTTTCATTATTTATATCACTCCTAAATTAAAGATTTATTTTAGAAAAAACGCGTACTTCCTTTTTCTTTGTCGACATCTTTATTTTAGGTCATATTTTTGTTTTTGAAAATTACTTACTATTTTGTAAGTACCCTTCACAAGGTATTCCCTTTTCCTTTAGGATATCTTCCTTTCCCTGTTCAATCATATATTCAATTCCAACATCCTGCATAATAAAAATAGCTTCGGATATTTTCTTTCCTCTATCGGTTAAAAAGTATTCAACCTTCAATGGATATCCTTCATAGCTTTTTTTATTAACTAACCCAAAAGCTTGTAATTCCTTTAACTGCTCTAATAACATTTTCTCTGTAATACCATTTATGTTGTGATGTAATTCCGAAAAAGACTGAACCTTTTGCCTTGCTAATTTGAAAATTATAATAGGTTTCCATTTTCCCTTAACAATATCATGCACAATTTCCAACGGACAGGTATAATCTTCTCTTATTTTCATTATATTCCCCCATTTTTTCAATACTCTCCAAAAAGTAAATACTCACTCTGTTCGTGCTTCCTTTTTCTTTGAGTAATTAATAAATTTCATAAACCCTTATTGATTATCTTCTTGCTCTTCGGACAAGAAGCATCCCTCGCTCTAAAGAACTCGGTCAATTCTTATTTTTCTATTTCCTTTATTATAATAATTGCTATTTTATAACGTTGCATTTCTGCTATCTTGATTAGCAATAATTCTTGCAACAACTATTATAATAATCTGACTTCCTAATAAAATATTAGCATTTCCGCCTTTTGATATTTGCATAAACACATTTACCAATGCATGTGCCACCACACACATACATAGACTGCCTGTCTTCTTATATAGTGCTGAGAAGATAAAGCAGCTAGTTAGTAAACCTAATAAAAATGATAAAGGATCAACTGTAGAAATACTGCCATCCACATAAAAATACATAAAATGCCATATTCCCCACATGATGCATGTAATAACTGATGCTACTACATAACTACACTTTTCTTCCAGCATAGGTTGAAAAGTATATCGCCATCCTATTTCCTCTATTCCGCCAAAAAGGATAGCACATACAAACAACATAATTGGACTAAACCACGATTCTACTACAAATTTTCCACCAAATATCACATACAAAAAATCTAGAAACAAAAATATTACTAACCATATTATGCCATTTTTACATTTTCTGATATCTATAAAATCCACTAAGATTTCCTTAAATGTCCTATCTAAATACTTAATTGACACAATACTGCCCCAAATAGCTGTAGATAGACCGCCTATAGCTATAGCAATCATTCCAATTATTGAATTGTAACCATATTCCATCCCACATACTTTTAAAATAGTCACCAAAATGCAGGCTATCAGCATTTGTCCTAACGAACCTGCTAAGTATGTATTTACTGCCTTTGACATAATATTCCTCCTACTATCAGCAAATCACTCTTTCCCTATAATACCATAGCCAATGTACCTATTCCAATGAGAATACACCCAATTATTGATTTTACCGTAAAATCCTCATGTAAAAATACAAATGCCAATATAAGAGTAATAACTACACTTAGTTTGTCTATTGGCACTACTTTTGAAGCCTCACCCAGTTGCAAGGCTTTATAATAACACAACCATGAAGCTCCTGTTGCTAATCCGGAAAGAATAAGAAACAACCAGCTTTTCTTACTAATATCCGATATTCCAGACTGTGCATTTGTCAAAAATACCATTCCCCATGCCATAATAACAACCACTACCGTTCTTATGGCTGTTGCCAAATTAGAGTTGACTCCATCTATTCCTATCTTTGCCAAAATTGAAGTAAGTGCTGCAAATACTGCTGATAATAAAGCAAAAATAAACCACATAAATTATTCCTCCCTTATCTTTAGTTAATATTAGAAAATAAATGTTATCCCTCTATTTTCACTCTTTAATAGTATGATATAAAAAAAATCAAGCTTATTCAAGAGTGACTCATTATTCTTGAATAAACTTGACGTAATTCTATATTTCTAGTTCGTTGAGTATGGCCTATCTGCCACCTTCCCCTTTGCTCCCATTTTTTTTGCTGTAATACTCCATACTATAGTATTTAGTGGCTTAACTAATTTAGCTAACAATATCATCCCCTTGGAATAATATTCGCAACCAGCCATATTTATTTTGTCTATTTCATTAAATTCTCCAGCTTTTACAAAATTTCCGGCAACCATTTCAAATTGTTTTCCTACAGTTTCGCAATATTTCTCTCCACGCATATGAACTAAACCTATTAATCCACCCTTCAATAGGGTTCCGCCATACTCACAGCCAAATCTGGCAGGAAGCATTTCTAAAAATTTTTCCGCTGTTCTTAATTGGCTTGCCTCCTCAAATCCACTTTGAAGTATGAAGAACATTTTTCCATTACCCTTATGATTTTCTAACTCTTCAAGAAATTCCAAAAATATCCCTGGAACATTTTCCACATAAACAGGTACTACCCATATGGATATCTCACTATTTTCAAAGGAATCAATGCACTGTTGCCAACAATTCCTATTACCAATCCAAAAGAAATCAACTTGCGTTTTTTCTTCCTTTTCTATCTCTCTTTTAAAAATCTTAGCTATAAAAGTTGATGCACTTCTTTTCTCATTCTGAGGTGAACAACTAACTATTGTATATCGCATTTTGAATTTTCTCCTTCTCTGTAATATTAAATACACCTATTGATTCTGAATGAAAATTAATAGCTACCCTTTCTAACCATTGGGCAATGTACTCTAATTCATTGCTACCTTTTACAACTATTCCAAACTTCCAGCCTTTATTGTAGCGTGCTGCGTGTCTTGCCTGACCATTCTTGATACAGGTGTAAGGTAATCCCACCGGAATGAACCTGTCTATCATATTTTTTAACTTATAGGAAACCATCCCATTCCTTTCTTCGGTAATAAAAATCACCTTATCCGCCTTTAAAATCTTTTTAAAAATAGCTTCATAATCATCCTTAATAACACATCTGCCCGGTGTCTTTAGCCAACATCCATTGCATCCTAAGCAGCTTTTGATATTGCTCATTGAAACGTTTATATATTCAATATCTCTTTCAGTTTCTTCAAAATCACTACAAATTTCATTCTCTAACGTATTTATAACTAGTATCTTTTCACTTTGTCTGCCATCACTATTTTCTGTTTTCTTTTTCCAAAATAATTTCAAAATGCTTTCTGTTTTTTCCATAGAACCTTCTCCCATTTTTAGTGACATATTGTCATTTTTATATTTTTATTATATTACTCATTATAAATATGTCAATACTTTTAATGACATATTGTCATTTTAAAACCAAAAAATGTATAAAGGTATATTTCAACGACTAAATATACCTTTCTACACTTTTTATAGTTTCAATATTAATTCTCTATATATTTAAGGGGCTATACAAACTGGAAGCTGTCGGGTTCTTTTGCTTAGATAAAACAACAGTTTTGCCGTCAACTCTTCCTTTACAAAATATTCCTGTATATTTTCAAATCCTCATCCTTAAACACATTGAAAACGACTTTCTTTATTCTATCATCATTATTAAGAAAGTTCTTTACGGTAGCTGTAGCAATCTCTGCAGCTCTTAACTGTGGAAATCGAAATACACCTGTTGACAAACAACAAAAAGCAATTGATTCTACACCAGTATCCGCTGCTAGTTTTAAGCATTCTCTATAACAGCTTGCAAGCAGTTCTTCATCCTCTCTAGTAACTTCCCACTGAATAATAGGTCCTACCGTATGGAGTATATATTTTGCAGGCAGATTATAACCCGATGTTATCTTTGCCTTGCCAGTTTCTTCCTCATGTCCCTGCTTTGTCATAATCTCATTCATTTCAAGGCGCAACTGAATTCCTGCGTAGGTGTGAATAAAGTTATCAATACAGGCATGCATCGGTGAAAAGCATCCAAGCATTTGTGAATTACAGGCATTTACTATTGCATCACATTTTAAAGTCGTGATATCTCCCTGCCAGATGTATAGTCTTTTATCAGATGCTACCGGTTTTAAGTTTGCCACATCCGTAATCTCACGTTCCTTATTTCTTTCTAATAGATAATCATCCTGAATTCTTAAAAATCCCTGACTGATTGGTTTTGGCATTCTGACATTCATCAGTGACCGAAGCAGATTCTCCTGTCCCTTCTTATCCTTTGGAATCTTCTGTCCTCGGGATCGGATTTCTTCTTTCAAGAGATATTCAATTAAATATTGTCTTCTTTCATCCTGTGTCATAAAATAATCCCCCTTATATCCGTAATTGCCCTTGACATATCATCGCCAATTCCGATAGCTCGCTCTCCAAAGCTTTCCGGAACCACTGCCTCATCCATATTCAATCGAATCAGGCTGTAAGATGCATTTTCCCGTACTAACTTTTCAAAAGGAAAACGAATAATAATCGGAGTATTAAATCCTACACCAAGCTCCAAAAGCACAACTCTTTTTGTCTTATTTTGCACAAGAAAATCTGCATATCTGTCAGCAGCCTCATGCCACTTCTCATCTTCTACAAAATAATTATCACATCGAAGATGCATAGCCATTTTTCCACCACATACAGGACATTTTGGTACAAGTTTAGATGGAATCAGACAATCCTTTCTCTCGGCATCCATCTTCCGAAACATTTCTTCTGCTTCATATGTTTTTGGATGACATCCTCTCTGACATTGGATTTTTCCATAATCACCCTGGGTTGCAAATATTCTATCTGATGTAAATCCTGCCTTATAAAACTGATG
>CAYOMP010000056.1:0-15048 GCA_964405075.1 uncultured Lachnospiraceae bacterium
TAATTCTTCATCTTTTAAGATTTCAGTATGGAGAGCTTCAACACCGTTTACGCTAAATCCATAGTGAATATCCATATGAGCCATATGAGCTCTGTTATCTTTATCGATGATAGCTACTCTTTCATCATCGTATTTAGCTTTTACTCTCTTATCTAATTCTTTAATGATTGGTACTAAGTGTGGTACAACCTTTTCTAAGTAATCTAATGGCCATTTTTCTAATGCTTCTGCTAAGATTGTATGGTTAGTGTATGCACATGTTTTAGAAACAATTTCAATAGCTTCATCCATTGAGATACCTTCAGCTGTTAATAATCTAATCAATTCAGGAATAACCATTGATGGATGAGTATCGTTAATCTGAATTACTACATGTTCATGTAATTTTCTTAAATCATATCCGTTTTCTCTACATTCATCTAAGATGTACTGAGCACCGTTACTTACCATGAAGTACTGCTGGTAAATTCTTAATAATAAACCTTCTACATCACTATCATCTGGATATAAGAATAATGTAAGGTTCTTAGCGATATCTTCTTTATCAAAAGAAATTCCATCACCAACAATACTTTCATCAATTGTTTCAATATCGAATAAGTGTAATTTATTACATCCACTTTCATAACCTGTAACATCGATATCATATAATACTGAAGTAGCTGTAAAATCTTTGAAAGGAACTTTGTAACTAACTGCAGTTTTGTTTAACCAGCTTTCTTCTGTAATCCAAGGATTCTTAGTTTCTTTCTGTAAGTGATTAGCTGTAAACTCCTGTTTAAATAAACCAAAATGATAATTAAGACCAATACCATCACCGTTTAATCCTAATGTAGCAATTGAATCTAAGAAACAGGCTGCTAATCTACCAAGACCACCGTTACCTAATGATGGTTCTAATTCGATTTCTTCAATTTCAGTAATGTCTTTTCCATTTTTCTTTAATACTTCTGCTACTTCATCAAACATTCCTAAATTAATTAAGTTGTTTGATAATAATTTTCCAATTAAAAATTCAGCAGAGATATAGTATAACTTCTTATCTCCTTTGTTGCTTTCTTTTTCTTTAATGCTATTTTTTGTAAGTTCTAATAAAGCATAATATACTTCTTCATTTGTACATTCAGAAATCTTTTTCTGATATCTGGCATCTACGATTGACTGTAACTTTGATTCTAACATAAGAAACCTCCTAAAACTTTTACTTACACCATTTTAATATATGGTAAATTAATTGTTTCATTCTCTCTTTTTTGAGTTTTCGTTTTTTTCGTTTTTTACGAAACTTTTCGAAACTTTTCTGTTATGTTTTGATTTTAGCATTGTGTTCTATCATTGTCAATAAATAATCTAAAATTTAATTTTTACATACTGCTTTTTATAACTTTTTTACAAAAAAAGACACATCCCTTTATAGAATGTGCCTTAATAATTCTTTTATTCATTTCTCTAAAATATTATCTATAGTTTTCTAAAGTATCAGAATACATTAGATATAATATATTTCAATTCCACCAAATGATGCATTTCCTTCTATATATAAACAATTACCAGATTCTACTGCCTGACAAGTACCAAATTCCTTAACTCCCGCAAGACCTAATCTTACATTATTTTTCACTCTCCATGTTCTTGGTACATATAATTTAACATCACCAAATGAAACATCAATATCAGCAGTACAGTTTCCATTTGCAGGAGTTACATTGTCAAAATATGCTTTTAGTTCGCCAAAGGAACATCTTAAGTTCGCTCTTTCAAAATATGACGAATTAATGTATTTCACACTTGAACCAAAAGAAACACTGCAATTAACAATACTTTCTCCATTTGTATAGCTAGTATCTTCACCAAAAACTACATTATCACTATCCTTTTGCTCAAATCCATGATTCATATCATATCCCCAGTCAGTTATTACCTTCTGTCTTGGAAAAATCATATGTAGCCCTGCTGATAAGAGTATTGCAATCAATAGACCTGGCCAAAAATCTAAATCTGGCAAACCTAAACTAGTATCAAATATTGCATACAATAATATTGATGCAAATATACTCTCATCAATTTTTTTACATATAATTCCGTTTACCAATGTTACTCCTAGAAATGCTCCTATAATTACAGTTGCAATGTTTACATCTCCCAACCATCCAAACTGACTAAATATTATAAACACTGCTGCTAATATTAACATTAACCCCCATGTAATATTTCCTCTTCTCATATTATCGTCTCCTTCTTTCTTCCAGTCTTTCGACTAATACTTTGTAATAGTTTCTTGATACATACACTGTCTTATGACCTTTATCAAATTCTACTGCACTTGAAGCTGTTATATTCTTAGTTATTGAATATATATGGTTCAAATTAATAATTGTTGACTTAGATATTCTCATAAATTGTCCCGACAATTTTTCCTCTAATTCATACAATTTATAGTTAGTATCGAATACCTTATCAAAAGTGTGGGCTTGCAAAATACCTGCCTCTGTTTGGAAAAAATAAATCTCATCTAATGAAATAAAGTATTCCTTTTCACCACTTCTTAATGTAATTCCCTCTGCTGTTCTCTCTTCAAGTAATCTTTTTTGAATATCTATGATGTCCTGATTTATTTCTTTACATTTGATAACTACTTCTGTTTCTGTTGCATCAGCATCAATTTCAATTCTCACTTTCATTGATTACTTCACATCTCCCTCTTTTCTCTTCTTGTTTGGATATCCTTAAGATATTTTAAGTATAACACTAATATTTTTCTTGTAAACAGACTTTAGGTAAGAGGTAAATATTCAAAGGTAAGAGGTAAAGAAAAAGACTTAAAGTAAACTTTTTCCATTCACTTTAAGCCATTCCTTACCTTTTTTATAATCAGGAAGTGTAGATTCTACCACATTCCAAAATCTATCCGAATGATTCATTTCCTTTCTATGAGCTAACTCATGAACCACTAAATAGTCTATTACAAATTCAGGTGCCTTAACTACTTTCCAATTGAAATTAAGATTTCCTTTACTGCTGCAGCTTCCCCATCTGGTTTTTTGCTCTTTTATAGATATACGTCCATAAGACACTTGCATTTTCTCGGCAAATATCTTAACCTTTTCCTCAAATACTTTCCTTGCATATTCCCTATAAAAATCCTCAATCAAATTAGCAAGTTCTTCCCTATTATCTATATCTTTAACATATGCAATTACAAAATCACCATCAAAGTATACTTTATTCTTTCTTCCTAATTTAAATATTTGTAAATTGTAACTTTTCCCTTTGAACATTAGAACACTACCATTTTTTAGTTCTGACAGACTCATCTTGTCAAAGAAGTGCACTTTTTCCAAAGTTTTCATTTTCTGAATATTATTCCATATCCATTGTTCCTTTTCTTTTATTATATTATCAATGTATTCCGGCGAAATCCCTCTTGGAGCATATATTATTATTTGTCCATTTTCTTTTACCTTTAGAGCAATTGATTTTCTATTTGAAAAAGATAATGTGCATTTAATTTCTTCATTATTAACTTGTATATTTTTTTCAACCAAATAACGTGTATTTTTCATAATCTGCTTTCAACTATACTCTTTATGAGTTTTTGCTATTTATTATTTGACACCGAACACTCGTAACTTATAATATTTTACTCCTTAACAATACCTCTTGTATTCGACTGTCTTTTTCAAAATATATATTATTAATCCTTTAGTATTTTTTTAGTTATTATGTATCATATGAAGCTTATCCCATGATACTCCATTAAACTCTAAAGCACTTTCTTCTATATAATTATTTTTAAACCCCAAGGATTCATAGCATTTAATGGCACCAATATTATTTGTAAACACACCTATGGAAATGTTATCTATTTTCAATATGTTATGGGCATACTCCATAGCTAATGTCAACATCTTTTTCCCATAGCCCTTGCCACGTTTGGATGTATCAATAACAATAAAGCCAAAATACATTTCATTTTTTTCAAAGTCTATTTCCTTAATTGCAAAATGTCCCACAGGTGTTCCTTTTTCGTTTATAGCTGTAAATGTAAACATATTATCCATTTTGTCTATACCTGATTGCCATTCATTGAATGCCTCTTCTGTCAATGGATATTCAAAATTGTTACAACTCCATTTTTGAAAGTCTTCCTCACTTACAAACCATTCTTTTATATATTTGGCGTCACCGGTTTTGTATGGTCTAATTCTTAGCATAATATCCTCCGTTCAATCTTAAAGCTATCTAAAGTATACGTGAATAAAGTCTATCTGTAAAGCAAGTTACACACCTTAAAATACAACAGGTATATATAATTTGTTTATTAGCCAAAAAATCTCATTCAAAAGAGATATCCTTCTTATTTTATATGTACCTGATGTCCATTTTTCTTTTCATTAAATTACAAAAACTGCACTATTTTTGACGATATGAGAAATTTCCTATAAAGCCAGAACAGCTTCTTTTTGAAAAGAAATATCTCTTTTCAAAAAGAAGCTGTCTATTAGTCATTTCTATGCGGGATTATCTCCCAACTTTTCTTCCATTAACTCAAATAATGCTAAATTATTTAAGTGATTCTCCATATTTAATATTAGCATAACTCTACGGTCTTCTACAGAATATAAGAATTCTCTCTGCCACTCATAAAAATGTGGTCCATCTCCAAGATTTCTCAAAAAGCTCATTAACCCTTCTAATACCCAAGCCGATTGCTTAATGTCTGCAAGGCATTCATTTTCATAATAATTTTTCCATTTACCGTGTTCACGGCTTCTCATTGCATTATCTGCTATCAGATAATTCTTTCTAGCGACACCAGCCTTATAAAACGCAACTTTAAAATCTTTACTAAATGCATTTATCAAACTCTGGCACACATTATATGCACCCAAATAACAATAATAATGTATCTGTGCCTGTAACAAAATAGTATCCTTAAATAATTCTTGGGATGCTCCCTTCATACTTGCAGCAATTACTTCACATTCATCCAAATATTTTTTATATTCATTTACCGCCTGCTTGCAAATACTGGTATACCACCCAACCTGTTTTTCTAAAGAATCAGCATTGGTAGCCCACCTAAGTTCCTCTGCCAAATTGCTTTTGTCACGCATGTATTGAGAAATTAGTATTCTAGGAACATGATTAGCAAATTGTTCACCTGCATAGTCATCTTCGTTTTCTCCATATTTTACTGCGTATCTATAATAATCATTTATGGCTTCTGACACCTTTTTGGCATTATCTGCACCATAATACTTTTCAATATAATTAGTTCTATGTTCATCAATATCCACTTTACCATCTCGCCACATAGCAGCTATATAGTCTAATGTATAAACGTGAGGCTTAATATTAGAACAATTAATTATCCAATAATCCTTAATGCCCCTTGATATTACATTCTCTAATTCCTTTTTTACAAATTCTGGTGAATTAGGTAACATTGTCATATGGTTGGCTGCCTGCAAATCATAAAACGAGGCATGATAATATATTCCATGATTCCCTTTATCTCCTTCATTCGGCAATGCCACTACTCTTGGATTATGGTTTCCCTGTCTTCTACTAACCATTTTACCAAAACCATTATCTGCCCATATCTTAATTACATCTTCTGGCAAATCTAAATAGCCACCCTTATACAATTCCATCGTTTCGCCATAAAGATTAGTACAACATACTGCATTTATATTCTGCTGTTTTACCATGTTGTACTGTTTTCTTATAAGCGAACTCATTAACTTGCCTCTTGATTCAGGTGTGGAATATTGCGGGTCATCATCCCAAAATGGTCTATCACCCTGACCTCGAAAGCCTATATTCCATATTACCTTCATATCCTTTTGCTCTTCTAATCCCATTCGCCAAAGTTCTTCAAACTTCTCCGGATTCTTGTCATATGAAGCTTGAAGATTGGGATACACTCGGGCAAACATCGGAGCTCCAAGTGGTTCTGCATGATGGTGCGTAATGTACAATCCCATATCTGATGCCATCCTGTTATACTTTCTGGAGTTCTTATCAGTCCCTGGAATTGTCATATTTCCACCGAGACGAAGTAATGCCTCAAATACCATTTCCCATGGTTCATCCTTATGTCTATTCACATACCAAGTATCAAGGAGTACCTCGTCATTGACAAACCACCCCCGATACTTAATGGCATATGGTTGTGACACAAATATTTGCTTTTCAATATTAACGCTTTGTTTTTTCTCAGGTTCATTATCAAGCCAGAACCAAAAAGGCTTAACTCCTAGGTATTTTTCACTAATGTATAACAAAGCATATACAAACCCCAATTCATCTGCCGCTTGTAAAATCAATTCGTCTTTCGTTTCTACAATTAGTTTGTAGCATTCTTTTTGAATTTCACTAGATTTTTGCAAAAGAATTGTATTGGCAATACCTTTTTCATCACCAAACACTTTCTTCATATCTCTCTTCAAAATATTGATAGCATTTGCTATAGGCTTACTTAAATATTCTGATTTAATTGTTGTATTCCCATTTAAAGTAAACATTTTCCTACTCCGTTGAATTCATTATTTTCGTGTTCGTATCTAAAATACCTTTAGTGTTTTAATATGACACCTTTTCTTTCCTCTATCTTATCCTTTTATACCATCCATTGCAATTCCATCAACAAGATATTTCTGGAAAATGATAAAGAAAATAATAATAGGTATTAAAGAAATTACCGACATTGCAAACAAACCGCCATAATTATTGTATGAGTTAGGGTCAAGATACATATTCAATGCTAATGGTATTGTGAACTTCTTCGTATCGCTCATAAAAATCAATGGCTGGAAAAAATCTTGCCAAATCCAATAAAATGCGAAAATTGATGCATTAATAATTGCCGGTTTTACAATTGGCACCAATATCCAAAACAATGTTCTTATTTTACCACATCCATCAATTTCTGCTGCTTCATCTAATTCTTTAGGAATTCCTCTAAAGAACTGAACCATTAAGAAGATGAAGAATGCTCCACCAAAAAACCATGGTAAAATCATTGCCAATCTTGTATCAATCAAGCCAATTTTTTTCAAAATAATATATTGGGGTACAACCATTACCTGTGCTGGTATCATCATTGTCATCATTACACAACCAAACCAAAAATTAGAGAACTTGAATTTAATTCTAGAAAAAGCATATGCTGCTAACAACGATGTGAAAACACAACCAACAGTTCCAACCACAGTAACTATTACTGAATTTTTCAAAAATGTAAAAAAGCTTACTCCACCGATTCCGGCAAATCCACTTTTGTAATTTTCTATAATTGCCCATTTACTAGGAATTAACGAATATGCATTAATAAACATTGTATCATTACTTTTAAATGAACTAGCAAGTAACCATAACAATGGATATATCATAAAAAATCCAAGTATACATGCGCCTATGTGAAATCTTATAGATTTAAATGTTTTATTACGTTTCATTTCTATTCCTCCCCAGCGTAATATACCCAAGCATTTTGTGTTTTAAATAAAATAACCGTAAATACTGCAATAATTGCAACTAATACCCATGCAAGTGCACAACTATATCCCATATCGAAATAGTTAAATGCTCTTCTATACAAATAAAGAACATATGATAAAGTACTGTCTAATGGACCACCATCCGTAATGACATAACTTTCTGTAAACACTCTAAATCCATTAATAATCTGTAAAATTAAGTTAAAGAAAATAGTTGGTGTCAACATAGGAAGGGTAATTTTAATAAATGTGTTAGCTGGTTTAGAACCATCTACCATTGCTGATTCATATAATGACTGTGGTATCTGTTTCAATGCTGATAAGAAAATAAGCATTGAAGAACCAAACTGCCACACACCCATCAAAATAATCATAAATAGTGCTGTTTTAGGATTCCCTAATAATGATGTCTTTTGTACAATTCCAAATTTTTCAAAAATTGTCATCATTACACCACTATTACCAAACAATTGCTTCCAAACAATAGAAACAGCAATACTTCCACCAATAATTGATGGTACATAATAGAATGTACGATATAATCCTAAAAATTTATGTTTCTTATTTAATAACATCGCTATAAATAATGCGAATGCTAATCTTAAAGGAACCATTACAAGAACATATGTAAATGTAACTTTTAGAGCTTTTACAAATGTATCATCCTGTGTAAATATACGTTTGTAATTTGATAATCCTATCATTTCAGGATTATTTAATAAATTAAAATTAGTAAATGAATAAAATATAGAAATTATCATCGGTATAAACCACATAGCCACAAATCCCAGCAACCATGGTGATATAAGCAAATAACCAACTATATTATCTTTTGTACGATAAATTTCTTTCTTTTTCTTTGCTTTCATTAATTTTCTCCTTAAAAACTTAGGTAATAAATTTTGATTCTTTGAATATTAACCTATTTTAAAATAACTTACTTTCTAATAATTGATGGAGGCTTATTAGCCTCCATCGTTTTTTGATATTAGTTGTTTCTTGATAAAATTTCGTTCGCTTTTTCTCTAAATTTAGCTGCACCTTCGTCTGCTGTCATCTGCTCATAAAATACTGCATTTGCCACTTCTTTAAAGGCATCTGTTACTTCTGACATACCAACTGGGTCTGGTGCTGGAGTTACACCACAAAGTTTTGCTGCTGTATCAGCATATTCAAACATTTCAACCTGCTGTTCAGACAATTTACCTGAATTACTTAAGTATTCACGAATTTTTGATGATACAGGAGTCCCACGTTCACCTAAGATAATGTCGTTAGCTTCTTCTGAATTAATAAACCAGTTAATAAATTCTGCTGCTTCCTGCTTAACTGTTGATGTTTCTGCCACAGAGAAGAACATACCTGGTTTTAACCATAATCCCATGTCACTTGAATCATCTGATAATGGTGGTGTAGTAATCTTAATTTTATCATTTACGCCACTTACTTTTGAAGCATAATTGTTCCATTCGAATATCATACCTGCATCATTAGTTACTACTGGACCTGCTTCCTGTCCTAAAGAAGCAATCTGTGCCCACTCATCTGGATTTGGTAAAGACCCCTCATCCATCATACTTTTCCACATTGTGAAAAAGTCTGCACAAATAGAATCATCCTCATAACCTAGAGATTTGTTATCTTCACTAAATAATGAAGCACCATGCTGTCTTACCCAATAGTTAAAAATATTAGTGTCCTCAACTGGTCCCATTGAAGCTCCATACTTTCCAGTTGTATCTTTAATTTTTTTATTTAATTCTACAAAATCAGACCATGTCCAACTGCTATCTGGCATTTCTACTCCTGCTTCAGCTAATACAGCTGGATTATATCCCACAGATAAAAGAGAAGTTGCTAATACCAAACCTGACATTTTTCCATCAATAGAACCTGTGTTAAGAAGATTTTCATCAATTCCTGATACATCAATTGTTCCATTTTCAATAAATTCATTCAAATCTGCTAACGAATTATTCTTGGCATATGTAGAAATATATAAGTAGTCCATCTGAACAATATCAGGCATTGAGCCAGATGCTGTTTGTGTAGATAATTTTTCAAAATATCCATCCCATCCTGCTGGTACTGCTTCAAATTCAATGTCTGGATGTGTTTCAGTATACAAATCTAATAACTGCTGAGTATACTCATGTCTACTCTGTCCACCCCACCAAGTAATTTTGATTTTTGTTTTTCCACTTGAGTCTGTAGTTTCATTTGCTACCTCTGTTGTTTCATTTGCTGCATCAGTTGTTGTTTCTTCTGTTGTTTCTTCTGTTGTAGTGTTTGCATTTGAACCACAGCCTACTGCTGTTAACAACATTGCACTTGATAATAACAAAGCTAATAATTTTTTACCTGTTTTTCTCATATTCCATTCTCCTTTTCTTTTTTGCTTTGATAATGTTATTTTACTTAATGACCAAATAAATAAAAATGGAATTATTCGGCTTGTGATTTGAAAAAAACCGACTTTTAAAAGCCGGTCTTTGTTTTTATATTTATTGGTTTTTAAGACTTTCTTTATACTCTGTAGGCGTTAAATTAACAACCTTTCTGAATGCCTTTGAAAAATATTGACCATCTGGGGCGTATCCTATTATTTCTGCAATTTGTGATATTTTAAGCTCCTCATCCCACTGCATCAATCTTTTTGCCAGGTTGATACGTGTCTCTAACATATATGCTGAGAATTTCACCTTTCTATTTTTCGCAAAAACTCTACTCAAATAATCCTCATTCATAAACATTACTTCCTTAGCCAAATAATTAATCGTTAAATCCTGATTAGAAATGTTTTGATATATATTAAGCAAGATTTCTTGTACCCTTATTTCTTCTTTTCCATTATCTAAGGAAACTTTTTGCATATTTGTAACAAAATCAACTATCCCTAAGAAAATCTCATTTGCCGTTTCACCATCTGCAACATATTCCTTCCCATATAAAACTTTAATCATACTGATGGCAGTATCCCTTATTTTTTCTATATCATATCTCTTGATATTCATCTTTAAAAAGGCTAAATATAATTCGAATACAATCTCAGAAAAATCATTACTATTGAGTATTTTTGCAAAATCACATATTCCTGTGGTTGCTTCATACTTTTCATCTAAAAAATCATATTGTAAAATTTCCTTGTTTTGCTCTACTTGATGAACCTTGTACAATTCTAGTATTTGATAATACATTTCTCTAATATTAACTATTGTGCCAGATTTACTTATAGCCACCTGCATTCTTTCATTTCCAAATCTGTTAGTCTTTTCCTTCATAATGTCTACTGCTTCTGCAATTATGTCTTTCTTGCTCATATTAATTAGATATATTAAATCTTTTTCAATAGATGTAGCCACATACACATTCTTCTCTCCTAGTAATTCCTTTAATACATTTTCTATAACAAATTGTTCAATGCAATCAAATCCCTTTTCCAATCTAAAAGAAACTATTACAACATTTTCATAAGGGGCATTAACTATTAATTTATCATTTTCCTCTATACCTTCAAGTCCTAATAAGACATTTCTAAAGACTTGTTCTTTTGCTCTTGGAATCAAATTATTTAAGGTACTCTGCACTTTATTTTCTTCTTGTCTTTTTATTCTTTTTTCATTAATTTGCGTTTTTACCTTATCTAACACTGGAATTATCATACTTTCATCACACGGTTTTAATATGTAATGCTTTATTCCTTCCTCCATAGCCTTACTAGTATATTCAAATTCTCCATATCCAGATAATACTATAAATTCAATATCTGGATATTTTCTTTTAACACTATGTATTAACTCTATTCCATTCATTACAGGCATTTTAATATCTGTCATAATTATGTCAGGTGTATTTTCTTCTATTTTCTGCAAACACGCAATACCGTTTCCTGCCGTATCTATTAATTCTATCCCATAATCAGACCAATTAATTAAATGCGCCATAGCCTCTCGCACAAATTCTTCATCATCAACTATCATTAATTTGTACATTGCTATTCTCCTTCCTCATCTTAGGTATTCTTATTCTAATAGTTGTCTGTACTCCCGCTATACTGTCTATGTTAAATTCGCTACCTTCATAAGATATCTTCAGTCGTTCATTAATGTTTTTGAGACCTATTCCATGTCCCTTTGGTTGTATTGTAAAACTTCTAACTTTTTCTAAATCATCTTTAGCAATTCCTGGTCCGTCATCAATAACTTCTATTAATATTTTCTCTTCTTCTTCAATAACATTAACCCATATATTGCACTGTTTCACTGAATTTTCTACACCGTATTGAATAGCATTCTCAACCAACGGCTGTAATATCATTCTAGGAATATAATACTCACTTAAATTCCCTCTAGTCTCTACAATAAATTCTGCTCTATTTTTATACCTGAATTCCTGAATAGTTATATAACTTCTTAATGCTCGAATCTCTGATTCAATATCTACATATGCCTCTTTGGCAAATGCTGCCCTTAATAGACCACTTAATTCCAAAATCATTTTTCCTGCATCATCGCTACATCCAGCCTTAATCATCCAATGTATTGTGTTCAAGGTATTATACAAAAAATGTGGATTAATCTGTGCTTGTAACATTTTATACTTGGTATCTTTTAATACAAACTGTTTCTCGTAATTCTCATGAATAAGCACATTGATTTTCTCTAACATTATCTTAAATTCCTGCTCTAATAATCCAACCTCGTCCATTCGTTCTACAACTGGTAAATCAACTTGAAAATTGCCATTCTCAACTGCCTGCATTGATTTAGATAAATTATATAGGGGCTTGGTTATTATGTAACTAATTTTTATCAAAAGAATCATACTTATTATAAATACTAAAAAAAATCCTGCGTTCATAAAATTTCTTACAAGAATAGCCTTTCCGTAAATATCTGAATATAGTGAAAAATTCACAAACATCCAATCTGTATCTAATGATTTCAAATAACACATAAAATACTTTTGACCATTTACATTTACTAATTTATATCCATTATTTTCACTAATGTCTGGAAGCTGTTCATTAAATTCATCTGAAATGCTATAAATCATTCCTTCTTTTGAATATACATATAAATTAGAATATGAAGATTTCAAATTCTTATTTTTTTCTTTTATTATGCCCGGCACGTCTGTTGTAATTAATATAGTCCCCAAATATTTTAGACTAGCATTTTTCTTTTCTAATATATCTCTTCCAGACAACATATATGGATATTCTTGTGTTGGTGAATATTTGGTATATCCGCCTCTACGTTCTGAGAAATCCTCTAGAATCTTTTCATACGCATCATTTGGTATTTCCCCAACATAAGAACCCAATGTATTTTGGATGTTATGTTTATTAGTATATAAAACATTCTTAATATTTGGCACTAAATTCAATTCGTCTAACACTAGATTATAAAACTTTAATTTACTAGTAGCATACTCTTTTGACAAATAACTAGCAGTATTCAAAATAGAAAGCTGTTCTTGAATGTCAGTATCCATAGCAATAGTATAACTAAATTCTTCTATCTCACTTACTCCTCTATCTACTTCATTTATGAAAAATTCTAATTCCTGTAATGACTTTTCATACAATTTTTCTTCATAAATTTCAAAGCATACTTGTAATGCAACAACTGAAATGGCATACAAACATATGGCGAATACAATATATATCACCATCATTTTTTGAGACAATTTTAAGTTACTTATTTTTTTTGCTAGTTTCCTGCGCATAAATAAAATCCGCCCTTCTAAACAGCTTATTATTATATACTTTGTATATTCTCAAAAGTTATATTCTCACAATATCTTATACTGATATTTTGCTTATCAACGTTTGATTTACCCAATGTAATATCTTTGAATCTAATATTTCTTATATTGTAACCTTTTTCATCAAATCCGCATAGTTCAATTGACTCACATGGATATTTTATATCCCCATCGCCTAAATATTCACCCTCTATATACACATTTTCAAAAATACAATCTGAAAAAATTGGTGCACTTTCAGCTCCAACACCATCATCGTTATATCCAACTGAATGCATCATAATTCTCGCTACCTTTGTATCTCGTACATATATATTTTTAATATATCCACCACGTTTCTTTGTTCCTTTAATCTCTATTCCATACATAGAATTACTAACATCACAATCCCATATGTATATATTCTTGATTCCACCAGACATTTCACTTCCCATTGTAAAGCCATGTCCACACAAGCTTGTGCAATCAAATATTCTTATATTTTCACAAGGGCGATTAATTATATTTCCTTCTGGATTTTTACCTGATTTAATAGCCACAGAGTCATCCCCTGTATCAAATACACAATTAAATATTGTACAGTTAATAGATGAATCCGGATCCCAACCATCGCCATTCCAAACATTATGTGAATAAAATTTGCAATTATGAGTTATAACATTATCTGAATAAATCATATGCACATTCCAACTTGCTCCATTTTTCAATGTTATGCCTTCAATAACTACATTCTTTGTATTGCTTATATTAACAAGTCTTGGTCTTACTCTACCTGGAATCGTATCTGCATTTTCATAAGTTTTAATTTCTTCTCCTAAGCTTGCAATATAATCTTGTAATCTAATTCTTTCTGACTCAATTACATTACCTGCCAGACTTCTCCCCCCACTGGAGATTGTCCCCTTACCTCTAATAATTATATTTTCACAATTACATCCTGCTGTATGATCTAATTCCCCCATATTTATCAAACTACTATAACATTCCATTTCCAAACCTTCAAAACGGCTTTTAATTCTTGGCAAATAATCTTCTACCCTATCTGTTCCCTGTAACACACCGTTCTCATCTATATATAATTCAGTGTTACTATACATTCTTAATGCACCTGTCATAAATATTCCTTCTGGAATATATACATAAGAATCCTTATTACAATCGTCTAGTGCCTGCTGAATGGCTTTCGTATTTATTGTATTTCCATCCCCAACTGCGAAATATGGCGACTTAGTTATATCTATTCTTCTCTTTACTTTACATGTAGATACTATAACTTTCTCGGATTCTATAATCTCTTTTTTTAATTCATCAACAAGTTTAATCTCCATTTCGTATTCTGTATTCGCTACTAGGTCCTCTAATGTATAATGTGTTTTTAAAGTAATACCTTCTTTTTTACCTTGATTATATATTTCATACTTATATTCCTTAGGTAAGTTTTTTGGTTTATCCCAATATATCGTTATACTAGTATCATGTACAATTGTTTTCAGGTTCTTCAAGCTACTCATACTTTCTCCTTTTTAGCATCTTACTTATCACTACATCTAATTACTTTTTCATTACCAAAATATTTATCTATATTGGGTTATACTTTATACTATCCCCCTTTAATTATAACTAATATCTTATTTTTATTAAATTGCAAAAAGTCGGTTTTTCACTTGTAAAAAACCGACTTTTTGTTAAAAATCCCTCTTGGTGTTACTTTTTTCAATATTATTATTTTTTAACTGTAATTTTGAACTTAACTGATTTCTTACTGCCGTCTTTT
>CAYOMP010000057.1:0-14899 GCA_964405075.1 uncultured Lachnospiraceae bacterium
CATTGCTATAACTTAGGCAATTCGTAAAGTGTTTTTTATAGTTATTTAAAAATGAAGTATTAAAATTGGATTTATAAAATTTATTAAAGAAGAAATAAGTGTTATAACAGAAAGAGATCCTGCTATTAAGACACCTCTGGAAGTTTTGTTATATCCTAGTTTTAAGGTAATAATACGATATCGAATAGCTCATAAGCTTTATCAGTCGGGACATTATTTTTTAGCAAGATGGATTTCACAAAGGGCTACCAGAAAGACAGGGATAGAGATACATCCGGGAGCAACTATCGGAAAAGGGTTATTTATTGACCATGGTAGTGGTGTTATTATCGGGGAAACTACTATTATAGGTAATAATGTAACACTCTATCAGGGAGTTACATTAGGAGGAAACGGCAAGGAAACGGGCAAAAGACATCCAACTATTGGAGATAATGTGATGGTTAGTGCAGGTGCCAAGGTGTTAGGTTCTTTTACTGTTGGTGAGAATTCTAAGATTGGTGCAGGTTCTGTTGTATTAGAAGAGGTACCACCTAATTGTACTGTAGTTGGGGTTCCGGGTCATGTAGTAAAACAAAATGACGTGAAGATTCCTAGAATAGATTTAGATCAACATTTACCAGACCCTATATATGCAGATATTCAGCAACTAAGATATGAAAATGCTGAATTGAAGAAACGTATTGAGAATTTGGAACGAGAGTAGTTGTGATTAAAAAATATCAAAATTCAGCTCTAGACTTGGCAGAAAGTTATTAATATAAATTCAAAAAGAAATATAAAAAATAGAAATAAACAGAAAGTTGTAAAAAACAGAAGGAGACAAAATGAAAGTATATAACACTTTATCACGCAAAAAAGAGGAATTTGTACCTATTGAACCAGGAAAAGTAAGAATGTATGTATGTGGACCTACTGTGTACAATTACATTCATATAGGTAATGCCAGACCAATGATTGTATTTGATACAGCTAGAAGATATATGGAATACAAAGGATATGAAGTTAATTATGTAACTAACTTTACTGATGTAGATGACAAGATAATAAAAAAAGCTATTGAAGAAGGTGTGGATGCTAATGAAATAGCTACCAGATATATTGCAGAATGTAAAAAAGATATGGAAGGGATGAATATTAAGCCGGCTACTAAACATCCTTTAGCAACAGAAGAAATTGATGGAATGATTGATATGATTAGTACATTAATAGAAAAAGGCTATGCATATGCGGCAGCTGACGGCACTGTGTATTTTAGAACTAAGAAGTTTAAGGATTATGGTAAATTATCTAAGAAAAATCTTGATGAATTAGAAGCTGGTAAGCGTATTGCAGTAGAAGAACAAAAAGAAGATGAAATGGACTTTGTATTATGGAAACCTAAAAAGGATGGAGAACCATTCTGGGTATCACCATGGTGCGAAGGCAGACCAGGCTGGCATATTGAATGTTCAGTAATGTCAAAGAAATATCTTGGAGAAGAAATAGATATTCATGCAGGTGGAGAAGATTTGATTTTTCCTCATCATGAAAATGAAATAGCACAGAGTGAAGCTTGTAATGGTAAGGAATTCTCTAAATACTGGTTGCACAATGCATTTTTAAATATTAACAATAAGAAGATGTCAAAATCATTGAATAACTTTTTTACAGTAAGAGAAATAAGTGAAAAATATGATTTACAGGTACTTAGATTCTTTATGTTAAGTGCTCACTACAGAAGTCCACTTAATTTTAGTGAGGATTTAATGGAAAGTTCTAAGAATGGTTTAGAGAGAATTATTACATCTGTTGATAATTTGGGACATTTAATTCAAAATACAGTTGTTGACACAATGACAGTAGAAGAAAGTGCTAAGTTAGCAGGAACAGAAGAATTTGTTAAGAAATTTGAAGCAGCAATGGATGATGATTTTAACACAGCTGATGCTATTTCAGCAATTTTTGAATTAGTTAAGTTTGCAAATACTAATGCAACAGCTACTAACTCAAAAGAGTATTTAACTGCTTTAAAAGAAAAAATCAAGACCTTATCAGATATATTGGGTATAATAGTTGAAAAAGAAGCGGAAATTTTAGATGATGATATTGAAAAATTAATCGAAGAAAGACAACAGGCAAGAAAATCAAAAGATTTCAAACGTGCAGATGAAATAAGGGACGAGTTACTTAGTAGAGGAATTGTGTTGGAAGATACAAGAGAGGGCGTTAAATGGAAAAGAGTATAGATTTAATGTTAGGTCTTGAAGAAAAGTTTGATTTGCCTAAGATGGATATTAGAACATATTCCCCATTGGTGTTAGCTTATATTGGAGATGGAATTTATGATTTGATTATTCGTACCATATTGGTGAGGAGAGGCAATTCACAGCCTAATAAGCTTCATAACAGAGCATCTAAACTGGTAAAAGCATCAGCGCAATCTGCAATAATTGAAATTATTAAGGATGAACTTACAGAAGAAGAAATGGCTGTATACAAAAGAGGAAGAAATGCTAAGTCGCCAACAATGGCCAAGAATGCCACAATGTCAGATTATAGAAGAGCTACGGGTTTTGAGGCTTTGGTTGGATATTTATATTTGCAAGGAAAAATAGAGAGAATTATTGATTTGGTGAAAAAAGGTTTAGACGTTATAGAAGTGAAAAAATAATGTAAATTAAAGAGGTTTTGTATTATAAATTATAATATTTTTAGTGTATGTTGTTGGATGAAATGCTAAAAATAAGACTTAATATTAACAAAAAAGTTGTCCATAGACGAAATGATTTTAATTATTTTACATTGAACACTCTTGAATTTAGTTGTGAATGAATGTGAATATATTAGAATTAATTCGAAAAGGTATGTTAAATATTAGATGTTTTGATAACTAATAATAAAATCAAGTATAAGGAGATTTTTGTGAGATACGAAGAATTTACAATAGAAGGAAGAAATGCAGTGTTAGAGGCTTTTCGCTCAGGAAAAACTATAGACAAGTTATTTGTGTTGGATGGATGTAAGGATGGTCCAATAATGACAATAACCAGAGAAGCAAGAAAGCATAATACAATTATCAATTATGTAAACAAAGACAGATTAGACAATATGTCTTCAACAGGCAAACATCAGGGAGTTATTGCTTATGCAGCTGCATATGAGTACGCAGAAGTAGAAGATATTTTGAATAATGCTAAGGAGAAGGGAGAACCCCCATTTATATTTATTTTGGATAATATTGAAGACCCACATAATTTAGGTGCAATTATCAGAACAGCTAACCTTTGCGGAGCACATGGTGTAATTATCCCTAAGAGACGAGCAGTTGGATTGACGGCTACAGTTGCCAGAACATCAGCTGGTGCATTAAATTATACACCAGTTGCTAAGGTTACAAATATTGGTAACACAATAGAGGAGCTAAAAGAACAGGGATTATGGTTTGTATGTGCTGATATGGGGGGAGAAGTTATGTACAAGCTGGATTTAAAAGGTCCTATCGGATTAGTAATAGGCAATGAGGGCGAAGGCGTTAGCAGACTTGTAAAAGAAAAATGCGATTTTGTGGCATCAATACCAATGAAGGGTGATATAGATTCATTAAATGCCTCTGTAGCAGCAGGTGTATTGGCATATGAAATTGTAAGACAAAGATTGAACTAATAGGTGAGTGGAAATGGTACTGTTAGTTGTTGATACACAAGAAATGATAATGACGAATGATTTATATATGTTTGATTCGTTTGTTGAAAATGTAGCTGAATTGATAGAAACAGCAAGAGAAAATGATGTGGAAGTAGTGTACGTTCGTCATGATGATGGTATAGAATTAACCAAGGGCGTTGCAGGATTTGACGTGTATAGTAGATTTGCTCCGAGAGAAAATGAAAGAATATTTGATAAATCAGTAAATAGTGCATTTAAGCAATCTGGTTTATTAGAATATTTGCAGGCAAAAAAGGAAAACCAGATTATGATTGTTGGAATTCAGACAGAGTATTGTATTGATGCAACGATTAAATGTGGTTTTGAACACGGTTTTGAAATGATAGTACCAGCATATTGTAATACTACAGATGATAATGAATATATGACAGCAGAAAATTCATATAAATATTATAATGAAAAAATGTGGAATAAAAGATATGCGAAATGTATTAGTTTCGAAAGTGCGCTAGAGGCTTTAAAGTGTAGAAAATATTAGTTGTTGGTACAACAAAAAAGACAGATACAAAAGAAAAGACTTTTCACTATTACTGAAAAGTCTTCTTTAATGTATGGTTGAGAGCTACTAGCGGGACTTGAACCCGTGACCTCCGCCTTACCAAGGCGACGCTCTACCGACTGAGCCATAGTAGCAAAAAATAAATTACATATCTGTTATATTCTAATTTGCTAATAAAGTCAAGAAATAATTCAAAGATAATATAATAATAATTCAAAGATAGTATAATAAAAAAATTTTGGTTAAGTAAAAGTGAAAAATTGTCGCGCTCAAGGAAAAAGTAAGCACAAACAGAGTGAGTATTTTCAATAAATCATAAAAAAATTGTTTAAATACACTTAATAAACACAAATAGATAATAGAATATATTTGCTTGAAAGAGAGAGTAAATTGTGTTATCTTAATATTTGCGTAATAATTATGAAATAATTTGCACTTGTAGCTCAGGGGATAGAGCATTGGTTTCCGGTACCAAGTGGCGGGGGTTCGAATCCCTCCAGGTGCATTCTTACGCCAATATAAATATTACTGTAAGATTTTAGTGGTTGAATTAATTACTATAGTTTGTTAAAATATAAATGTTGTGTTAAAAAAGAATAAAAAAAATAGTAATTACATTTTAGATAAAGGGATATTTGGAGAAATCTATATAATAAGAAATTGGCTATCAGGAGGATTAGAATGAAATTAGATTTTACAAAGATTAAGACTTTTTTAGTGGAAAATAAAAAATATGTGGCTATTGCAGCAGTTTTTGTTGCATTGATAATTATATTAGTATTGGCTTTTTCTTCAAAAGATAAAGGTGAAACAGAAACAGCACCAGAAGTACCAGAGGCAACAGAGGAAGTAATTAACGTAGATGAAGTTGAGCCGGAAGTAGAACCAGAAGTAGTAGCTACAAATGACTTACTTACAGATGCATATCCAGAGGTTAATGAATTAATTAATAAATATTTTGAAGCAATGTCAAATTCTGATGTAGATACATTATTACAGATAGTTGATAATTTATCAGAAGATGAACAGAATCAAATTGTTCAGAAGAAAGAATATATTGAAAACTACAACAATATCGTATGTTATTCGAAAATTGGACCGGTAGAGAATTCGTACATTGTATTTGCTTATTATGAAATAAAATTTATTAATATTGATACATTGGTTCCTGGACTAGTTCCATTATATGTATGTACAAGTGAAGATGGTAGTTTATACATTTACAATGGAGATTTAGACCCAGAGGTTGATTCATATATTTCGAATGTAGCAGCAGATCAGGATGTTATTGACTTATTAGATACAGTTGAAAAGAAATATAGTGAAGCACAGAATTCAGATGAAGCTTTGAAACATTTTGTTGCTAGACTTGCTGGTGAAGAGATAGAGGAAGAAACAACAGAAGAAGTAGCAGAAGAAAATACTGAAGAGCAGGTTGAAGAAACAGCAGAAGCAACAGAAGAGACTACTGAAGAACAAACAGAAGAAGTTGCAGAGGAACAGCCAGCAGAAGAAACAGTGTATGCAAAAGAAACTATTAATGTAAGAGTAGCAGAAGATCAGGAATCAGAAAAGTTAGGTCAGATATTTGCAGGCGAAAGCATTACTAGAATAGCTGTATTAGATAGTGGTTGGAGTAAGATTAAATATGATGGCAAAGAAGCATATGTTAAATCAGAGTACTTGTCATATGATGAAATTGAATTAGAAAAATTGTATCTTACATCTACAGTTAATATTAGAGCAGAAGCTAGTGAAAGTGCTGATAAGGTTGGAACTGGTTTTGTAGGTAGCAAAGTAACCAGATTGGTTAAATTAGATAACGGTTGGAGTCAGATTTCATGCGATGGTGTTAGAGGCTATGTAAAATCTGAGTTCTTATCAAAAACATATAATTAAAATATATAGATAGGGATAATTAGGATATTCAAATTAGATATGCTGATTATTCCTATTTTGTTGCAAGCATACGATCAAAGTGTTCAGTGAAACTTTTTTAGTTGCAAGCATACGATCAAAGTGTTCAGTGAAACTTTTTTAGTTGCCAAGCATACGACAAAAAGGTCCAGTCAACCTTTTTTAGTAGTTTACGCCGATAATGTAGAGAATGTTATGTATGCTAAACTCCCAAAGCGTGTTTCTTATAATTTTGTATAAAATAATTTGTTTTGCAAAACATATATATGTATAGAAGGAAAATGGAGGCATATATATGGACAATAAAGAAATAGAATTACTAAGTAATATCTATAAGGAGAGCAAGAAGAATCAGGATACCATTGGTATGTTGTTATCAAAAGTATATGATGATGATTTATCTTACGATTTAAATTCCCAAATGAACAGATACAAATCAATTTCATATAAAGCTGGAAAGAAACTGGCTGAGAATGGCGTAAAGATTGATAATGCGCCAATGGAAAAAATGAAATCATGGTCAAAAATTCAAGCTAATACTATTTTTAATACAAGTACTGAGCATATTGCTGATATGATGATTCAAAGCAGTACTCGTTCAATGGTAGATATGATGAATAATGTAAAAGATAATTATGAAAGTAAATGTATGGCAGTGGAGATGGCACAGGAGTTTGCTGATTTTGAAGAAAATAATATAAGAATATTAAAGTCATATTTGTAGAATAGATATTTTTTTGATAAAATAGTAATGATAGTCTAAAATACTGGAGAAAAATATGAGTAATAACATAAAAACTGATTTTGAAAATAGAGAAAATGTTGAAGCGGTTAGAATAAATAAATTTCTTAGTGAGGCTGGAGTATGCTCTAGAAGAGAAGCTGACAGGAAGGTTGAAGCGGGTAAGGTATACGTAGATGGTGTTAAGGCTGAGATGGGAACTAAAGTGTCTAAGGGACAGCAGGTAACTGTTGATGGCAAAGTAGTATCCAGAGAAGAACAGATGGTACTAATTGCGGTTAATAAGCCGGTAGGCATTGTATGTACAGCGGAAAAACGCGAAAAGAATAATATTGTAGATTTTATTAATTATCCTATAAGGATATATCCGGTGGGACGTTTGGATAAGAATTCCAATGGACTAATTCTTATGACTAATAATGGTGATATTGTTAATAAAATGATGCGTTCAGGGAACAATCACGAAAAAGAATATGAAGTAGAGGTTAATAAAAATATCACTCTGGAATTTCTTAAAGGAATGGCAGCGGGAGTTTATCTGGAAGAATTAGATGTAACCACTAAGAAGTGTAAAATATCTAAGATTGAAGCTAGAAAATTCAAAATAATAATAACTCAAGGGTATAACAGACAGATTCGTAGAATGTGTGAAGCCTTTGGATATAGAGTAGTATCGCTAAAAAGAACAAGAATTATGAACATTGAATTAGGTAATCTTAAGGAAGGTGCTTACAGAGAAGTTACAGATGAAGAATTGAAACAATTATCAGAGTTAATTAAGAATTCTTCAAATACTACAGTAATTAAGGAGAAATATTGTGGAAACAAAAATTCAAAGACAAAAAGAATTAGCAGAAATTTTAAATAAAGCTTCAAAGGCATACTATCAGGATGACACAGAAATAATGTCAAATTATGAATATGATAAATTATATGATGAATTATTAACATTAGAAAAGGAAACCAACGTTGTATTAGCCGGAAGCCCTAGTATAACTGTTGGGTATGAGGCTGTTAATGAATTACCAAAGGAAATGCATGAAAGACCAATGCTTTCATTGGATAAAACTAAGAGTGTGGATGAGTTAGCAGAGTGGACTAAAAATCAGGAATCACTATTATCATGGAAGTTGGATGGTTTAACTATTGTTCTTACATATAATAATGGTGAATTACAAAAGGCAGTCACCCGTGGTAATGGGGAAGTTGGAGAAGTCATCACAAATAATGCTAAGGTGTTCAAAAATGTCCCATTAAAAATAAACTACACTGGTGAACTAATCATTCGTGGTGAGGCGGTTATCAGTTATAGTGATTTTGAAAAAATTAACGCTCAGATTGAAGATGTTGATGCTAAATATAAGAATCCCCGTAATCTATGTAGTGGCTCAGTCAGACAGCTTAATAATGAAATCACAGCTAAGAGAAATGTTAAATTTTTTGCATTTTCATTAGTAAAAGCCGATGGTGTGGATTTTAAGAATTCTCGACAGGAACAGTTTGAATGGCTGAAAACATTAGGTTTTGATGTTGTTGAATATAAAAAGGTAACTAGTGAAACTATGGCAGATACTGTACAGTGGTTTGCTAAGAAAATAGTAACTAATGATTTTCCATCGGATGGTTTGGTAGTTGTATATGATGATATTGCTTATGGCCAGTCATTGGGAATGACAGCAAAGTTTCCTAGGGATTCTATAGCATTCAAATGGCAGGATGAAACTAGAATAACTAAGTTAGTAGATATTGAATGGAGTCCATCAAGAACGGGATTAATTAATCCGGTAGCTATATTTGAGCCGGTTGAATTGGAAGGCACTACAGTTAGTAGAGCATCAGTTCATAATATAAGTATTATGCGAGCCTTAGAATTAGGCATTGGCGACGAAATAGAAGTTTACAAGGCAAATATGATTATTCCTCAGATAGCAGAAAACCACACAAGAAGTGGTGTGAAGAATATTCCTGATACTTGTCCTGTATGTGGTCAAAAAACAGAAATTCGCAAAATAAATGATGTAGAGTCACTATATTGCACTAATGAAGAGTGTCAGGCAAAGAAAATCAAATCTTTTACACTATTTGTTAGTAGAGATGCTATGAATATTGATGGTTTATCAGAAGCTACCCTTGAAAAGTTTATTGAACAAGGTTTTATTAAAGAGTTTGCCGATATTTATGAAATAGACAGATACAAAGATGTAATTGTTGAAATGGATGGCTTTGGAATTAAGTCCTATGAAAATTTGATTGATAGCATTGAAAAGTCCAAGAATACTAATTTACCAAGAGTAATATATAGTCTGGGTATTTTAAATATTGGATTATCCAATGCGAAGGTGTTGTGTAAAGAGTATGATTATGATGTAGATAGATTGTTAAATGTATCCAGGGAAGAATTAGCAGAAATTTCTGGAATCGGAGAGGTTATTGCTGATAGCTTTGTGTCATATTTCGAAAAACAGGAAAACAAGGATAAATTTAGAAATCTGCTTAATCATTTAAATATTGAAAAAATAGAGATTGACGCTACAACTCAGGTGTTAGCTGGAAAGACATTTGTTATTACCGGTAGCGTTGAGCATTTTGCCAATAGAAATGAATTAAAAGCTTTTATAGAAGAAAAAGGCGGTAAAGTTACAGGTAGTGTAACTAAGAATACCAATTATTTAATTAATAATGATAAGGAGTCAACTTCTTCAAAGAATAAGAAAGCGAAGGAATTGGGTGTTGAAATTATTTCAGAGGAAGACTTTTTAGCTATGGTATAAACTACAGAGGAGGAATTAAAGATGCCAATTAGGGTTCAAAACGATTTGCCTGCAAAGACAATATTAGAAGCAGAGAATATATTTGTAATGGATGAACATAGAGCAACACATCAGGATATTCGTCCAATTAGTATAGGAATATTGAATTTAATGCCGTTAAAAGAAGATACAGAAATTCAGCTTTTAAGAGCATTATCTAATACACCGTTGCAGGTAGATGTTACTTTTGTTAATGTAAAATCACATATTAGTAAAAATACACCAGCTAGTCATTTAAACAAATTCTATACAACTTTTGAGGAAATTAAGAATAAAAAGTTTGATGGATTTATTATAACAGGAGCTCCTGTAGAACAAATGGAATTTGAAGAGGTTAATTATTGGGAAGAATTAACACAGATTATGGAGTGGACTAAGACGAATGTAACATCTACATTCCATATTTGCTGGGGAGCACAAGCTGGTTTATATTATCATTTTGGAATTAATAAACAACCTACAGACGAAAAGGTATTTGGAATATTTGAACATAAGGTACTGAATAGAAAAGTGCCATTAGTTAGGGGCTTTGATGACATTTTCCTGGCACCTCATTCTAGACATACAATGGTTAAAACAGAGGATATTAAAGACAAAGGATTAACTATTTTAGCTGAATCCGATGAGGCAGGGGCATATATTATAATGTCAGAAAATGGCCGTCAAATATTTGTTACAGGGCATTCAGAATACGATAGAGTAACTCTTGATACAGAGTATAAAAGAGACAAGGCTAAAGGCTTAGATATAGCAGTGCCTAAGAATTATTATACAAACGATGATAGTACAATTAGACCATTATTACAGTGGAGAGCACATTGTAATATACTTTATACGAACTGGTTGAATTATTACGTTTACCAGAATACGCCGTATGAGTGGTAAGACAATGCCTAGAATATTGTATTTTAAGGCTTTATCCTATATTTTAGCAACATATGAAATATATAAATATTATTGATTTCTTGTTATATTTTGATGTAAATTGATATAATTTATTATAATTATGGAGACAAAACAAAACTAAATGGAGACAGCCTTTATATGTTAAGATATTGTTATTTCTTAAAGGTAAAAGCGTAAAAAATAGGGTAGAGAAACGAAACTAATCTCTACCCTAAATTATGGAAGTGGGTAACACAAGGGGTGCTGATTACATCAATAAGTTTACTTGAAAAATAGTATGATTTTATATATAATGAAGGTGAAAAAACTATAGGAGATGTTTATATGTCAGCAACGGAAGTCATTAAAGACATATTAAAGGATAAAAATGTAACGCAAGTTGAGTTGGCTGAAAGAACCAATGTAACAAAGCAGAATTTAAGTAACAAAATGAACAGGGGTAATTTTTCTACGTTGGAATTAGTTGAGATTGCAGATGCTTTAGAAATGCAATTGTTATTAAAGAATACTTCTGATGGGAAAGAATATATTATAGATTATCCAGAAGAACAAAAAGGAAGGCCCAAAAGAGGTAGAAAGTCTGAAAAATAGGAGGTATGTTATATGACAGCAATTAGAAAAGAAGCGATTGAACTGTTGGAAAGAGTACCAGAAGATAAACTTGGATTCATCATTCAGATAATACAAGGTGTTAATGGATTATATACCGATACTAATTCAGAAAGGAAGGAAGCATTTGTAAGATTAGAACAGTTGCGGAGAAAAGGAACTGTTACAGATGATGATGCAGAATTGGCTTCTTATAGGGAAAATAAGTATGGTAAATAAGATTCTAATTGATACCAATGTGTTATTGGATTATCTTCTTGAACGTGAACCATTTTTTGAGGATGCAAAGAAAATCATTTTAGCCTGTACAGAAGGAGAAGTAAAAGGATGTATTGCAGCACATTCAATTTCTAATATGTTCTTCATACTAAGGAAAGATTATAACGAAAAGGAACGTAGAGAAGTATTATTGAATTTGTGCAAAATCTTTGATGTAGAAGGAATTGACAAAGCAAAAATAATGTCAGGACTTGCAAATGGTGATTTTTCAGACTTTGAAGATTGTCTACAGATGGAATGTGCAAAGTCATACGGAGCAGATTACATTGTTACAAGGAATGTTTCTGATTACGTCACATCAGAAGTAAACGCAATCGAACCGAAAAAATACTTAGAATTATAAGACAATATAAGCACCAACGGAAGAAATAACATTCTTCTGAATGGTGCTTTTTCTATGACTACGGCTATTTGGAAATATCATCAACTACTGATTGTAGATATTAATTTTTCCAGGTTTGCTTTATTTATTCTTCTTTGAGTTGATTAATCCGTTTTGTTGTATAACTATCTAATAAATTCATTAATGCCAATGGAATAAATCTTTCTGGTATTTTTAATATGATTTTAAAAAAGTAAATTGGTTACACTATATATAAATACATCACAGCTCTCTAATATCATTATGCTGACAGCACAAACATATTGGAGAGTTTTGTATTTAATGAATATTACAATTTGTAATTGATTATGTTAGAATATCAGTACAATAGCAAGGTGGCATTGTTCATCTTGCTATTTTTATATCATTAGGAAACATTTTAATATATTAGTATTAGAAAGTGTTGCATTTCCTACGATATAAGAAGTTGATTATTTGAAAGGATGAAGTATTATGGAGATAAAACGTTCTTGTGCCGATTGTGGTGTTATAAATTGTGATGTGTGTGATAAGAGTTACCCAAGCTTTTGTCCGACTGTGAATATGGATCCTGACTTTAAGTCTGAAGTTTTGAAAAAATATGATGAGGATAACAACAAGCAGATTATGCATACTGCTGCAAAAGTTGAATATGAGGGCTATTGTCGACTTACCAGAGTGGAAGAAACAATGGAATTTGCAAAAAGAATGGGCTTTAAGAAAATTGGTATAGCTACCTGTGCAGGTCTGATTGCTGAAACCAGAGCCCTTACAAAAATTCTAAGGAGTCATGGCTTTGAAGTCTATGGAGTATGCTGCAAGTGTGGTGCAACACCAAAGGATGCGGTAGGTATTGATGAAAAGTGCAAAGAGGTTGGAAAAAATATGTGTAATCCTATATTACAGGCTGAAAGTCTTAATAAGGAAAAGACAGATATGAATATTGTAATGGGGCTCTGTGTTGGACACGACAGTCTGTTTTATAAATATTCTGATGCAATCGTTACAACTCTTGTTGCAAAGGACAGAGTACTTGCCCATAATCCAGTTGGAGCATTATATACAAGTGGGTCATATTACAATAAACTTGTTAAAAAAGATTAATGAACATGTGAATATGGGAGCGTGAAACTTTGTTTCTGTAAAAAGAGTTAAGCCATTATTTAGCTATAGTAATTATATGATTGGAATGATTGAGTCAGTTTTTTGGAAACATAAATGAGCAAAATTGATTAAAAAAGGATTGCAAGATAATTATAAATTAGGAAAAACTGCATTACCAATTTGAAAACTGAAAAACTAATTAAAAAAATCTTGACAAATTCACATAATTTAGAATACAATGAACAGAGATTTAATGAATTAAAGGTGAAGATAAAGAGGAGTAGACATTCAGACTTAACAGAGAGAAGAACTCATAGGCTGCAAGGTTCTTTAGAGAAATGGTTGTTGAAGGTAGCTTTTGAACTGAACAGGTGAATTGTGATTAGTAGCTTGTTACGGAGTAATTCACGTTATAGAATTGAGAGATGTATGTCTTGACATATAATTAAGGTGGTACCGCGTTTATTACGCCCTTTGCATTTGTGCAGAGGGCTTTTTTTTGATTAAAGAGGCTTGTGGGAGTACGTAGTACGTAATAAGACGTTTAATCTTAAATAGTGTGATTTGACACTTTAATGTATACAAGGAGTACCACGAGAATTAGAAAGGAAGATAAAAATGGAAAAGAATTTAGAAACAAAATATGATCCACAAAGTATAGAGAGTAGATTATATGAAAAATGGCTTAACAAGAAATATTTTCACGCAGAAGTAGATAGAAGTAAGAAACCTTTTACTATTGTTATGCCACCTCCAAATATTACAGGTAAGCTTCATATGGGGCATGCACTTGATAATACAATGCAGGATATTTTAATCAGATATAAGAGAATGCAAGGCTATAATGCTCTTTGGATTCCAGGAACTGACCATGCTGCTATTTCTACAGAAGTAAAGGTTACTAATCAGTTAAAAGAAGAAGGAATCGATAAGAAAGAGCTTGGAAGAGAAGGGTTCTTAAAGAGAACTTGGGAATGGAAAGAAGAGTATGGTGGAACTATTACTTCTCAGCTTAAAAAAATTGGTTCTTCATGTGATTGGGACAGAGAACGTTTCACAATGGATGAAGGGTGTTCTAAGGCTGTAGAAGAAGTATTCATTAAGTTATATGAAGAAGGATATATTTACAAAGGTGCCAGAATTATCAACTGGTGTCCAGTTTGTAAAACATCTATTTCTGATGCAGAAGTTATTCATGAAGAACAGGCAGGACATTTCTGGCATATTAAATATCCAATTGCTAACAGTGATAAGTTTGTAACTGTAGCAACTACCAGACCAGAAACAATGCTTGGAGATGCAGCATTAGCAGTAAATCCTAAGGATGAAAGATATACAGACATCGTTGGTAAAACAGTTATTTTACCACTAGTTAATAAAGAAATTCCAGTTATCGCTGATGACTATGTTGATATGGAATTTGGTACAGGTGTTGTTAAAATTACACCAGCACATGATCCTAACGATTTTGAAGTAGGAAAAAGACATAATCTTCCTCAGATTAATATTATGAATGATGATGCTACTATTAATGAAAATGGTGGAAAATATCAGGGAATGGATAGATATGAAGCTAGAAAGTTAATGGTTAGAGAATTAGAGGAGGCTGGTCTTTTAGAAAAAATCGAAGATCATTCTCATAATGTAGGTACACATGATAGATGTGGAACAACAGTTGAACCATTAATCAAGCAGCAGTGGTTTGTTAGAATGGAAGAATTGGCAAAACCAGCTATTGAAGCATTAAAGAAGGAAGAATTAAAATTTGTTCCGGAGCGTTTTGACAAGACTTACTTACATTGGCTTGAAAACATCAGAGACTGGTGTATTTCAAGACAGTTATGGTGGGGCCATAGAATACCTGCATACTATTGTGATGAATGTGGTGATTTTGTAGTTTCAAGAGAAGTTCCAGATAAATGTCCAAAATGTGGTTGTACACATTTAACTCAGGATGAAGATAC
>CAYOMP010000058.1:0-14823 GCA_964405075.1 uncultured Lachnospiraceae bacterium
CGGATTATGGGATTATTGATAAGGGAGTGCTGTTAATGGAGATTTCTGCTGAAGAATTAAATCGGAAATGTGCCAGAAAGGTCGAGTTATTAACATCTGACATAGAAAGTGCTACAGTTGCATTAGAAGAGGAGAACTTTAAAAATTATAAAGTAATTGATAATAAAACCATTTATATTTATGATGCAACAGAAAATATTACAGAGATTAACAAATTATTAGTTATGAAAAATGTACCAGTGCAAGAGCTTCGTGTAAATAATGAAACTTTGGAAGAATTTTTCTTAACATTAACACAGGAAGGAGCAAAGGTATGTTAAACTTAATTAGAATGAATTTGTATAGATTTTTTAAATCAAAGGTATATATAGGATTATTAATAGTAGGAATATGTGCAGCAGTAATGAATCTGGGAATGTTAGATGTGGAACAGTCAGATTTGGATTATGAATTATTAAAGGAAGCAGGAGCCGAGGATGGAGAAAAAGAGTTTGGAATTGTTGTTGCACCAACATTGGATCCGTCAGTTGTTTATGTAGTAGAGGGAATAATTCATAGTGGATTTTTGTTAATGGCAGTTTCAATTTTTGCTGTAATTTTTTCGGCAGGTGAACAAACAAGTGGTTATTTGAAAAATGTTATATTACCCAAAAAGAAAAAGCATTATTTATTCTTGGCAAAGATAATACCTATTAGTTTATTTACAATACTTTGTTTTGGAATAACATTTGCAATAAATATGATTTTTACAAGTAAATATGAAGTTGGAATTACTTTAGCATTTGTAGTATCCACATTAATTCAGATTGTATTACATACTGCATTTGCTGTATGTATGCTGGCGGTTATGGAAATTATTAGAAATCAGGCTATTGGAATTATTGTTGCAATTTTTGGAAGTATGGGAGTGCATGTACTAATTATGAGCTTATTCGAGTCTGTATTAGGTGGTATTGGAATACCGGCACAATTTATGCTTAGCAGATATATGCTGTTCACATGTTCAGCAGCATTGTCAGCATCAGAAAATGGAGTATTTGTAAGTTGCGCTATAACAGCAGTTATTGGATTGATTTTATATAGTATCTTGGGCAGTAAGGTTTTTGTAAAGAGAGATATTTAAAAGGGATAAATAATAGGGTTCAAATTCTTATAATTTCTATAGAGTAATAAAGGTATATCAAAAATTTGATAGAAATAGCATTTATATAATGGGAGAAAAAAATGGTTCACTATATGATGGAAGGGATATTAATAACAGTGATAATAGCCTTAAGTATATATATATGGCTATATCGCAGACAGGTTAGGGAACTTCATAAACAGTTGCAATTTCATAAGGAGGAAGAGTCTAATCGTCAGATTTCTATTGACATAAGAGCTAAAGAATGTCTTGAATTACAACAGGACTTAAATGACCTATTAAAGGAGAAACGAATTAGACAGAATAAGTTTAATATGGAAGAAAAGAAGCTTATGGATATGGTTACTAATGTGTCTCATGATATTAGAACTCCCCTTACATCTATTAGTGGATATTTTCAAATGTATTCTCAATCAACAAGTGAAGAGGATAAGAGCAGGTATCAGGCAATAATAGAAGGAAGATTAAAAGCATTGGCAGAAATGCTAGAGGAATTCTTTACCTATTTCAAAATAAGAAACGGACAGTATAATCAGGAATTGAAAGTGTGCGATGTTCAAAGAGTTCTCTGTGAAACAATGTTTCTATTCATTGATGATATGAAAGATGCAGGCATAGAACCTGAAATTGACATACCAGAGGATTCAGTAGAAATGATTATAAACGAAGAAAATATCCGAAGAATATTTTTTAATATTATAAAAAATGCGTTAGTTCATGGAAAAGAAAAAATAGTAATACAAATGAAGGAAAGCAAGGAATCGATAGAGTTTGTATTCAGAAATAAATCAAGAGAAACTATTCCAGAGAATGTGGAAGAAGTATTTGAAAGATTTTACAGTGGCGACAAGTCGCGAAACACCCAGTCTAGCGGATTGGGTCTTTCTATTGCAAAGGAAATGGTGGAAGATATAGGTGGTGCGATTTGGGCGTTTAGTGAAGGCGAATACTTTGGAATAGGTATAAAACTTAAAAGGTAGGGAGCGGATTATGGAGAAGATATTAGTTGTAGAGGATAATGATGAAATTAACAGATTATTGTGTGAAATGCTAACTCAAGCTAATTATCAGGTATGTTCAGCATTTTCAGGGACAGAAGGATTAATGCGTTTTGAACAGGAAGAGTTTTCGTTAATTTTGCTAGACTTAATGCTACCAGGTAAAAGTGGTGAAGAAGTATTAACTAAAATTCGTAAAAAATCTAAAGTACCGGTTATTGTAATTTCAGCAAAGAGTGAAATGGGTGGCAAGGTGGATTTGCTTATGAATGGCGCGGATGATTATATTGTTAAACCATTTGATGTGCGTGAAGTATTAGCCAGAGTTAAACTACAGTTGAAGAAAAATATGGGGATTAAGAAAGAAAATACGAGTATTCAATGTGGGGAATTAGTGATAAATACGGATATGAAGACTGTAGAAATTAACGGTAATATGGTGTCACTTACTAGATTAGAGTACAATATTGTGCAGTTATTATATGCTAATCCCAACAAAGTATTTACTAAACAGGAATTGTTTGAACAGGCATGGGATGAATATTATGTTGGGGAAGATAAGACTATAAATGTGCATGTTAGTAATATAAGGAATAAGTTTAAACAGTATACTGAAAATAATTATATCGAGACAGTTTGGGGCATAGGATTTCGTGCTGTTAATGAGAAATAATTGGGTGTGCAATATTAATTGTAGTTGGTATTCAAACATTTTTAATGGCAGCTATTGATGAAGAAATTTAAATTCTATAGTAATTAAGATTATTGTGATTTGTATGTTCAGAAGTTATACTAAGAAAAAAACATAGATATATAGAAAACAGGTAAAAAGACAGAAAGTATCTTTTTTATAATTTTATTTGACAAAATGAAGGTAATATGTTACATAATATATGTAATGTATTACCTTTTGCGTTTGCGCGAGCAACAAGGAGAGAATTATGTTTACATAGATTTTTGACGAATGCCACGAAACTCACAAAGCGTGTTTCTCGTTTGGAGAAAATAATTACATTTGTTTTTAAGATTTTTAAAATAACGGAGGTTAAGAAGATGAAAAAAATATTTAAAGGTTGTTTGATATCAATACTAATATTTGTGTTGGTAGTAATAGTGGTAATTATAGTAGCCTTTGGAAGGATGACAAAGAATATGAATACAGAAATGGATAATCTCACTAATGTGGAAATAGATATGAATAATGTTAAAGATGGTGTGTATATAGGCAAAAGTGAAACCAGTCTTGTAAAGGTTGAAGTAGAGGTGACTGTAGAAAATGGTAAAATGACAAATATTGATATTATTAAGCATGAAAATGGAAAAGGTGAACCTGCAAATGTTATAGTAGATGATATGGTAGAAAAAAATACTTATGATGTAGATGGAGTAAGTGGGGCAACTACATCGAGTGAAGTAATTAAGAATGCCGTTAATAATGCATTATTAAAGGGAGTTGAGTAAGGTGAAAGCATTTATACCATTTAAAGTTGAAACATATCCTATAAAGAAATTAGGAATAATTCCTTTTGAGAATAACCCTGAGAAAATATATAGAAGTTTTGAAATACAATATATAGATGATGAAAGCAGAGGAACAGGATACCGAATGCTGGCGTATAGAAATGATAAATATGTGGATGTATATGATGATTATTCTTTAGTGTTTGATAAGGATGAGGAATTTGATGTAGTTGAAAATGGATGTAATAAACATGTTCAAGTCAAATTTGAAAATACAGTTATGGAAAAAAGGGGTTTGAATGAAATAATTAGCTTTAGGTTTAGGGATATAGAAGGAAGATTGGTTGATGTGTATTATGAAGAAAAGGCTACACGAGGTTCTAAACCAATGAATCTTCCTGCACCTGTTGGCTATGGCTCTACGAATCCTACTTTTTTGCCAATATTTTTTATGTACAATTTTGATTTTTTAAGAAGAAAAGCACAGATGCATTGTAGAATTGATGATACAGAATTAGAAATAGATAAGTTTCCGATTCCTATGGGTGGACAGATGCGTACCTTTGCAAGATACAGTAACCAGTGTAATCTGCTTGCATTTGCACAAAGTGAAGATGGAGAAATTAAAGAGGTTGAATTGGACAGTGACATGGCTTATGTGGATGAGAATGTAAAGTATCAATTCAATAAGGATGGTGCATTAGAGAAAATAAATGCATGTTTTAAAGATGAAACAGTAGTAGTATCCTTTGAGCCGGCGTTAGACATTTCTAAGGAAGGTAGGATAAAGTTTTCCATAAATCCTAAAGAGGAAATGGGGTATATTGCAGGAGACTTGTGTGTAAAGAAAAATAATGATAGAATGACACTAAATATGGTTCCTACATTAGGATGGAAGTCAGTGCCTACAACACTTATATCTAGGATAATTTTGAGTGAAAAGTCTATGTTTTGCAGTTGGGCTAAAAATTATGAATATAATGCAACAATTGATTTGAATAATAAAACAATTCAATCTAGCTGGGTAAATCATCAATCCGAGTAGGAAACACGTGATATTAAAGATTTGTAAAGAAATATGGCTATCGCAAATTAGTTATTAAACTGTTTATATTGCGGAGGGGATTAATATGGAGTTAAAGAAAAGCTACAAGGGGATTGTAACGTGGATAATATGGTTAGTCGCATTTGGACTTTGGATTGCTGTACTGCCAATTAGAAGTGAAGCAATAATAGGACGTATTTATATTAATTTAATGACTATTTGGATAACTGTTTTAATGGGAATAATTTATAAAACAGAAAATGTATATTGGTTTAGTGGAACCAGCTACGAAGAAGCAGTGGCAGTTGGTAAAGACAGAAGAAAGAAATTTGCATTGAAGCATTTTAAACAGTTTGGGCTTTTTGCAGGGATATTTTTGGTATATTCTTTTGCGTCGTATTTTTTAGGATTACATTATTATATTGATATAGTAGTTGCTATAATTGGATTGTTTGTTACGTCTTTAAGTACAGCTAGATTTCATATATAGTGAAGGGAATAGAAAAATTGAAGTTTGTTGGGTAAATTTTTTGTGATATTTATAAAGAATTTTCATTTCCAATACAGACACGCTTGCGCTTGATACATACGTAGCAGTACTAAATTCGCACAAGTGCTCATTAAGTGCTGACGTATGTATGACAGTCTGTTATGGAATATGAAAATTCTATTTTATATACCAATATAACTATTTTTAGATGTTTAATATTTGACATAAGTTTTTGCTTATGTCATTTTTTGCAGCAAAAAGAATGACATATAAGTATGAGTATTCGAAGCATATGGCGAAAATTAAGAAAATTTTTGTCATAAAGACACCCCTCACGTGCGAAGAGTTTACAAACAAACTCATTGTTATAATTTATTCGAGATTGTACTTACGTAAAATTAGCAAGATTTTCGTTAGTCTTAAGACTTAAGTCCCTGATACTCACTGTAAAACCATAAAAATACTACTATAAATACTACCTAAAAAGAGTTGAATATACTACCTGGTGGGTTTTATCTGTGCATATTTTCATCTATGATGAAAATGAAAGTGAGGTAGAGCTTATGAAGAAAACAAATAATGCAGCAGTTACAGGTTTTATGTTGTGTATGTGTGCAATACTCTTTGGAATTGCTACTAATGGCGGGTTAGATGCAATTGTGGGATTAATACATATACCATCAATGATAGTTACCTTTGGTGGAGCTTTTTTTGCAATATTAATTACAGCGGATTCTTTTTCTGATTATTTTGACTGCTTAAAAAGTTTTGGGACAGCGTTTAAGAAGAATGAAACCAATGTGGATGAGATTACAGAAAAAATATTGTTTTTATCCAATACAGCAAGAAAAGAAGGTCTGTTGGTGTTAGAAGAAGCGGCAAATGATATTTCAAATGATTTTCTTAAAAAAGGCATAAATATGATTGTAGATGGTTCAGACCCTGAACTTGTGAGAGATATTTTAGAAAATGATATGGTTCATCGAGATGAAAGAAATAAAAGACGTATTAAATTCTGGCAGGATTTAGGTTCTTATGCTCCAGCGTGGGGAATGATAGGAACATTGCTAGGACTCATTGATATGATGAGAAGTATGGGAAATGCAGTTGATTCAGTGGGAGCAGGTATGTCTTTAGCATTACTTACTACTCTCTATGGTTCAATTCTGGCAAACTGGGTATGTATTCCTATAGCAAGAAAATTAGAAAAGAGCAGTGAAGAAGAATACATAATAATGGAAGTTATTTCGGAAGGTGTATTATCGATACAGGCGGGAGATAATCCTAGAATTATCCAAGAGAAAATTAAGGCCGTAATTGAGATGAGAGAAGAGAAAATAGAAGAAGCAGCATAAGATTAATTCGGTAAAAAAGAATGTGCAAAGTTATTCTCGCGCCGATCTTGCGTTGCATTCTGTGACATTCTACTCCAGCAAAAAGTGTTCATATTTTCGCGAAGCGTTTTATTTGATTAGTAAAGAACTTTTCTATCAAATAAAAAGAGTTAAAAGTAGTATTGAAAGAAAATAAGATAGGAGGTGTTATAGCAGTTTGTACAAAGTTATAAATAGTTATAAATATATGTTGGCTTTTATAACTTATATTGATAGAATAAAGTATAAACATTATAAGGAGATTTTTAATTATGAGTAAATACTATTCTATCAATGAATTTTCAAAAATCTTAGGAGTGTCAGCGCAAACATTACGAAATTGGGATAACAATGGAAAGCTTCATCCACACCATACATCTAGTAACGGATACAGATATTATTCACATGAACAATTAAATCAAGTTATGAATATAAAACCAAACCTTGACAGAATTGTTATTGGATATTGTAGGGTTTCAAGTAATAAACAAAAAGATGATTTGGAACGACAAATAGAGAATATGAAATTATATCTAACTGCTCAAGGCAAACCTTTTGAGATTATTAGTGATATTGGTTCTGGAATTAACTATAAGAAAAAAGGATTGAAAGAATTGATTAAACGAATATCTCAAAACAAAGTAGAAAAGGTTGTAGTTTTATATAAAGATAGACTATTAAGATTTGGTTTTGAATTAGTTGAATATATTGCAAGCTTATATAATTGTGATATAGAAATTGTTGATAATACTGAGAAAACAGAACAGCAAGAACTTGTTGAAGATTTAGTCCAAATAATAACTGTATTTAGTTGTAAATTACAAGGAAAACGTGCAAATAAAGCAAGAAAACTTGTAAAAGAATTAATAGAAGAAGGTGAAGACAATGATAAAAACAATTCGAGTGATGTTACTCCCAAATAACAAACAAAAGACTAAGTTGTTTCAATATGCCAATACTGCTCGATTTGCTTATAATTGGGCTTTGGGAAGAGAACAGGAAAATTATAATAATGGTGGTAAATTTATATCTGATGGTGATTTAAGAAAAGAATTTACACAGTTAAAGAAAACTGAAAAATATGCTTGGTTAAATAATATTTCAAATAACGTAACAAAGCAGGCAATTAAAGATGCTTGTGAAGCATATAGGGATTTCTTTAAAGGATATACGAAATTTCCAAGATTCAAGTCTAAAAAGAAATCAGTACCATCATTTTATCAAGATACCATTAAAATACAGTTTACAAATACACATGTAAAAGTTGAAGGATTTGCTACTTCTAAAAAGAAAAATAAGCAGAAACTAAATTGGATAAGACTTGCTGAACATGGTCGTATACCTACAGATTGTAAGTATATGAATCCTCGTATCAAATATGACGGACTTAATTGGTATATTACAGTTGGTATTGAGTATGAAGATTGCACTACTCTTCCATCAAACGAGGGTATTGGAATAGATTTAGGGATTAAAGATTTGGCAATATGTTCTGATGAGCAAAAATATCAGAATATTAATAAGACACAAAAAATTAAAAAGTTAGAAAAAAGAAAACGCAGGTTACAGCGTTCCATATCAAGAAGATATGATAAAAATAAGAAGGGAGGAAGTTACTGCAAAACAAGTAACATTATAAAAAGCGAAAAAGAACTTTTAAAATTAAATCATAGACTAACGAATATCCGTCAAAGTTATTTACATCAAACAACATCTGAAATTATAAAACGAGAACCAAGTTTTATATGTATTGAAGATTTGAATGTAAAAGGAATGATGAAGAATAAACATTTATCTAAAGCGGTTCAGCAACAATGTTTTGGAGAATTTAGAAGACAGATTGAATACAAATCTATGTGGAATAATATTCCAGTCATTATCGCAGATAGATTCTTTCCAAGTTCTAAATTATGTAGTTGTTGTGGAAATATCAAGAAAGATTTAAAGTTATCAGACCGTATTTACAAATGTGAATGTGGAAATATGATTGATAGAGATTATCAAGCTGCTTTAAATCTTAAAAAATACGGAGAAATGGTTTTAGAACAACAATCTGTAGCATAACACTTTCAAGTTAATACAGATATGTACGGGTACGTTAGCTCGGAATTTATGCCTATGGAGTGTACTAGAACTTGTGAGTAGTCTCTGGATTTATTCAGTACAAAAGCATACACGTTGAAGTAGGAATGAAACATAAAAGTTTATAACTTTTTATAAGTTTTCAGTAACGGGATTCTATGAAAGCTAAAAGTAGCAGCCGATTCAAAATTGTATTTTGGATAATAATAATCGTAGTTTTTATAGTATTAGTGGGATATATGAGATATCTAAAGGCTCAGGATAAGTTTGTGTATAATGAGCATTTGGAAGAAGTTATAGTAACTGTAGATGACTACGATATGACACTAAGAGAATTCGGATTCTATGTATATGAGGTAGAAAGCTTTGTACAAGCTCAGGCATTGGTATATAATGCCGAAAACCCGTTGGATTATTGGAATACACATTTTTCAGCAGGGGATGATAGTGATTTTATGTTTAATTATGCACTAAAGGTGGCTATGAATAATTGTGTATGTGACTTGGTGTATGAAGAAATTGCATTAAAAGAGGGATATAGTTTGACGGACGAAGAAACCCAGGCAGCTATAAAGAGCGCAAAGGATTGCTATGAACTGATGTCTGGTGTTCAGAAAATGCAGACTGGATTAACTCAGGAAGATATTGAAAAGGTATCAATAAGAAAGGCATTAGCAAAGAAATATGTACTGGATTTTTCAAAAGATTTAGATTTGACAGGTTATTCAGGGAATTTTGATGAGCAAATTTCAGGTGGTGGACAATATTTCCAGGAAAAAATTCTGGTAAATCATACTGTAATATATAATGAATTCTTAATGGATAGTATAATATTGGGGCAAATAACAGTTAATCAGTAGTCATTTGTGCTTTTATAACTTTGAAGAAGAAAATATAATGTATTAAAGTCTTAATAGTTATAGACATTATATCGTAAGAAAGGTTAAGGAAAGAGTAAAAAAATTAAAAATTGCATATGCTATAATAATGAAATAGGAGGAATTGGCATGGAAAGGGAAAATAGGCTGAAGAAGATTAATTCATTATTAGGCATTGTTTTAGTAATAATAGGAGTTGTATATGTAGCTGTATTGCTAAAAATTGTTATTTTTAAATACGGCCTTACAAATGATTTGAGAAGTATATCCTTGATTCCATTTTCATTTTTGAGTATGTTTAATGGAGAGGTATCTTTATATGTTGCACTTAAGAATGTACTGGGGAATATTTTTCTTTTTGTGCCTTTAGGTATATATCTTAATTATTTTTTGCAAAAAAATGTTGGAAAAAGCATACTTATAGGATTCTTAGTTAGTTTGTCATTTGAGACAATTCAATATACTGTAGGGTGTGGAGCAGCAGATATTGATGATTTACTTCTTAATACAATAGGAGTTGTAATGGGGGTATTATTATATAAATGTTTCATTTCGATGGTGGATAAAAGATGTGGAATTCAGATCGGAATGGTGGCTTTCTTAAGTCTGTTTGGCATATGTGGAGTATTGTCTTTGTATATTTTTGCGCCTGGAGTGTTGCCAACCCAAATTGAAAGGATTAACGAAGAAATATATGTTGAATCGGGATTGGAAGATTTTACGGTTTCGTTAGTAGCTACCGGAATAGATGAGGGTGAATTAATAGGTGATGTAGAGAAAAAAGCATATAATAAATCAGGGGAAATAGTTGATTTTTCTCAAAATGGCAGATATGTATTTGCCAGTGATGCTATTATAATTTTGGAAAATAGAGCATATGAGTATTCTGCAAGTGGAGATATTCAAAAGATGACAATTACATATGAAGAAGCTACAATGGAAGAACTAGCCCAAGTGTTAGAAAAAAATAGATTTGTATATTTGTTATTAAATGAAAAGAATGAGATTGTGGCAATTTCTGTTAATATAATGTAAAAGGTATGTGTTAATTTCTAGACTAGCGACAAATTATGTAAACATAATTTTTCCCTCGTTGCTCGCGTAAATCATAAAAAAATCTCTAAGCTAAGTAACATTAGCATTAGAGATTTTTTAAATTTCATTAGGAAAGACCTCCTATGAATCTTAAATGCTTTGCAATGGATACGCACTCGCGCGAAGATGTGGAATGTCGTAAACGACCGCGCTGGGCGCGAGAATGTGCCAAACATACGACATAAAAACTATCTTATAATAATGTATACCATAAATGCAGCGTACATTAACAGCATAGAGAATCCTTCAATTCTATTGATGCTTTTCTTAAGAATTGCAAATATATAAACTAAAATGCTTGTAATAATGAGAATTAATGTATCGATAACTGAGTCCATACCTACACCAATAGGATGGATGCTGGCTGACATACCTAAAACAAATAAGATGTTAAAAAGGTTTGAACCTACTACGTTACCAAGAGCAAGGTCACTCTCATTCTTTCGTGCGGCTACAATTGAAGTAACTAATTCTGGAAGAGAAGTTCCAAGAGCTACAATTGTAAGTCCGATAAGTGTTTCACTAAGACCAAATGTTGTTGCTATAGCAGAAGCACTATCAACTACTAAATCACCACCTAGAGCAATACCAACAATACCAATGATGATGAAAATTACACTTTTTAAAGGTGAAAGAGTAACTTCATTCTCTTCTTCAGAGGCGTTGTTTCTTGATTTGAGGGCGGATTTTACAGTAAAAATAATAAATCCTATGAAAAAGATTAATAAAATTATACCGTCAGTTCTTGAAAGAAGCGAATCTGAATGAATAATAAACTGGTCGATTGAAAGTAAGAATAAAACAACAGTAATTACAATTGAAAATGGAAATTCTCTTTTTAATACAGATTGTTCAACTGGCATTGGGCGGATTAATGCACAAGCACCTACAACAACTAAAAGGTTGAACAAATTTGAACCTAAAACATTACTAAGTGATAATGCATTCTGACCTGCCATAGCAGCGGTAACACTAACAGAAGCTTCTGGAAGTGAAGTTCCCATAGCTACAATTGTAAGACCGATAATCAATGTAGGTACTTTTAAAAGCTTTGCAATGCTTGAACTTCCGTCAACAAAAAGGTCAGCACCTTTAATAAGAAAAACGAAACCTAGAATTAATAAAACGTACTTTAACATATAAATTCCTCAACTTTCTTTAAATATGTATGTGATTATAATATCCGTATTAAAAAAATATATATACAAGCTTTAAGTAATAATAGCCATTTAGGCAAAATAAAAAGACTATTATTGCAACAAAAAGCTGCAATAAAAGTCTTGCCAATTACTATACGAACCGGATTATTAATATAATCGAGATGACGACGCGTATAACATCAATAAGATGCCAGCTACTCCCTTTTATCGGATGAATCACGTTATTTCGTTCTAAAAAGAAGTATACGAGTATATACGAAAAAAGTCAATAAAAAATTAAAGACTTTAAATATAGCATATGTTTTAAAATCTGGTTTTTCAAATCTGAAATAAGGACATATAAGGAAAAATTGTATTAATCGAACATTTTGAATGCTCTATTTTGAGGTTCTATTTCAAACTTCATTCTTTCTCCTGTTGTAGGGTTATCAAATTCCAATCTATAGGCGCACAATGCAACCGTTACGCCCTTTTTGCCGTTAAATGCTTCATTATATTTAACGTCTCCCCATAATGGACATCCAATATTTTGCATTTGAACTCTGATTTGATGATGTCTTCCTGTTTTTAAAGTAATTTCAACTAATGAAAAATCATCAATAGTTTTTAGTACCTTATATTCAAGCTCACTTTTTTTAGCATCTTTTACATTTTTTTCGACAACCTTTGAGGTATTGCTTTTAGCATCTTTTAGTAAATAGTCTATTAAAATAGCTTCGTTGCTATCAGGTTTTCCAGATACTACTGCAAGATATTTTTTTAATACAGTATGTTCCTGGATCTGTTTAGATAGATTGGCTGCTGCTTTTGGATTCTTAGCAAAAACGACTATTCCTTCTACAGGTTGATCTAAGCGGTGAATTATGCCCAGATATGAATCTCCGGTAGTGGATTTTAGATATGATCTAATCTGACTAACCATATCTTTTTGTCCTATTTTTGATGTTTCTACTGCGATATTAGCCTTTTTTTGACAAACTATTACATCATTATTCTCAAATAAAATATCGTTACGTAGCATATTCGTACTTTTCTCCTAATTTACGTTTTTCTATTGCTTTTATATGTCTATTTGTGTTACATTTAGATAAGGAATTTATAAAAAATTTATAATTACAAAATATTTCGCTAAATAATTATAAACACATTTAGTTAACATATCAATATGTTTTAGGAGTACACTATGCGTTTTATACCAATTGATAGAATTAAGCCGGGTATGATTCTAGGCAAGACTATATACGACTCAAGTGGAACAAACATTCTTTCAGATAATCAAGTACTAACTTCGGAATTACTAGCCAGAATCCAAGCCTTAGGTTATACCGGTTTATATATAGAAGATGAAATATCTTCTGATATTGAAATAAAGGATGCTATATCATCACAGTTACGCAATCAGGCTATTCAATCATTAAAGAATATGTTCGTGTCTTCACCAGGTGGCGATGCTTCAGCTCTTCAGGATGAGATGAATTTTTTGCGTGAAACATTGGAACAGGTCATTGATGAGATTATAAATACAGAAGATCTAATTGTTAATTTAGTAGATTTGAAAATATATGATGATTATACATATTTTCATAGCGTAAATGTGGCAATACTATCCCTTATTGTGGGACAAGCACTAAAATTACCTTCAACTCTTTTGACTGAATTGGGTATTGCAGCAATGCTTCATGATATTGGTAAAAAATTTGTACCTATAGAACTATTACAAAAACCTGGAGCACTTTCTGATGAAGAATTTGCAATCGTAAGGGAGCACCCAACCCTCGGGGCTAATTTTATCAGAAAATATTATCCAACCATTTCTGAATTATCTTGTTCTGGAATTATGCAGCATCATGAAAGATTTGATGGTACTGGATATCCAAATGGATTATATAAGGATGATATTTCAATTTTTGGTCGAATTCTTGCTGTTTGCGATGTATATGACGCATTAGTATCTAAACGACCATATCATCAGCCATACTTACCATCTAATGCTTTGGAATTTTTGCATGGTGGTTCAAGTACTATGTTTGATTCCAATGTAGTTATGGCCTTTTCGAGAAAGATAGCTACCTATCCTGTAGGGCAGACTGTAACCTTGAGCAACGGTGAAACTGGTATTGTAATAAAAAATTATGAAGGCTACAATACTCGTCCTAAGCTTAAGATTATAAAAAATGGAGTAGTTACTCGTTATTTAGATTTGAAATCAGACTACGAAGCACGTAATGTTACTATTGTAGCAGTTGATGAAGCTCTGTAAGCTATAGTTATATTGTTTACAGAGTTTTTATTTTATTTGATTAGGCAACAAAACGCTCCGTGAAGAGTTTGAGAAAAATGATTGACATTACATTTAAATTGAAATAAAATCTCATTAGTAGTGTTGAAAAGGAATAGTACATTATGGAAAATCCTCAGAGAGAGAGCTGATTGGTGAGAAGTTCTTGATTGGAAGTAATGGAACCTACCTTGGAGCTTCGTATGAAAATACGGCGTATTTCTTGCGTTAAAAGATTTAAAAGAGAGTTAGCAGTATGCTGGCTAATTAGGGTGGTACCGCCGAGTCTTCGGTCCCTTACTGGGATGAGGGCTTTTTTTATACGATTAAACGGTAAAAAGTTAATAATTCATACGTGCTTGCACAAGTATGAATTAATTAATTTTTTACGTAAACGAATAAGAGTATAAAAGAACGGCGAAGCCGTGCGATATACGAATATTCGTTAGGATTGCGGGAGCACGAAGTGCGGAGCAATCCGTTTAATCGTAGTAGTGTAGATTAATCAGAAAATGCATTAAAACGAATGCACAAATCACAAAACAAAAACCCAAATCCACACAGTTAAAGAGAGAAAGGAAGAAGAAAAAATGGCAAACGAAAAAAAATTAGTTGAAGCAATAACTTCCATGGAAGAGGATTTTGCGCAATGGTATACCGATGTGGTAATTAAAGCAGGTCTTATTGATTATGCAAGTGTTAAGGGTTGCATGGTTATAAAACCAGCAGGGTATGCTATCTGGGAAAATATTCAGAATGAACTTGATAAAAGATTCAAAGAAACTGGTGTAGAAAACGTATACATGCCAATGTTCATTC
>CAYOMP010000059.1:0-14761 GCA_964405075.1 uncultured Lachnospiraceae bacterium
GACTCAACAGGTTTTGGATATGATTGAAAGTCATCTTATGCGATTGAAAAATAATATTTTTAAGTTAGCAGTTGCAACAGATAAGAAGAATCTAAGATTGTTGAGAAAACGTGTAAAACACAGTAAAGATTTACGAGAAATATGTTGCTATTTTTGTACAGATATGGAGGAAGGGAAAACCTGGCTTGTAAGTGACGCAAATTAATTTTGGAACAACAGGCGAGAATAATATTTTGGTACATTAATGGGAAAAAAATATATAGGGTTTGGTGGTTGACAATTAGTGTTTATTTTGATAAACTCTTAATAGACCGACGGTCGGTCGAATGAAAGGAGAGGAATTAAATGAACAAAGTAAAGAAAGTAGGATTAGGATGGAATTATGTAATTGCTGCATACATAACATTTGCTGCAATGGTATTGGGAATTTGTGGATGTGCATCTATGGTATTTCATGCCAGTCCATTAGTTATGAGAATTTTAGCAAATATCTGTGCATGGTCACCAACGATTGTATTATTTGTAGGATTTAAAAAATGGTGTCCGAAAAAAACAATTAAAGAGTTTTTCGAAGAAGCATTTTCAGGCAAAATTAAAATTAGTTTAATTATGGTAAGTGCATTATCTACTGGTTTGGCTTTTTTGATTGCAGCAAGTGTTTATTCATATGTCAAGGGTATTACTTTTATGTCAGTATTTCAAATGGGAGTTTTTCCTGTAATTGTTAACATTATTCTTTCTATATTATCTGGACCAACGGGAGAAGAATGTGGATGGAGAGGTTATTTACGACCAGTTTTTGAAGGTAAATATGGTTTGTAGATAGTGATTTTACATCAGGAATTGAGATGCTTATATATATTTTATCAAATGTGGTAGTTATTACAGCAATTCATATGATTATGGCAGTTATTTTGGAAAAGGAAAATAACTTGATATATGCGGTTCTTGTACATTTGTTTTTTAATTTACCATATACATTCGTTAATGTTGATATTATGTTTTATGAGATTATTATGGTCATATTTACAATTGAGGCAATTATTTTTCTTCTTTATAGAAAATTTTCGAGATAGTCTAAATAATTATTTAACCCAAAACTTCAGCGAACTTAGTTGAAGAATAAATGTGAAGACAACCAATTAAATTGAATAAGGATAGAGAAAAGTCATAAAGCGAAGACTGAATATGCTTTATGACTTTTTATCGTATAATAATTATGATTTAGTGAAGAACTCTAGTGAACCTAGTTAAGAGAATAATGTGAAAGAAACATATTAATTTGTCATCTTAAAATACTTGCCATTTCTTTTGATATATGAAGAGAGGATATTATTCTGTGATTTTGTCCATAGATAATTAATGCAGGGGATATGGTATTGTTAGTAAATAATGTTATAATATAGTCTTGAATAAAAAATACTGTACGAAAGTATTAATATATGCTATCATTAAATATATGTATGCATATGTCAAAATTGTGTTAAATAAAAAATAATGTCTATTTTACAAAAAGTTTAGCCTATTTTGACAAAATGTGTTAAAATATAATAGTGTAGTTTTGACGCTGGAGGTGGTCTAATGGACGATTCTTATATGTCATTAGAAGAGAAAACTAATCGTAGAAAAGCGAGAGTTAGAAGATTGAAAAGAACAATCGTTTTTATAACTATTACAGCTATTCTTCTTCCAAGCGTGATGTGTATTTTTTTATTGGTAAGAGTTAGTTCTTTGCAAGAACAGATAGATACATTAAATAATACATTGGCGATGACGATAGCCCAGCAAGAGTTAGAGCAGAAGAATTCTACACTTGCAGAGGGTGTATATGCCAGTGAGTCGAGCGTAGAAGGAACAGATGTTGACTTTCAGGAAAACAATAGTGAAGAGAGTGGACCGGTAGAACACACGACAGCATATTTGACTTTTGATGATGGTCCGAGTGATAATACAGCAGCTATTTTGGATATATTAAAAGAGTATGACATTAAGGCAACTTTTTTTGTAACTGGAAAAGAAACGGATGAAGCAAAAGAGATATATAAGCGTATTGTAAATGAAGGACATACGATAGGTATGCATTCATATTCGCATCAATATAGTGCGATATATGATTCGGTAGAAGCATTTGTAGAAGATACTTCTAAACTACAAAATTTAATAGAGGAAACTACAGGAGTTAGACCTGATTTCTATAGATTTCCGGGAGGTAGTAGCAATCTTGTTAGTAATATTGAGATGACCGAGTTTATCAGGTATCTTAATGAACAAGGTATTACATATTTTGATTGGAATGTTGCTAGTGGGGATGCAACCAGTCAGAATGTTGATGTAGATACATTAGTGAATAATGTTCTAAATGATGTAACATTATATGAAAATTCAGTAATATTAATGCATGATTCTGCAACTAAGTTTACTACAGTAGAAGCATTGCCACAGATTATTGAGAAGTTACAGGAAATGAACATTGAAATGAAATCTATAACAGAAGATGTAACGCCGGTACAGCATATAAAAGCCGAATCGGTAAACTAATATGAAAAGTAAATGGAGGATTTGAAAATGAGTTTTTTTAAAGAATTTAAGGAAGATTTATCTCAGGCAGTGAATGAATTATTACCAGAGGATGAGTTACAAGATACAAGTGAGGCAGAAGGATTAGCTGATTTGGATACTGTAGCAGATGAAGATGACAGCATCGATCTAGATAATTTTGATGAATTATTAAAGGCAGTTGGTGGTGCAGATGAAGATACTTTTGCTGAAACAGTAGAAGATATTGAAGAAGATGAAGAAACTGAAGAAGTAGAAGAAGATACAAATGTGGATGTAATGGATGATGCAGAGGTTACTGAAACAGTTGAGGAAGCAGTAGAAGAAGATGTAGCAGTAGATGAAGCACCAGTAGTAGAAGAAAAGAAAGTTGCCAGTGATGAATCAGCAGTAATCACTAAAGGAACAACCATCAAGGGTGATATTGAATCTGATGGTTCTTTAGAAATTGTAGGTACAGTTACAGGTAATGTATCATGTACAGGTAAGCTTACAATTACAGGTAAGGTTATAGGTAATTCAAAAGCAAGTGAGATCTTTGCTGATGAAGCAAAAGTTGAAGGTGAAGTAGTAAGTGAAGGAACTGTAAAGATAGGTGCAGGTTCTGTTGTTATTGGTAATGTAACAGCTACATCAGCTGTAATTGCTGGTGCAATTAATGGTAATATTGATGTTAAGGGTCCTGTTATTGTTGATTCTTCAGCCGTAGTTATGGGTGATATTAAGTCTCGTTCAGTACAGATTAATAATGGAGCTGTTATTGAAGGTTTCTGTTCACAGTGTTACTCAGATATTGATGTTAAAGCATTTTTTGCTGACAATAAATAGGAATATTTTTAGGAGCATAGCATAATGAAAAGAGTATTATTAAAACTAAGTGGTGAAGCTTTAGCGGGTGATAAAAAAACAGGATTCGATGAAGCTACATGTATACAGGTTGCAGAACAAGTTAAGCAACTAGTTGATGAAAAAATACAGGTTGGTATCGTTATTGGTGGCGGTAACTTCTGGAGAGGAAGAACAAGCGAAAATATTGATAGAACCAAGGCAGATCAGATTGGTATGCTTGCTACGATTATGAATTGTATTTATGTATCTGAGATTTTTAGAGCAGTAGGAATGGATACAGAGGTTCTTACACCTTTTGAATGTGGTTCTATGACAGGGCTATTTTCAAAGGATAAGGCAAATGAATGTTTTGCAAATAATAAAGTTGTATTTTTTGCAGGTGGAACAGGCCATCCATATTTTTCTACAGATACAGCAACAGTATTAAGAGCTATAGAAATAGAAGCTGATGTTATTTTGTTAGCAAAGGCTATTGATGGTGTATACGATAGTGATCCTAAGATTAATCCAAATGCGGTTAAGTATGATGAAGTATCAATTGATGAGGTTGTTGCTAAGAAATTAGCAGTTGTTGATATGACAGCTTCAATTCTTGCAATGGAAAATAAAATGCCAATGCTTGTATTTGGATTAAATGAAGAAAATAGTATTGTAAATACCGTAAAAGGTAAATTTAATGGAACAAAGGTTACTGTATAAGGAGGAATAGATTAATGGATGAAAGATTAAAACAGTACGAGGAAAAAATGAGTAAATCATTTGATAATTTATTAAGTGAATTTACTTCAATTAGAGCAGGTCGTGCTAATCCACACATTTTAGATAAAATTAGAATAGATTATTATGGAACACCAACTCCACTTCAGCAGGTGGCTAATATTACTGTTCCGGAAGCTAGAATGCTTCAGATTCAGCCATGGGAAGCTTCAATCGTTAAAGATATTGAGAAAGCTATTCTTACATCAGATTTGGGATTAAATCCAACAAATGATGGTAAGCTTATTAGATTAGTTTTCCCAGAATTAACTGAGGATAGAAGAAAAGAATTAGTAAAAGATGTTAAGAAAAAAGGTGAAAATGCAAAAGTAGCTGTACGTAACATTAGAAGAGATGCAAATGATGCATTTAAGAAATTAAAAGGTAGTGATATTTCAGAAGATGAAATTAAAAACCTTGAAGATAGTGTTCAGAAAATGACAGATAATTTTATTGCTAATATTGATAAGGCAGTAGAGGATAAATCAAAAGAAGTACTTACTGTATAATCAGAAAAGTATTCAAATATAAGTGACCGCGGGCACTGCCGGCGGTCTTTCTTTCGAATTAAATGGAAAAAAGGAGATATTATGAACGTTCCACAACATATTGCAATTATTTTAGATGGTAATGGTAGATGGGCTGCTAAAAAAGGTATGCCAAGGAATTATGGACATACACAGGGAGCTAAGACAGTAGAGACTATTTGTGAAGAAGCTTATAGAATGGGAGTAAAATATCTTACAGTGTATGCTTTTTCAACAGAAAATTGGAAAAGACCTCAAAGCGAAGTAGATGCTTTGATGAAGCTTTTGCGAAATTATATGAAGACATGTTTAAAAACAGCAGCAAAAAATGATATGAAAGTTCGTGTTATTGGCGATAAGAGTAAATTAGATGTGGATTTGCAGGAAAAGATTGCAGAGTTGGAAGAAGCATCTAAGAATAATGGCGGATTGAATTTTCAGGTAGCTATTAATTATGGTGGTAGAGATGAAATGATTAGAGCTATGAAGAAAATGATAATTGACAAGGAAAATAATAAGATTTCAATAGATGATATAGATGAAAAGTTGTTTGCAAGCTATTTAGATACTAAGGATATTCCTGACCCGGATTTATTAATCAGAACCAGTGGTGAATTGAGATTATCTAATTTTCTAATGTGGCAGTTGGCATATTCAGAATTTTATATTACAGATGTACTATGGCCAGATTTTACAAAGGAAGATTTGGTTAAAGCAATTGAACAATATAATAGTAGAGAAAGAAGATACGGAGGAGTAAAGGAGAGTTAATAATATGTTTAAGACAAGATTGCTTAGTGGAATAGTGCTTGTACTTATTGCTCTAGCAACTATAATAACAGGTGATACGGTGCTTTGGGCAACAGTATTGGTTATTTCATTAGTTGGTTTATTTGAATTATATAGAGTTTTGAAAATTGAAAAGAATATATTAGGTTATACTGGATATGTATGGACAATATGCTATTATCTAATGTTATATAATGGGAAAAAAGATTATATGATGTGTTTGGTTATGATGTTTTTGATAATTTTGATGGCTGAATATGTATTTACATTCCCAAAATTCAAATCAAATGATATTATGTCAGCATTTTTTGGTGTGTTTTACGTATCAGTAATGCTTTCATATATTTACCAAACTCGAATGTTGGTAAATGGTGCATTTATTGTTTGGCTTATTTTTATATGCTCATGGGGATGTGACACATGTGCATATTGCGTAGGTATGCTTATAGGTAAACATAAGATGGCACCAAAACTTAGCCCTAAGAAATCTATTGAAGGTGGACGAGGTGGTATAGTTGGTGCAGCATTACTTGGTGCAATCTATGGAGCAGCTGTTTCAGGTTATGCTCAATTTACTATTAATCCAGTGGTTGGATTTGCAGTTATTAGTGGTGTAGGGGGAATGATTTCACAGATAGGTGATTTGGCTGCCTCTGCAATTAAAAGAAACAATGATATAAAAGATTATGGAACACTTATTCCAGGACATGGCGGAATTATGGACAGATTTGACAGTGTAATATTTACAGCACCTGTTATTTTTGGTCTTGCAGTAGCATATTTTGGATAGAGGAGACGAAATGAAAAAAATATCAGTATTAGGTTCAACAGGTTCTATTGGAACACAGACCTTAGAAGTAGTAAGAGAAAATGAAGACATGGAAGTTGTTGCTTTGGCAGCAGGTTCTAACATAGAGCTATTGGAAAAACAGATTAGAGAGTTTATGCCTAAGATTGTTGCTGTTTGGAGTGAGGATAAAGCCAAAGAGCTGGCTGATAATATTAAGGACTTAGAAGTTAAAATAGTAGCTGGTATGGATGGACTTATTGAAATTGCCACTCTTGGAGAAGCTACAGTAGTAGTTACAGCAATTGTTGGAATGATTGGAATAAAACCTACAATTGCAGCAATTAAGGCAAAAAAGGATATAGCTTTGGCTAATAAAGAAACATTGGTAACAGCAGGACATATTATAATGCCATTAGCAAAAGAAATGGGAGTTAATATATATCCTGTTGATAGTGAACATAGTGCTATATTCCAATCACTAAACGGCGAAAATAAAAAGCAAATAAGTAAAATATTACTTACTGCATCAGGAGGACCATTTAGAGGTTGGAGTCTTGAACAGTTAAAAAATGTAAAAGTAGAAGACGCTTTGAAACATCCTAATTGGGCTATGGGAAGAAAGATAACGATTGATTCTTCTACAATGGTAAACAAGGGATTAGAGGTAATCGAAGCTAAATGGTTATTCGAGGTTGATTTTGATGATATACAGGTAGTAATTCAACCACAGAGCATAATTCATTCTATGGTTGAATATGTTGATGGTGCGGTAATAGCTCAGTTGGGAACACCAGATATGAAGCTACCAATTCAATATGCGTTAACATATCCTGACAGAAGATATCTAAAAGGTGATAGATTGGATTTTCACCAGCTTACTCAGATTACCTTTGAAAAACCTGATATGGAAACGTTTAGAGGATTAAAGCTTGCTTATGAGGCAGGAAGAACTGGTGGAAGTATGCCAACAGTATTTAATGCTGCAAATGAAAAGGCGGTTAGCTTATTCTTAGATAGAAAAATCGGATATTTGGATATAACTAATACAATAGAAGAATGTATGAAAAATCATAAACTAATTGAAAATCCTAATGTGGATGAGATTATTGAAGTGGAAAAAGCAGTTTACGAAATGATTGAAAGCAGGTGTTAATTTTGAAAATTATTTTAGCATTATTAATATTTAGTGCAATTGTAATATTTCATGAACTAGGACATTTTTTACTTGCCAAGAAAAATGGCATTTGTGTTACAGAGTTTTCGTTAGGAATGGGACCAAACATTGCTAGTTTTACAAAGGGTGAAACTAAGTATAGTTTGAAATTATTGCCATTTGGTGGTTCATGTATGATGCTGGGTGAAGATACAAACTCAGATGATGAGAGAGCGTTTGGAAAAAAGAGTGTATGGGCAAGAATATCTGTAATTGCCGCGGGACCTATTTTTAATTTTATATTAGCATTCATATTATCTATTTTTATTATAGGAAGTATTGGATATGATGCACCAATAATATCTCAGGTAATGGACGGATATCCAGCGCAGGAAGCAGGACTTCAAGCTGGGGATAAAATAATAAAAATAAATGATACAAAAATTAATGTATATAGAGAAATTACATTATTTGTACAGCTTCATCAGGGAGAAACGGCGGATATTGTTTATGAACGTGATGGAGAGGTTAAGACGGTTACGTTAACTCCTAAATATGATAGTGAGGCTAATGCATATTATTATGGTTTACAGTATGATGGTAGTAGAGTAAAGGGAAACCCGTTAACAACTTTGAAATATAGTGCTTACGAAGTTAAGTATTGGATTGATACAACGCTAAAAAGCTTGGGAATGTTGTTTAAGGGGCAGGTTTCAGCTGACGATGTATCCGGACCGGTAGGAATAGTCAATGTTATTGGAACAACATATGAAGAGACTAAGTCAAGTGGAACATTTTATGTATGGTTAAATATGTTAAATATATCCATTCTGTTGTCGGCTAACTTAGGTGTAATGAATCTTATTCCATTTCCAGCTCTAGATGGTGGTCGATTAGTATTTCTATTTATTGAAGTGTTAAGAGGTAAGCCAATTGACCAGGAAAAAGAGGGAATGGTACATTTCATTGGTTTGATGGCATTAATGCTATTAATGATTTTTGTAATGTTTAATGACATTAGAAACATTTTTTAACCCTTGTGCAAAGGAGATATCGTTATGTATAGAGATGATACAAAAGTAATTAAAATAGGCGATAGAGTAATAGGCGGAGGAAATCCAATACTTATTCAGTCTATGACAAATACAAGAACAGATGATGTTGAAGCTACTGTAGCTCAGATAAAGAGACTAGAAAAAGCAGGCTGTGATATAGTTAGATGTACAGTGCCTGATATGAATGCAGCATTAGCAATAAAAGAGATTAAAAAACAGATAAATATTCCATTAGTTGCAGATATCCATTTTGATTATAGAATGGCAATAGCAGCAATTGAGAATGGTGCGGATAAGATTAGAATTAATCCAGGTAATATTGGAGATATTGAAAAAGTAAAAGCAGTTGTAGATAAAGCAAAAGAATACAACGTACCTATCAGAGTAGGCGTAAATAGCGGTTCTCTTGAGAAAGATATTATCGCTAAATATGGTAAAGTAACAGCAGAGGGAATTGTTGAGAGCGCTTTAAATAAAGTGAAAATTATTGAAGATTTAGGATATGATAATATTGTTATTAGTATTAAGTCATCCGATGTATTAATGTGTGTAAAGACTCATGAATTAATATCTCAAAAGACAAAATATCCTTTACATGTAGGTATTACTGAATCTGGAACATTATATTCTGGAAACATTAAATCTTCAGTTGGTCTTGGAATTATTCTAAATCAGGGAATTGGTGATACAATTAGAGTTTCACTTACTGGAGATCCTGTAGAAGAAATAAAAACAGCTAAGCTTATTCTTAGAACATTAGGTTTAAGAAAGGGTGGAATTGAGGTCGTTTCATGTCCAACATGTGGAAGAACTAAGATTGATCTGATTAGTTTAGCAAATAAAGTAGAGGAAATGGTTGCAGATATACCATTAGATTTAAAGGTAGCAGTTATGGGATGTGTTGTAAACGGTCCTGGTGAAGCAAAAGAGGCAGATTTGGGAATTGCTGGTGGTATTGGTGAGGGTCTTCTTATAAAAAAAGGAGAAATAATTCGAAAGGTACCAGAAGAAAAATTATTAGAAACGCTAAGAGAAGAATTATTAAATTGGAGTGAGTAAATATGGCAAAACCATTTTTTGAGGTATTTCCAAATTTAAAACTTAATGATACTTTGACAGCTCTTATGAATCAAGCAGAGGTTACGAAGGTTTCGACAACCTCTGCTCGTGATTTTTTAAGGGTATATTTGTATAGCAGAAAGCTAATCATAAAGAAAGATATTTTTAGCTTAGAAGATGAGATAAAAAATCAAGTATTTGCTAATAAAAATATGACAGTAAAGATATACGAGAGGTTTGATTTGTCAGAGCAGTATACTCCGAGTAACATTATGGACGTATATCGAGAGAGTATTTTATTAGAACTTGAACAATATAGTATGGTAGAACATAACGCATTTGCCAAAGCTGATTGTAGATTTGAAGATGGAAAAATGATTATTGTGTTAGAAGATAATGTTATTTTGAAGAGAAAATCAGATGAGCTATTGCGAGTAATAGATAAGATATTTAATGAAAGATTTGGATGCAACATTATAGTTGATGTTGAGTATAAAGAGGCGGTGCCGGTTAAAGCAATTAAAATGGCGGACTTAAAGATTGAACAGGAAATAGCACTAATAGTCAGCCGTTCGCCATATGCTAATAAGAAAAGGGTAGCAGTTAGTGGAAATAATCCTGATGGGGAAGAATTTATGGATGCTGGAAGTGGAGAAGCATTGCCTTGGTCTGAAGATGGCGGAAAAACAGAGGGGAAGGAAAAACAACCATTAGTAGCTAAAACTTCTCCAACAAAAGAACCTGAAAAGAAGAACTTTGAGAAGAAATCTTTTGAAAAGAAATCTTTTGAAAAGAAGCCGTTTAGGAGAAATGATTTTGCAGGTGGCAATGGTATTAAAAAATCAGATAATCCAGATGTTATTTACGGTAGAGATTTTGAAGAAGATGAAATAACAGCAATAGAACAGATTACAGGTGAAATAGGGGAAGTAGTAATTCGAGGCAAAATAATTTCTGTAGATGAGAGAGAACTTCGAAATGAAAAAATTATGTTTATGTTTAATGTGACAGATTTTACAGACACTATTTCCGTAAAAATGTTCTTAACCAAAGAGCAACATGAAGAACTAAAGAAGGATGTTAACAAAGGAATATTTGTTAAGTTAAAAGCAGTTCCAATGTTAGATAAGTTTGACCATGAACTGACTATGTCATTTATGGTTGGTATGAAAAAAATCCCGGATTTTACAACTACAAGGATGGACACCAATACTGAAAAACGTGTGGAACTCCATTGTCATACGAAGATGAGTGATATGGATGGAGTTACTGATGCAAAAACTATTATTAACAGGGCGAAAAAATGGGGAATGTCATCTATAGCTATTACGGATCATGGTAATGTACAAGCCTTTCCGGAAGCCTTTCACGCATTGGAAAAAGGAGACGAATTCAAGGTAATATATGGGGTTGAGGCCTATTTAGTAGATGATTTAAAGAATATTGTAGATAACGACAAGGGACAATCTATTGATGATACATATGTGGTATTTGATATAGAAACAACAGGATTTAGCCCTATGAAAGATAAAATCATAGAAATTGGCGCTGTAAAGGTTGTTAATGGAGAAATTGTTGATAGATATTCAACTTTTGTAAATCCTAAAATTCCTATTCCATTTAGAATTGAGGAATTGACAAATATTAATGACAATATGGTAATTGGAGCACCTGAAATAGAGACAATATTACCGGAGTTTCTTGAGTTTTGCAATGGGGCTATTATGGTGGCACATAATGCTAGCTTTGATATGAGTTTTATTAAACAAAATTGTAATAATATGGGAATAAAACATGATTTTACCAGTGTAGATACAGTTGCAATGGCCAGAGTTTTGCTTCCTGCACTTAACAGATTTAAGTTAGATACTATAGCTAAGGCTTTGAATATACCACTGCTTAGCCACCATAGGGCAGTAGATGATGCAGAATGCACAGCACAGATATTTGTAGAGTTTATCAAGATGCTAAAGGCTGAGAATATTTTTGACTTAACGCAGGTTAATGAATTAGGAGCAGTTTCTAAGGACAGAGTAAAGAAAATGCCACGTTATCATGCTATTATTCTGGCAAAAAATGATGTTGGACGTGTTAACCTTTATAATTTGGTTTCTATGTCTCATATTGATTATTTTAACAGAGATCCAAGAATACCAAAGAGCAAGTTTTTAGAAAATAGAGAAGGATTAATAATTGGCTCGGCATGTGAAGCGGGAGAATTGTATAGAGCGTTAATTGAAGGTGCAGCAGATGAGGAAATTGCCAGATTGGTTGAGTTTTATGATTATTTGGAAATACAACCATTAGGTAATAACAAATTTATGATAGAGAGTGATAAGTACCCGGATATTAATTCAAATGAGGACTTAATAGCTATTAATAAAAGAATAGTAAGTCTTGGAGAAAAGTTTAATAAGCCGGTAGTGGCAACCTGTGACGTGCATTTCCTTGATCCAGAGGATGAAGTATACAGAAGAATAATTATGGCAGGAAAAGGTTTTTCTGATGCGGATGATCAGGCACCTTTGTATTTAAGAACAACAGAGGAAATGCTTAAGGAATTCAGTTATTTGGGCAGTAAAAAGGCTGAAGAAGTAGTTATTACAAACACTAATAAAATAGCTGATATGGTAGAAAAAATAGAACCTGTTCGACCGGATAAATGTCCACCAGTTATTGAGAATTCTGATCAGACACTTAGAGATATTTGTTACAATAAAGCTCACGAAATATATGGAGAGAATTTACCAGAGGTAGTTAGCGAAAGACTAGAGAGAGAACTTAATTCTATTATTTCTAATGGTTTTGCCGTTATGTATATTATTGCGCAGAAACTGGTGTGGAAGTCAAATGCAGATGGATACCTGGTTGGTTCCAGAGGTTCTGTTGGTTCGTCTTTTGTAGCAACAATGGCGGGTATTACGGAAGTAAATCCGTTAAGACCTCATTATTATTGTAAGAAATGTCATTATAGTGATTTTGATTCAGAAGCTGTTAAGCCATATGTAGGTGGAGCAGGATGTGACATGCCTGATATGAATTGTCCTGTATGTGGTGAATTATTGATGAAAGATGGATTTGATATTCCATTTGAGACATTTTTGGGATTTAAAGGAAATAAAGAACCAGATATTGACCTTAATTTCTCGGGAGATTACCAAAGCTGTGCCCATAGATATACAGAAGTTATTTTTGGTGCAGGGCAGACATTTAGAGAAGGAACAATTGGTACGTTAGCAGATAAGACAGCATATGGTTATATTAAAAACTATTATGAAGAAAGAGGAATACATAAGCGACCTTGTGAAATAGAAAGAATAGTAGAGGGATGTGTAGGAATAAGAAGAACAACAGGTCAGCATCCGGGAGGTATTATTGTATTACCTCATGGTGAAAAGATATATTCTTTTACACCTGTTCAAAGACCTGCTAATGATATGACAACAGACACAGTAACCACACATTTTGATTATCACTCAATTGACCATAACCTATTAAAGTTAGATATACTTGGTCACGACGATCCGACCATGATAAGAATGCTGGAAGATATAACTGGGATTAATGCGCAGGAGATACCTTTTGATTGTAAAGAGGTTATGTCTTTATTTAGAAGTCCAGAGGCGTTAGGGGTCACACCGGAGGATTTGGATGGATGTCCTGTGGGTTCTTTGGGGATTCCAGAGTTTGGTACAGATTTCGTTATTCAGATGTTATTAGACACTAAGCCTAGTACACTTTCGGATTTGATTCGTATTTCAGGACTATCACATGGTACTGATGTATGGTTAAATAATGCTCAGTATTTTATTCAGGAAGGTAAAGCAACTATTTCTACTGCAATATGTACTCGTGATGATATTATGACATTTTTAATTAATAAGGGCGTGGAGAGTGAATTATCCTTTACTATTATGGAGAGTGTGCGTAAGGGGAAAGGCTTAAAGCCGGAATGGGAAGAAGAAATGCTAAAGCATGGTGTAGATGATTGGTATATTGAATCATGTAAACGAATTAAGTATATGTTCCCTAAAGCACATGCTGCGGCATATGTTATGATGGCTTGGAGAATAGCGTATTGTAAGGTATTCTATCCTTTGGCATATTATGCTGCGTTTTTCAGTATTAGAGCAAGTGCATTTAACTATGAATTAATGTGCCTTGGAAAGGAAAAACTAGAATATCATATGGCTGATTATAAGAAACGTGCAGATACATTAAGTAAAAAAGAGCAGGATACATTGAAGGATATGAAGATTGTTCAGGAAATGTATGCCAGAGGTTTTGAATTTATGCCAATTAACGTTTATATGGCACAATCCAGACAGTTCCAGATATTTGATGGTAAGTTAATGCCTTCATTTAGTTCCATTGATGGATTGGGTGACAAGGCAGCAGATTCAATTGTTGAAGCGGCAAAAGATGGTAAGTTTTTATCTAAAGATGATTTTAGACAAAGGGCTAAAGTATCCTCTACAGTTACTGACTTAATGGCAGATTTGGGGATGCTAGGTGACTTACCAGAATCAAATCAATTGTCATTGTTTGATTTATAACCTATGGTGCTCAAAGAAAAAGGAAGCACGAAGGACGTGAGTATAAAAAGTGAATTGTAGAATTGTTTTAGAGTAAAAAAAAGTGTGCTTAGCACACTTTTTTACTTAAATCTTGTCGATTAATATTTCATAAAAGAATTGTTTTAGAATCATTTCTTTATAATATAAGCTGAAATTAATCGTTCAATAGTATTGGTTAATTGATTAGCGGTTTTTCTTAACATATCACATTCATGTTGTAGTTGTGCTACTTGATGTTCTAATTCAAGAACTCTTGCCCCTTCATTATCTTCCATTGTTAAATCCTCCAAACATTTACAAATACCATTGTATTAAAATCCCACATATATTATAGTTCAAACAAATTCACGTGTAAATAATTATGTTTAAATAAAACTAAAACAGGTCCACTGGACCTGTTTGTCGTATGCTTGGCAACAAAAAAACCATTGGCTTGGGAACCAATGATTTCATCGTTTATATTACTATAATAAAAGGGAGAATTGTCGATTTACATCGACCTTTTTGAATATGAAAAAGTTTTATTACTATGTTTAAGAGTATAATGTTAGAATATGGAGAAATTATGAACGAAGTATGAATGTAGAGTAAAGGTTATGAAACTTTATTTTTAACAAGTTTATATTTTTTTTAGAATTAGGAAATAAAAT
>CAYOMP010000060.1:0-14724 GCA_964405075.1 uncultured Lachnospiraceae bacterium
ATTTAGAAGAGCTATGTCTGGTACGGCAATAGGAGCAAATATTCAAAACCTTAGTCAAGGGAGATTAGAGGTTTACGAAACAGCGGTGCCAGATAAACAAACTCAAGATAAGATTGCTAGTATTCTTTCTGCCTATGACAATCTCATTATAAACAGTCAAAAGCAAATCAAGCTCCTTGAAGAAGCTGCTCAGCGTTTGTATAAGGAATGGTTTGTAGATTTGCATTTTCCGGGACATGAGGATGTGAAGATTGTTGCTGGTGTGCCGGAGGGGTGGAGGAAAGAGCTGATTGGTGATGTTATCGTAAAACTACCACGTACAAAGCAAATTAAAACTGTTGATTATCTATGCGAAGGAATAATTCCTGTTATTGACCAAAGTCGTGATTTTATTGCGGGTTATACAAATGATAGTGAATCGTTGGTAGATATAGGTAAACCAGTTATTGTGTTTGGTGATCATACAAGAGTTTTAAAATATATACAGTTCCCATTTGCAAAAGGTGCTGATGGGACGCAGTTGATTGTAAGTGATGTTGATAGTATGCCGCAATCGTTATTGTATTTATCACTAATTGCAGTAGATTTATCAAATTATCATTATGCAAGACATTTTAAATATCTTAAAGCAGAATCTATCTCAGTTCCAACGCAAGAACTTGCAAATAAATTTGATAAATTGGTATCCCCTATACTTTTGCAAATTCAAAAATTACGAGATAAATGTAATAAATCAACACAGGCACGTAACCGCTTACTACCTAAACTTATGAGTGGAGAAATTGAGGTATAAAATAATGGAAAAAAGACCTAATTATGATGACCTTGCTGGATTTAAAACACCGACTCAGAGGAAAAAAGAAGGTCAAGTTAAAAAACTTTTAGCGGATATAAAGAGAATTGATTCAGTAGTTGAAATAGACGATTTTGAACGACTGAAAGAATTACATCGAGAGTTAGATGGCACGTACCAAAACCAGATAAAAAACTGGGGAACAAGTATGTACAATTACTTCAAAGGAGTAGGATTTTCTTATGAATATATAGATGTATCATCCCTCAAAGACAATTTGAAAACAATGAAGGCAAAGTTGCAAGGTTTATTGTTTGAGATTGTTCCAGATGCAGAAGAAACAGTAGAGGAACTCTTTTCAACAGATGCTCAAGCTACTAATATTAGCGACAGTATTGCTGACCAGAAAGAGAAAACAGAAGTAAATCCATCAGTGCGCTCAAATATGTACGATATCATAAAGGGACGAAAATTCAATGGTGCCAGAGAATATGCGCGTATTTGGACGTTATTCAATTCTGCGGATAACATTGGCCCACATATTACACCACTAATCAATTTAGTTGATGGAAATATCCAATTTTTCCCTGATAGTTTCAAGAATCGTGCATTAAGTCTGGATGATTTTAATGATACATACGGTTTTAAGTTTACTCACCCGAGTGAATCAATAACAGTGCAGGAATTGATTTCATATTGTGAATATGTTGTCACTTTGTGTGATCACCTGTGGAAATATGCAAGTATTTCTTTGGATTATGATTCAGAATATCTTAAAGATGATTTATACCGAACAGTAGAAGGGTGCATGGATGAGCTCGGTTTAATTGCGGCAAAAAAAGATGAGATAACGATTTTTGTGGATAAAGATCCTACCGTTATTGCTGTTGCAGAATTAGTTGACGAATCATTGGCGTATGATGTCAAGGCGTTTATACATAAACAAACAAAAGGCGATTTACAAAAGAAGAAAACAATTCTAAAATATCTTGCCGATGACATTGAACCTCAGAGAAACAAGTTGAATAGCACAAATAAAACTCTTGCAGGAAATTTATTTCAAATGTTCCAAAAATTTGTTCGTCATAATAATAGTGATAATCCATATATTAGCAGTCTTTCACCTAAGGAAGTCGAAGATTACTATGATGATATCTACCATATGTGGTTGCTTTCAAAATTGGAAATTGACAATATGGAAAGAAAGAAGAGAGTTGAAGATGTTTTAAGAAAAATCAATGAATAGAAAGTTAAACGCTATAGAAATATGTTAGTTAAAAAAGGATGGCAAAAGTATGAGTTATGATTATTCAGAAAACATATTAGTACAGGAAAGTGCTGGTCACCTCCTTGAAGAAGAACTTGGCTGGCGAGTAGAACTTGCCTACAACACAGAAGTACTAGGCGAAAATGGTTCATTTGGAAGAAAATCATATAAAGAGATTTTATTAGTAAAGCACTTCAAAGAGGCTTTATCAAGATTAAACCCATGGATGACATCGGCTTTAATAGAGGATGCAATAAAGACATTTGAACATCATATGTCATCAGCTTCTTTAATGCAGATAAATGAAGAAAAGTACGGATTTATTAGAGAGGGTATCCCTGTAAAAGTTAAGAAACCAAATGGTCAGACTGAGGAAAAGAGAGTTGCTGTCATTGACTTTGTTAATGCAGATAAAAATGATTTTTTAGCAGTAAAGGAAATGAAAATACATGGAGACTTGTACCGTAGACGTACAGACATAGTGGGATTTGTGAATGGTATTCCGTTGTTATTTGTTGAACTAAAAAAGAATTCTGTTGATGTACAAAATGCATATACCGATAATTATACCGATTATCTTGATACAATACCTCATCTATTCTATTACAATGCATTTTTAATGTTATCGAATGGAATCGAGGCAAAGGTTGGAACACTTGGAAGCAAATACGAGTTTTTCCATGAGTGGAAGAGACTTTCTGAACGGGAAGAGGGAAGTGTTGCTCTTGAAACAATGCTTCGGGGTATCTGTAAGAAAGAGAATTTCCTTGATTTGTTGGAAAACTTCATTTTATATGACCATTCAGGTGGGAGCACAGTAAAGATACTAGCTCGTAACCATCAGTACTTGGGAGTAAATGAAGCTGTAAAAGCTTATGAAGCTAGAAAACTTAATAATGGTAAACTTGGTGTTTTTTGGCATACTCAGGGTTCAGGAAAGAGTTATTCGATGGTATTTTTGTCGCAAAAAATCCGTCGAAAGTTTTCGGGTTCTCCTACAATAGTCGTTTTGACAGATAGAGAAGAGCTAAATACGCAGATTAGCGACACTTTTGAAAACTGTGGATTGCTTGGAAAAACAAAGGCGGCAAAGTTTATTGCTACAAGTGGGGATGACCTGATTAACAAGTTAAAGGGTAACCCAAGTTTTATATTTACATTAATTCAAAAATTTAATAAGAAGGCGGATGAACCAATTATTCCTGAACATGACATAATTATTATGTCTGATGAAGCACATCGTAGCCAGTATGGAATCTTTGCTGATAATATGGTTGAATTACTTCCGACAGCAGCTCGCATAGGATTTACGGGAACACCGCTCCTTTCTAATGACAATATTACAGAGCGTACATTTGGTGGTTATATTTCTATTTATGATTTTAAGAGAGCGGTAGAGGATAAAGCAACGGTACCTCTTTATTATGAAAATCGTGGCGAAAAGATATTAGATATTCATAATCCGGATATCACTGATAAGATTCTTGATGCAATCGAAGCTGCTGACCTTGATGCAGATCAGACAGAAAAGCTAGAACATGAATTTGAAAAAGAAATTCATTTGATGACAGCGGAACCAAGACTCAGGTCGGTTGCGAAAGACTTTGTTTCTCATTATTCAGATCTTTGGACAAGCGGTAAAGCTATGTTCGTATGTTTAAATAAAGTAACCTGTGTACGAATGTACAATTTGGTTCAGGACTATTGGGAAAAAGAGATAAAGCGATTAGATGTTGTTCGTGCAAATGCATCACAGCAGGAAGTTCAGGAGCTTGATCGTAAGATTAAGTGGATGAAAGAAACAGAGATGGCTGTTGTAATATCTCAGGAACAGAATGAAATTCAGATATTTAAGAAATGGAATCTTGATATTAAGCCTCATCGTGAAAAGATGGAAAAGAGAGAACTTGATAAGGAATTTAAGGATAAAGATAATTCGCTTCGAGTTGTTTTTGTATGTGCAATGTGGCTCACCGGATTTGATGTTAAATGTCTGTCATGCTTGTACTTAGATAAGCCTTTGAAGGCTCATACTCTTATGCAGACGATAGCAAGAGCGAATCGTGTAGCAGAGGGAAAGAGTAACGGTCTTATCATTGATTATATTGGAATTGTGAAAGCACTTCGTAAGGCACTTGCTGATTATACGGCAAATGTTGGCGGAAGAAGTACAGAGCCAACGGTAGATAAAGGTGAATTGATAGAGCATCTACTTGAAGTAATCGCAGCTGCAACAGAATTTCTTGATAGTAAATATTTTGATTTAGAAGATTTGATTCAAGCTAGAGATTTTGCGAAGCTAGCCTTGTTACAAACGGCGGCAAATGCGGTGTCTGATAGCAGAGAATCGCGCAAGCAGTTTATGACCTATGCAAATGAACTGAATCGTATGATGAAGTATCTGGATAGAAATGATATTTCTGTAGCTGACAGAGAGAGAAAAGATGCTATCATTGCAATCTACGATGAATTGAAGAAAAAGAAGAAACACGTAGATACTGTTGATCTAATGATTCAAATTAACGGTATTCTCGGAGAATACATATTAATTGAACAGACATCGAAGGACAATTCTTTTGCAAAGAGGTTTGATATTAGCAAAATTGATTTCGATTTGCTTCGAAGAGAATTTGCAAAGGCACAGAAAAAGAATCTTCTTATTATGGATTTGGACGAGCTTATTCAAACAAGGCTTGATAGTATGCTAAAAGAGAATCCTAGACGTGTTGATTATTATGAGAGATATCAGCAGATAATTGAGGATTATAATAAAGAGCAGGATAGAGCAAATATTGAAAAGATATTCATGGATCTTATGAACTTGGCTAATTCAATGAACCAAGAAGAACAGCGATATGTTCGTGAAGGTTTTAGTTCTGACGAAGAACTTTCCTTATATGATATGCTTTTTAATGAAAATCTTTCAAAAGAGGATATTAATAAGATAAAGAAAGTGGCTGTGGATTTACTTGAGAAGATTAAATCTAAGATAGCTGAGCTTGATCACTGGACAGATAAACAGGAAACAAAGGCTGAGGTTGATAACTTGATTGGAAAGATTCTTTGGGAGGAGTTACCAGAGAGTTATTCAGATTATGCTATTTTCGAGTACAGGCAGAGAATATACGAGTATGTGTTTATGAGATACAAGCAGGTAGCATAATTACTTATATGGAATAAGAAGATAAAAATGAAACAATGCATTACATACTACGGTAAAATGAAAGAGGGAGGACCTTGAAATGGGAATTGAAACAGCAAAGACACAAAAATTATTATATCATCTGACAGAACTTGATAATTTAGATTCGATTCTAGAATATGGACTATTACCTAGGAAATTGATTTTAGAGAATAGTATAAAATTTATTGATGTTGCTGATGCAAATATAATAGACAAGAGGACAGAATTAGGGTTGGATGGATTTACACCATTTCATTTTCATCCATACTCCGCTTTTGATGTGGCAGTAAAACATGCGCATAATCCTCAAGAAATGATATATATATGTATAACTAGAGAATTGGCAAGGTTTAATAATTTTTTCATATTGCCACAACACCCATTATCAAGTGATGCGTTTGAATTATTTAGTTATGATGAAGGCTTTGACAAAATAGATTGGGATACTATGATGGAAAGAAATAGGACAGATACATATGCAAAAGAAGTGAAAATGGCAGAATGCCTTACGGATTTAATTGTACCGCCAAAATGTTTTCAATGTATTTATGTTCCATCTGAAGAGTTAAAACAAATTGTAATAGATAAACTTGAAAAATACGGAATTGACTGTCCACCGCCATATGTTAATGTGCAACCGATTTGGTTTGAAAGAAATTAGGAATTAGAGAAAGGAGCAGCTTATGATAGAATATACAACGGGTAATCTATTGGAATCAGATGCTGAATGCCTTGTTAATACGGTTAATTGTGAAGGATATATGGGAAAAGGAATTGCGTATCAATTCAAACTTAGATATCCAGACAATAATAAAGACTATATTAGAGCATGTAGAATTGGTGAATTGAGAATAGGAACAATTCATTCCTACAAAGAAGATGGGAAAATAATTGTTAATTTTCCAACGAAAAATAAGTGGCGTGAAAAATCTCAAATGTATTATATCGAAGATGGTTTACAATTGTTAGTTGAATTAATAATTAAGAATGGAATATCATCTGTGGCAATTCCACCTCTAGGATGTGGTAATGGTGGATTGAATTGGAATGATGTGAAAAGAGTTATAGAGGAAAAACTTGAGCCTATCAAAGAAAGCTGCCAAATTTATGTTTTTGAACCAGCAAATTCATATAAACCTGTGGTCAAAGAGGCACCACAACTAAATGTTTCAAGCTTAGTTTTGTTACAGATACGAATGAAATTGGCTAAATTTGGAGCTATACGTTTGCAGAAAACAGCGTTTTTTATGAATTATTTTCTAGATGAAGAATATTTTAAGTTTGATAAATGGAATTATGGACCATATTCTCATTCGATTGATATTGTAGCAAGAGGAATAAAAGAATATCAACAGTTTTATGGATTTGCTAATTCACAAGACACTTATGAACAAGCTTATAAGGTTCTTTGTAGTAAAAAGACAGAGGATAAGTTGAAAAAGCTTTTGCCAGCTGTGGATAAGGCAACTGAGTATGTAAATAAAGTAGGAACCGATAAAAAACTGGAAGGGATTGCAACTGTTCTGTACCTGGTTGAAAAAAATAGCAATGCTGATGAGAAAAAAATAGTAGATTTATTTAAACAATGGTCGGATGATAAAGCAAAAAGATTTACAAAGCAATATATTTTGAACTGTATTAGTTACTTGGAAGATACTGGAATTATTATAAAAAATATATGCGGAAACTACGAGTTAAGTGAAGCAATATGGTAAAGTGATGATTAAGGATATAGGATATAAAAATAGTAGTATTGTATCGAGGTTTTGGCCCATTGGACCAAAAGTGAAAGTATCATCTTTACTTTGATATCCTAAGGTTCACGACATGGGAGTGAGGAGTTGCCAAAGCAGCATATTCTATATGAAACTCCCGGCTTATCCTGTTTTCACTTCACCAAGCTATCTGTTCAGATAATCCGAATCTGCAACAACTCTGCAAAATATTGAGTTTACTGAATTCGTGAGAGTTATACGGTATGAAATGCCCAATTTTAGTGAAAACCCGAAATGTTATTCATAAAATGGGTGTGACCATAGGTGATGGAACTCGCAGAATTATTGCAGAACAGTATTTTCAAGGCTTATGAAGATTTTGCATTCAGAGCAATCGAATACGTATATATCGTCTAACGTGACAGTGACTGATGCCATCGATTGAAAAAGCTTGTGAAAAGAAGAGCATTTGAACAGTTTATTGTCAAAACCATTGAAATATAACTGTGAATTATCATTATATGGAAGAAAGAAATGTACATTTTGCCTCTGATGTGATATACTACATATTGCTGTATTAGGGTTTCCTATATAGAAAAAAAGTTGTAAAGACAATTCTAAAAGTAATTTTGTGAAAAATGGCTCACTAGAGGAATTTTACGATGCTTTGAGCAAAGCTCGAAAATGCAAATGCATTTCCTCGCTGTATGGTATTCGCCGATTAAAAAAACTAAAAATCAACCTTTCAAGCGAGCTTGAGGTCGATTTTTCGTCCTTTTTATTTGGCTCAAAGCTTATATTAAATTAATACTTTTATAAGGAGAAAAATATATTATGAAACTAGGAATCGTTGGTTTGCCAAACGTTGGTAAAAGTACATTATTTAATTCATTAACAAAAGCAGGTGCAGAATCAGCTAACTATCCATTCTGTACAATAGATCCAAACGTAGGTGTTGTTCCAGTACCAGATGAAAGATTAACATTGTTAGGTAATTTATATAATTCTAAGAGGGTTACACCAGCAGTTATCGAGTTTGTTGATATTGCAGGTTTGGTTAAAGGTGCATCTAAGGGTGAAGGTTTAGGAAATCAGTTCTTATCAAACATTAGAGAAGTAGATGCTATCGTTCATGTTGTTAGATGTTTTGAAGATACAAATGTTATCCATGTAGATGGAAGTGTTGACCCAATCAGAGATATTGAAACAATCAACTTGGAATTAATTTTCTCAGATATTGAAATCTTAGAAAGAAGAATTGCGAAGGCTGTTAAAGGTGCAAGAAACGATAAGTCATTAGCTAAGGAAGTAGATTTACTTGAAAGAATCAAGAAACATCTTGAAGAAGGAAAATTAGCAAAGAGTTTTGAACCAAATGATGATGATGAAGCAGCACTTTTAGCTTCATATAACTTATTAACTTACAAACCAGTAATTTTTGCTGCAAATGTTGCTGAAGATGATTTAGCAAATGATGGCGAAACAAATGAAAATGTTAAAGCTGTTAGAGAATTTGCTGCAGGAGAAGGATTTGAAGTGTTTGTAATCTGTGCTCAGATTGAACAGGAAATTGCCGAATTAGATGATGATGAAAAGAAAGAATTCCTTGAAGAATTAGGATTAGCTGAATCTGGTCTTGAAAAATTAATTAAAGCAAGCTATAGCCTATTAGGTTTAATTAGTTACCTTACATCAGGTGAGGATGAAACTAGAGCATGGACAATCAAAAAAGGAACAAAGGCTCCACAGGCTGCCGGAAAAATTCATACAGATTTTGAAAGAGGATTCATTAGAGCAGAAGTTGTTAACTATCAGGACTTATTAGATTGTGGAACATATGCGGCTGCAAAGGAAAAAGGCCTTGTTGGTTTGGAAGGAAAAGAATACATCGTAAAAGATGGAGATGTTATTCTATTTAGATTTAACGTATAATTTGAAGAGTTACAAATTGTTGTGAAAAGCAATTATTTGTAACTCTTTCTAATTTACGCGAGCAACGAGGAGAAAATTATGTTTACATAGGTTTTCGACGAGCGCCACGAAACTAACGAAACACGCTTTGTGATAAGGCACATTCTTTATTCTAGCAGATAGTCAAATAGAAAAAGTACTTGTTATTAAGAGAATATAAATATAAAATATTTAACAAGATTAATTATTATTAGCCTTGAAGCAGAGAGGAGATTTATATGAAAAAAATAGTGTTAATTTCTATGATTGGATTGTTGTTATTTGGTTGTGGTCAGCCTGAACAGACTGTAAAAGAAGACACTGAGACTGTACAGACAGAACAGATAACTGCAGATAAAAAAGATAATCAAAATACTGAAACAGATGACGCATCCAATCAAAAAGAAACGGATTCCGATACGAATACTGATTTAAGTCACGATAAAGCTGGGGAAACAAATGAAACAGACACAAATGAAATGAAAGCGAATGAATTTTCATTTGCCGATATTTCAAATATTACATTTGAGTTTTCAAGTGGTGTTGGTGGATGGTGTACTTACTTATATGTTCAAGAAGACGGATCATTTTATGGGAATTATCATGATTCTGATATGGGATGTAACAGTGCAGAGTACCCTAATGGAACCTTATATTACTGTGATTTTTCTGGAAAATTTACAAGTCCTCAAAAAGTAGATGATAATACTTATGAGTTTGAAATCGAATCTTTGGAATGTGCAGAGGAAGAGGGAAAAGAAGAAATCATAGATGAAATGTTATATATTTATTCTGCTCCTTATGGTTTGGATGAGGCTAGAAAGATATATTTATATCTTCCTGGTACACCAACCAATCATTTTTCGGAAGATTTAAAAATGTGGCTATTTTTGACGGATGATGTAAAAGAATTACCATTTTACGCAATATACAATGAGAATCCGGGGTATGGATTTATCGGATATGAATACGAATCAATTTATAATCAGATTATGGAAGATCTTGATGCAATAAAAAAACAGACAGAAGTATATGAAGAGAATCTGACAAGTGGTTATCTTTCCCAAATAGAATTAAATCAGACATCTCGAGAAATATTTACCTGTTGGGATGATGAATTAAATAAAATCTGGAGTTACATTAAATCCTGTCTTCCAGAAGACGAATATAATACAATATTAGCTGAACAGAGAGAATGGATTCAGAAAAAAGATGCAAAGGCAGAAGCAGAGGCTTCAGAATTTGGAGGTGGCAGTATGTATCCATTGATTTATTATGATTCAGAAGCTGCATCAACAAGAGAGAGATGTTATGAATTGGCTGAGTATTTGAAAGAGTATTAAACATACAAATAGAACAAAGATTTGTATACAAAAATCTGTTATACAAGTTGATATAAACGCTATATTTTAGATGAAATAAGATACATTTTGCGGATATTCATATCATAAGCCTTTTACTGATTAAAAAAGATATAGGAATTATATTGTAAATTTTTTATAAATCTTATAAAATTACTATGGTAAAATTTAATGAATTCTTAAGATACGAGAGGAGAAATAAGAATGTTAGAAAAGTTTTTCAAGTTAAAGGAAAACGGAACTGATGTTAAAACGGAAGTCATTGGTGGTATTACCACATTTATGGCAATGGCTTACATTTTAGCAGTTAACCCATCCATTCTTTCGGCTTCAGGAATGGATCCACAAGCAATTTTAATAGCAACTGCACTTGCTTCCTTTATAGGAACTTTGTGTATGGCATTACTTGCTAACTATCCATTTGCTTTAGCACCAGGTCTTGGTTTAAATGCTTATTTTGCTTATACTGTTTGCGGTGCTATGGGATATTCATGGCAATTTGCATTATTTGCAGTATTTGCTGAAGGCATTATTTTCCTTATTCTTTCTTTGACAAATGTCAGAGAAGCAATTTTTGATGCAATCCCTTTGCAATTAAAGAAGGGAGTATCTGTTGGTATCGGTTTATTTATAGCATTCATTGGTCTTGAAAATGGATCAGTTGTTGTAAATAGTGATGCAACATTAGTTACAATTGTAGACTTTAGAGAAGATTTTACAAATGTTGGTATATGCGCAGTTTTAGCATTAATCGGATTACTAATTATTGCTGTTCTTTATGTAAAGAATGTAAAAGGTGCAATTTTGATTGGTATTTTGGCAACTTGGTTTTTAGGAATTATTGCTCAGCTTACTGGTCTTTATACTGGTAATTCTGTTCTTCCTGTATGGAGCGATTTCAATATAGCTGCTATTGGAAAGACATTTGGTCAGTGCTTTACATCCAGTGCATTTGAAAACTTTAATTTACTTGACCTCTTTGTTATTATGTGTGCATTCCTATTTGTTGATATTTTTGATACATTGGGAACTTTGATTGGTTGTGCAGATAAAGCAAAAATGCTTGATAAAGATGGTAAACTTCCTAGAATCAAACCTGCTTTACTTGCTGATTCAATTGCAACATCAGTTGGTGCAATTTTAGGTACATCTACAACAACAACTTTTGTAGAAAGTTCATCAGGTGTTTCTGAAGGAGCCAGAACAGGTCTAGCATCTGTTGTTACTGCTTTATTATTCTTGGTATCAATTGTGTTAAGCCCTATTTTTATTGCAATTCCTGGATTTGCAACAGCTCCAGCATTAATTTTTGTTGGTTTCTTAATGATTATGGCAGTAAAAGATATTTCATTTGAAAATCCAATTGAAGCAATTCCAGCATACCTTGCATTATTGTCAATGCCTCTGTTATACAGCATTTCAGACGGTATTGCAATTGGTATTATTTCATACGTAATCCTTCATATATTTGGTGGAAAAGCAAAAGAAGTAAAACCTTTAATGTATATTTTGGCAGTATTGTTTATTTTAAAATACATTTTCATATAGAAATAAATAAGATTTTTTAGATTTTAAGGACTGTATACAGATTTGTGTACAGTTCTTTTTGTATCACAGGAAACAACTCGATGAATTAATATAATAATGTATTGGGTTAGTCTATGATATAAAAAGCACTTCGTGTAATATCTTTGTTCTAATAAAAATTGTGAAAATAATTAGATTACCTTTTAGTCAAATTAGTAAATTATTTCTAAATTCATTTAATAAAAAATCAAGAGTGTTCTGCATCGAATAATAAATAGCTTATATTATATCAGGACATACTAATAAAATAGATAGTGAAATGTTAAAAATTCAATTATAAAGTTGTTGATATTGTCGAATTATAGTAGAATTTTGTGTCTTATAAAGTTTGATTTTTAGATAGATTAGGGGTAATATAGTGGTGTAAAGAAGAAAGATGTGGTAGGAGTGCGAAAAATGGAAGAATTAGAAGGATTAAAAGAGGAGATAGAAAGATTAAGAATTGTACTTAATAGAAGCATTGAAACTAATGAAGATATGGTTGATATATATAATAAAAGTGTAGAATTAGATAAGTTGATTGAAATGTATATTACACTTAGTAATGGGAAAATAGTATGAGGATAAAATAATAGAATATTTTAAAATGATATACCACTGTATAGACAAAAAGATGTTTATACGGTGGTTTTTTTATTTGATAGGAAAGTTCTTTCCTATCAAATAAAACGCTCCGCGAAGATACGCACGCTTTTGCAGTAGATAAATGCCGCAAAATGCGACGCAAAAGCGGCGCAAGAATGTGCCAAGGCTCATTCTTTGTTCTTCCATAGGAAAATCCTCCTATGAAGTTATCAAGCATATGACAAAAAGGTCCAATGGACATTTTTTAGTGATAAACACTTGATATTTTGATGTTTTTAATATAAAATAGGCGTATGAGTGGTGAAAAGTGGTACAAAGTGGTGCTTATGTGGTGGAAAGTGGTGCCATTTTGAAAGAAGGTGTGTTGTAAATGTTCATGGGAGAATACAACCATACAATAGATGCAAAAGGACGTTTGATTATGCCCTCCAAATTCAGAGAGAGTTTGGGGGATGAGTTTGTTGTAACAAAAGGTCTTGATGGTTGTTTGTTTGTATATCCTAATGAAGAATGGAACGCATTTGAAGAAAAACTTAGAACTTTACCACTTACAAATAAAAATGCCAGAAGTTTCTCAAGATATTTTTTAGCAGGTGCAGCAACATGTGAAGTGGACAAGCAGGGGAGAATATTAGTACCATCTGCGTTGAGAGAATTTGCAGAGTTGGAAAAAGAAGTAGTTTTAGTTGGTGTTTTAAGCCGTATCGAAATTTGGAGCAAATCTAAATGGGAAGAAAATAACGATGCTTATGAAAATATGGACGATATAGCAGAACATATGGAAGAATTAGGACTGAGCATATAAAAACTGCTAAAAATGGAGGATATAATGGACTTTAATCACAAATCCGTACTATTAGATGAAACGATAGAAAATCTTAATATTAAACCTGACGGGATATATGTAGACGGCACATTAGGTGGTGGTGGACATGCATTTGAAGTCTGCAAAAGATTATCTGATAAAGGAAGATTTATTGGTATAGATCAGGATGCAGCAGCTATTGCCGCCGCAACAGAAAGACTAAAAGACTTTTCTGATAAGGTAACAGTTGTTAGAAATAATTACTGTAATATGAAAGAAGAGCTTAATAAGTTAGGGATTGATAAGGTTGATGGTATAGTTCTTGATTTAGGCGTATCATCATATCAGTTAGATACAGCAGATAGAGGTTTTTCATATATGGCAGATGCTCCATTAGATATGAGAATGGACCAAAGACAGGAAATAACAGCCAGAGATATAGTAAATGACTATAGTGAGATGGAACTTTTCTACATAATCAAGGATTATGGTGAGGACAAGTTTGCAAAGAATATTGCAAAGCATATTGTTAGAGCCAGAGAAGAAAAGCCTATTGAAACAACATTTGAATTAAATGAGATAATAAAAGCAGCTATTCCGATGAAACAAAGAGCAGTGGGAGGACATCCTTCGAAAAAGACTTTTCAGGCAATTCGAATTGAACTTAATAAGGAATTAGATGTTTTAAAAAATACATTAGATGAAATGATTGATTTGTTAAATGATAACGGAAGGATTTGTGTTATAACATTTCATTCATTAGAAGACAGAATAGTAAAGAATATTTTTAGAAAAAATGAAAACCCATGTACATGCCCTAGTGATTTTCCGGTATGTGTATGTGGTAATAAGTCAAAGGGAAAAGTGGTTACTAGGAAGCCAATTATTCCATCAGAGGAAGAGCTAGAGTATAACCGACGTTCTAAAAGTTCAAAATTAAGAGTTTTTGAACGTCAGGAAAATTGAGGTGAGGAAAAGTGTCAAGACAGGTAAGAAAAAGAGCATACGGTGGAAGTGAATACGTGCATGGAAATACTGTAAGACAATTGAATACTGTACCAGAAAGATTCGATAAAAGCCAGCTTGAACAACCACGTTTGAGCAATGCGGCTAGAAGAAATAGAGAAAAAGCAGAACATATGAATGCAGGATATCTTGTTTTTTTGAGTGTGGCAATGATATTTACTGGAATTATATGCTTACATTATTTAAATGTTCGTGCTGAAATGACAAAACAGTTAAAACAGATTTCTACATTAGAGGCAGAATTGACAGATTTACAATCTGATAATAATGAGACATACAATAGAATAAATAATTCTATTGATTTAGATGAAATTAAGAGAATAGCTATGGAAGAATTAGGTATGGTATATGCGTCAGAGGAGCAGGTTGTGTTATATGACGATCAAGATGGAGATTATGTTAGACAGTACAAGGATATTCCTAAGTCTTCGAAATAATTAATAAACAAAAG
>CAYOMP010000061.1:0-14545 GCA_964405075.1 uncultured Lachnospiraceae bacterium
CTAAATCAAATGTGTATTTTTAAAAATTTTTCACTTATATTTTCACAAATTTCAGTATTCAGGCTTGTAAATTTTACCTAAGAAATCCCATATTTTATATCGGTTTTGTTAATTAATTTTCTCTTTTTGTCGCTTTGTACATATTATCAATTTATTTTTGTTAATTTAAATAAAATTCAGTCATATCACATCTTTTATCCCCTGACGTCTTGACTTTTACCAACCTAAAATGTAAGATAAGTGTAGATAAAAATTAAGGGAGGTTTTTAAAATGAAAACTGTTCAGATTTCTTTAAATTCAATTGATAAAGTAAAATCATTCGTAAACGAAATTACAAAATTTGATTATGATTTTGATTTAGTTTCTGGAAGATATGTTATCGATGCAAAATCAATTATGGGTATCTTTAGTTTAGATTTATCTAAACCTATCGATTTAAACATCCATGCTGAAGATGACATCGATGAGATTTTATCAGTACTTAAAGCTTATATAATCTAATTTGAATAAAAAGAAAGTCCGTATGGGCTTTCTTTTTTTGCTTTATAGAAAATGCCTTATCACACTAATATGTGATAGTCCTTTTTTCTATAAAGCCAAAACACCCAACAAGGATGCTCTCTCTTTGTTCTGCAATCTTAGAGAACAAAGAGTCTTTCCTATGATATAAAAATATTAAGGTTCACAAACAACTACTTCGTCTGTTTCCAAAGCTATTTTTACTAATTCATCAATCTTTTCTTCTAGCTTAACCTCTGAACGTTTTATAGCATTCAAATTAGGCTTTGTTACAGGATGTTTTGCAACAAATATTGTACAACAGTCTTCAAATGGCAAAATAGAAGTTTCATAAGTATTTATTTTTAATTAAATATCTACTATATCCTGCTTATCAAATGCAATTACAGGTCTAAGAACCGGCATTGTACAGACTTCATTAGTAACTGCCAAACTATGCATAGTCTGACTTGCTACCTGTCCAATACTTTCACCTGTAATCAAGCCTAACGAACCTGTTTCTTTTGCAATATGCTCTGCTATTCTCATCATATATCTTCTCATAATAATAGTTAATTCATCATGAGGTGTTTTTTCATAAATATATAACTGAATATCTGTAAAATTAATTATATGAAGATTAATTGGTCCAGAATATTTTGCTACTAATTTTGCCAAATCTATAACCTTTTGTTTAGCTCTTTCACTAGTATATGGTGGTGCATGAAAATAAACTGCATCAATCTGAACACCACGTTTGGCAACCATATAGCCAGCTACAGGACTATCAATTCCTCCTGATAACAACAACATAGCTTTTCCATTAGTACCTATTGGCATTCCACCTGGTCCTGGAATTATTTCAGAGTGTACATATATCTTCTGTCTAATTTCAATATTAAGCATAATATCCGGATTATGTACATCAACCTTCATATTTTCACAGTCTTCAAGAATTTTTTCACCCATATCACGATTAATAGCCAAAGAATCTAATGGATAATTCTTTCTGGCACGTCTGGCATTTACTTTGAATGTTTTTGGCTCTGACTTATACATTTCTTTCATATAACAAACAACTTCTTTTGCTAATTCATCAAAACCATTATCTTCTAATTCTAATACCGGGCAGATTCCAACAATACCAAATACTCTTTGAAGAGCTTCGATTGTTTCATCATAATCATACTCACTTTGAGTTTCTACAAAAATTCTTCCTGGTTCTTTTCTAACTACAAATTCGCCTTCAACACTCTTTAAGGCAAATCTGATCTGGTTCACTAACGCATCTTCAAAAAGGTATCTATTCTTACCCTTTGTACCAATTTCAGCGTATTTAATCAAAAAAGCTTTAAACATTTTATTCTCCTTAACGTCTTACGAACATTCTTAACTTAGGTAAAATCTCTTTTAAACATTCAAGACAATACTCTATTTCTTCTTTTGTCGTTTCAAATGAAAAACTAAATCTCACTGTTGATTCAATTAGTTTTGGATCTAATCCAATAGCCTGCAAAGTTTTACTTGGTGCAGGTTTATTTGAAGAACATGCTGAACCTGCCGATACATATACATTTTTGCTTTCTAATGCATGTAACAGCACTTCGCTTCTGACATCTTCAAAACTTACACTTACAATATGAGGGGCTGAATCTTTATTAGTTAAACCATTAATTTTAGTACCCTCAATTTTTTTTATCTCTTCAACAAAGAATTCTTTTAATTCATAAAGTTTATCCACTTTTTCACTTAAATTCTCATAAGTTTTTTCAACAGCCACAGCTAAAGCAGCATCTCCCGCCGTATTTTCTGTACCCGAACGCATACCTTTTTGCTGTCCTCCGCCTAAAATAAGTGGTTTAATTTTTACTTTTTCATTTATATATATAAATCCTACTCCCTTTGGTGCATTTATTTTATGCCCACTAACAGACAGCATATCTATCCCCTGTTTTCTAGGTTGGATTTTGTACTTTCCAAATGCTTGTATTCCATCCACATGATATAAAGTTTTAGGATTTTTTTTCTTAATTATTTCTGCTATTTTATCAACCGGCTGAACCGAACCAATTTCATTATTAACATACATAATAGACACTAATATTGTATCTTCACATATTGCTTTTTCCAATTCATCCAATGAAACAATTCCATTCTCATCTACTGGTAAATATGTTACTCTAAATCCTTCCTCTTCCAGATATTTAAATGGATTCAACACTGAAGGATGTTCTATTGATGATGTAATAACATGCATTCCGCTTCTTTTATTAGCTAATGCACTACCTATTATGGCTAAATTATTTGATTCTGTGCCACCTGATGTAAAATATATTTCTTTTACATCAACTTTAAGATTTTTAGCAATTTTTTCTTTTGCCTCTTTTATATATTTTTCCGCTTCTACGCCCTTTGTATGCATAGAAGATGGATTACCATAATCTTCTAACAATAACTTAACAAATATTTCTTTTGCTTCTACCATACATCTGGTTGTAGCCGAATTATCCAAATATGCTTCCACAACACTCTCTCCTATCAATTTTCCAATTGAAACATAATAATAGACAGGGTTGTAAGCCCTGCTGTTTCAGTTCTTAGTATTCTCTTACCCAAAGTAATTGGTTTGGCACCCATTTTTAGGCCCAAATCAACTTCACTTTCTTCAAATCCGCCCTCAGGTCCAATAAACACACCAATATTACACCCTGATTGTAATTCAGATACAACCTCTCTTGTATATTGAATGCCTTTACTATTCTCATACGGTAATAGATTATACTCAAAATCTCTAGCATATTCAAGTGCTTCTTTAAAAGACATAACATTTTTCACTTCTGGGATTATAATTCTTTTCGACTGTTTAGCTGCACTTTCAGCGATTGCCTGCCACCTTTTCAGCTTTGAAGCTTCTTTTTTAGCATCCAGTTTAACCACAGCTCTTTTAGTTGCAACCGGAATAATTTCATATACACCTAATTCTACAGCCTTTTGAATAATCAGCTCCATTTTATCCGATTTTGGTAATCCCTGAAACAAGAATATCTTAGCTGGCAATTCTGTCCCTTCTTCATCTACAGATATAATGGAGGCTGATACCTCATCCTCCATTATTTCATCTATTTCACATAGATAATCTTTATCTTTTTTATTACTAACTAATATTTTTTCACCGTTTTTCATTCTAAGGACATTTTTTATATGATTAACATCACTACCTATTATCCTGATTTTTTCTCCACTTATCTGACTTTCTTCTACAAAAAAATGATACATAATTTTACCCTAATTAATTCTTTCTGGCAGTTACAGATACCCATTCACCTTGATATGTAACTTCCACTACTTCTAAGCCACTAGCCTTAACAGCATTTACAACTTCCTGTTCCTTCATATCAATAATACCGGAAGTTATATATAATGCACCTTTTTTCATATGTTTAACAGCAATTGGTGTTAACGGAACTAACACATCTGCTAAAATATTAGCTACTACAATGTCGTATTTTTCATATCCAACTTTATCCTGAAGTTGTGTATCTTCTAAAATATTTCCTGGCCATACTTCAAATTGCTCTGGTTTTACTCCATTAACTTCTGAATTTTCTTTAGAAGCTGTCACTGCATTAACGTCAATATCCAATCCTAATGCACTATTAGCACCTAATTTAATAGAAACTATTGATAAAATACCACTTCCACAACCAATATCTAAAATATCTGTTTCTGGTGTAATATATTTTTTTAACTGTTTAATGCATAACTGTGTTGTTTCATGCATTCCTGTTCCAAACGCTGTTCCCGGATCAATTTGAATCATTAGTTTTTCTCTGTCTTCTGGTTTAACCTCTTCCCAAGATGGTTTTATCAAAATATCATCAACTGTAAATTGTTTAAAATACTGTTTCCAGTTATTAATCCAATCTTTATCTTCTGTCTGAGAAGCTACAATAGTAGCCTCTCCAATATCCATAAATGAACGTAAATCTTCAAGTTCTGTTTTTACATTTTCTAATATAGGTTCATTATCCACTTCTGAATCAAGATAAAAGCTGATATAAGCAATTCCGTCGTCCTCCATATCCGGTAAAATATCTACGAACATCTGCTTCTTATCACTTTCAGATAATGGAATCTTATCCTCTATCTCAATACCTTCAATACCTATATCCATCAAAGTACTGCTGATAATGTCCTCCGCTTCTGTTATTGTTTTAATTGTATACTTATTCCACTTCAATGTTTGCACCTCTATTATTTGTTATAAAATTCCAGATTTTCCTCTAAAATATCTGTTATATTTCCACCGCTCTTTCTTATAGCAGTATGAGCGTTTTCTATTCGTTTAATCTTAGCCAGTCTCTTAATTTCATATTTTTCAATCAAATCAGAAAAAGCCGGTGATTTTGCAAGTGCCGCTCTTCTTTCTGCATTAATAGGACAATACGTTAACATTATAGTTCTAACTATCTTGTTAAGACGAATTGCGCCTTGTGTCTCATACACAATCCATGTAATATAATCTTGCACAAATACTTCACGATAATTATTTCGTGCTTTTGTAAGAGCTGTTTTAATCTTTTCCTTCATCTGAGCTGATAAATCCCTATTCTTACGATAAAACTGTAAGTAATCGTAAAATTCAGACGTAAGAGACTTTTCTGTAACATCACTCCAATAAATTCCCTGAATATTTCTACAAATTTCCCAACGGTATCTTGCTGCTACCTTAAGTAGCAAATCGAATGCATCTTCTTTGCATAAACTTGGGAATGCAAATCTAGCCGGAGTATCCTTCCTAGCTCCAGATGTCTCCTGCCACATAGAGCCTAGCGAACCAGCGTTAGGCATTAATATTGTAATTGGATAAACCTGTTTCTGTATAAATTCCTTAACAATTCCATTTGCCTCATCATGATACAAAACCTCTCTATGGAACAGTGAATAGTCAATGTCAAGTAATCTTTCATAAGCATCCACAATTCTAGCCTTTGTCATAATGTTCTTGTCCATTTCACCATTAATGTTATCTTTATGTAAAACAGGACAGAATGTCAGTATCTTACCACTAGTAGCTCTATTAACCGAAGTAAACATATTCTGAATTTCAAAACTTACTCTTGCCTTATAATCTGATAAATATGCCTTTTCTTCCGCCTCAGAAACTCTTTGAATTTTCTTCTTTTCGCGAAGAACTCCTACATAATCAGTATCAAATTCATTCTTAGACGTTTCATGCTGACCTGTATATATAGCATGAAGCCATTCCTTCATTGTATAGATTTGGAATCCTTTCGTATCACAGTCTATTTTAGAATAGAATAGTTGTACCAACTGATTCTCAGTAATGAATTTTTCATCCACAAAACCATAATTAAGGAACAAATCGATTACAGGCTCTGCAACTTTTGTTTCTTCTGCCTTAATAAATACTTTTTCGTATATTTCATAAAACTGTTTTGTAATAGCTTTTCTAATTTTGCTTACATCATCTGTTGTAGCAAATTTGTCTGGAAGAGAGTTATAAACTGTTAACAATTGTTTAAACTTATCCCCTTTTTCCTTATCAATTTCAGCATATTCCAAAATTGTATCAGTTGCATTCTTTGTAAGCATAATTGCTCCTTTTATCTGTTCAACTGTATATTGTCTTGAAATATCCTCTGCATCATCCGTATTAGAGATTTCATCTCCACCTTTTATTTTTGCTTTAAAATGACTCATTAAAATAGTCAATGCTGACTGTTCAATGTTCTTATTTTGCATAACAAATGAAGATATACTCTTAATTCTTGTTAAAATAAGCGCAATATCCCCACTTGAATTATTAATTTCAAAGGCCATTTCTGCAAGACGCATAAATAGGTTGTCATCATCCTTTGCAAACAAGCAGTCCTTAACCTTATCAATATAATCAGCATACATATCATACGCGTCACACATTTCCAAGACACACTCATGCATTTTTTTTATTTCTGTCAATGTCACATATTCGTTTGACGCATAAAAAGCTTTTTTAATATCTAATGGTATTGAATCAATATTAATATAATATTCTAAATCTGTTGAAAGCTGAATCTCGTCCTCATTTATTTCCTGCAAAGATTCTATTCTGGTAATTTTAGCAGGGTTTCTTCTATAACCTTCACATAATTTCTTATATTCACTATATTCTTCATTTATAATTTTATAAATAGCATTACTTAGATTTCTTATTTTATCAAATTCATTTGTAAAATATATAATTTGTTTTGCAAGAGAACTAACCAACAATCCTGGGTACGTCTTGTTCGCCATAAAAGCCTTCATTACATCATCAATATTTTCTAATGTAAAATAGCAAATCATCGTTTCTTCTTCTGCCACGTAATTATACAAATACTTACCTGCAGCCATATCTAAACCACCAATAACATTACCTGCGTTAAGTGTACACTCCCCAAACTTTCCAGATGCCTTAACAGTACCGGTTATAATAACACATACCTCTTTAACCAAATCCCCTTCATTATAAATCAATTCATTCTTTCCAACTTTTCTCGAAAGAGCCTGTGAAACTTCCTGTGCCATACCATCAATCCTTTCATGCTTTTCTCATAGAGTTTTTATTTTCAATCACGTTTCAAATTGTATAAAACAATTCATAAGTTTTCTATTTCTTTTTCCTCCAAAATCCAGATACTTTGTATCTGGCGTGCTGCCGCACTTTTTGATTTTGTCGGTATCGCTCAAGGAAAAAGTAAATACTCACGCTGTTCGTGCTTCCTTTTTCCTTGAGCGCGATAAATTATAAATTCCCATAAAAATACTTAATACTATTATAGCATTTAAGGAAATTATAAACAATAAAAACTGTATAAACATTGTAAACTGTTCCTCTACACCCGGCATTCTTTCGCTGTTTATAGTACTTTTTAACTACATCTTTTTTTTAAATTATCGCGGTGCTCGTGGAAAACTTATGTAAACATAATTTTCTCCTGGTTGCTCGCATAAAAAAAGTATAAGATAATACGTCCTTTGTCATATCATCTTATACTTTTTACTTTACATTTTTTATCTAAGACTAATCACCAAATATACTTTATACATTATAATGATATCTTTTAATCCATCTCATAAGTAAAGTCAAGAGTATTCTGCCTCAACTTATAAACTTATAATCTTAGTGTCATACGCTTCAATGGTTTCCGTAATAACTGTGCCAGCAGTCTTAACAGAAGTAGTCTGTGTATCTCCACTATTATTAATAACCACTAACATATTGCTTTCCGGATAGTAGGCACATTCTGTCATAGCACTGTCTGTTACAAGATATTCCTGTGAAAGTGATTCTCCACATGCGTATAAAATAATGTTCATAAGCATTCTTGTATTTTCAAGATTAGTTTCAAATGAACCCATGTAAACACCTTTACCCTTACCAAAATTATTAATAGTAAGTACTGGAGTTCCCTCTTCTTCAATTAAAACTTTTGCCTTACCATCAGTTAGATATATATTCTTCTGACCTTTAACAAAGCTATTAGCTGGTAACAATCCCTCTACATTCTCTGTTTCAAACTGCCACTTGCCATGACACACTCTAGCCCCTGTATCCTGATCTACACCTAATACATTAGACATTCTAAAGTATGTATCATAACCTTCAACTGCCGATGGTTGGTTAACTCCTAAGAATACTCCACCGTTATATACCCACTCAGTAAGTGCTTCTAAAACTGCTGTATCATCCCAAGCTTCTCCACCGCTCCATGCTGAACCTGCATAACCTGCATTAATTACAACATCAACATCCTTTAATGCACCATTCTTAACATCCTCAAATGAAATGTATCTTACATCAAATGGAAGCCCTGATAAACTTTCATTAATATGAATCAAATCATGCATATATGTCTCATGAAAATGTCCTGATAAAGTCCAAGAACGAAGCTTGCCCCATGTATGAAGCACCGCAATAACTGGCTTAAGTACCGCTGGTTTTCCTGCCTTATGGAAATCCTTAACAATCCTAAATTCATCTGATACTTTTTCAATATAATCACAAAAATCAGGAAATGGCTCAACTAAATGTAAGTATCCTCCAAGACCAATTCTATCAACTGGTTCTCTAAGAAGTGCTCTCCTTATGCTATTCCAGAATTTCTTAGCTTCAAGGGTAGGATTACCACCTTCCATAAATGTAGGTGCTCCTCCTAATCCGACTGGGAAAAGGTATGGATGTAATCTTAACTCATGAGTATCAACCTTGGCACCTGCACATAATCTTGCTTCATATCCGGAAAATACACATTTAATTAATCCGTCAAAACCAAATTCTTTGAATCTTGGGCTATATGGTTCAACACCAACCCAACTATCATCATAAAATACATATGCTTTCTTTCCAGCCTTATGTACAATATCAACAAGCTGTTTACCAAATGTAACAACAAAGTCATTGATAAATTCCATCCAGTCTAATTTATGCTGGTCTGCCGGCATATGTGTTACATGTAATTTACCTTTATTAATAAAATCTTCTGCTGTTAATGAATAGCCATATTTTTCTGCAAATTCATCTAAAGCTAATGGACTAACTGTAAAATCATATGACCCCCAGTCAGAGAATAAGTGTCTATTCTTTTCACTACTTCCCCAAATCCATACAAAATTGTAGAACATAGAAGTAAATCTGACAACTGTTGTATCCGGATGTGTATCACACCAGTTTTTCATCCAATTAATCATATACTCTCTAGTAGCTTCATGACGTGGATCAATCTGCATAAGATGTTCTTTATCCCAATTATTAGTAGTATGATTATACATTGAGATTTCTTCCCATATTCTGAATGCTAAAAAGCTAACAGTATATTTATGCCACTTTTTAACATTTTTAACAGTAACAGTTCCCTGGCTTTCATCAAACACCCAATTATTTCTGTCTACTTCTTCATTTGTTGTTCTATCAAATACCTGCCAGTATTTAATGGAATCTGCCGATGAGTTTATCTTAAACTGTTCAGCAAAGAAGTCCTCCATAATATCAAAAACAATTGTTGAATCTGTTGCTGTCTTTGGCTGCGTCATTAAGAATGACTGTTGTAACTTATCCCTGTTCTGTTTTGCCCATTCATTATGGTCTCTAATAATACAAATCGTAGAATAGATACCATATCCTGCATTAAGAATCTCATCAGATAATACAGTTCCATCACTGTCTCTAATAACATCTGCACCCCATTTTTTTGCCATTTTCAAAGTTAATTCTTCAAAACCCGACTCTCCAGGTAATGTAAAACTACCTGTACTTTTAACTACATCATTCATTTTATCTCTTCCTCTTTCAAAAAAATAACCTGAACACAATACAATTTTATTATGCTAATGTTTCCATTTAATGTCAAACTTTTTTTATCGTAAAACTTCATAAATTTTTTCTGATTTCTATGGCATTTTTACTAATCACTATCGCGTAAAAAATTCCACTTTCCCACATATTTCCTGATGATTTACATTAGCTTTAACATTTAGCACAACCATACCTTTTGTTTTTGTTCTTAATACAATCAAAGCTTTTCCTTTGTAGGTTTCAACATTTTTTAATTTGTAATTATGCAAAGACATAAAATCTGCATTTCCCGTTCCCTGTATTTTGGCTTCTCCTTCTACACTAACCTCTAGCATAACAGGTTCAGTAACCAGTCTGTTATCGCTGTCTAAAACCTGACACTCTGCATATACCAAATCATTATAATTTCCAAAATACTCAAATTTATCCAAATTAATCCTTATTTCACTTGGCTGTTTTGCTGTATTTAATCTGCTGCCTATTCCCTTTACTCCATTTTTATACGTTACTGCTTCTATAAATCCACTCATATAGTCTGCTTCAAACTGGACTAAATACGGAATGCTTTCTCCGACTTTCTTTTTATCGATTATTCTATCATTTATTCTTAGTTCTATTTCATCAGCATTAGAATATACATATATCTTTGTCTTTTTACCTTCATAACCCTTAAAGTCCCACGAATGTTCTAATTCATCCCATCCAGGTTCTGTAATTTTCTTTATCTTATTATAATTTTTAGGGTGTAAAACTGCTATGTATGGTGTATCATCTGATCCATTCATTATTCTTCTATACATGCCTTGTGGTTTAATAAAACCGCATATATCATAATCTCCGCAACCTGATATATGATATGGGAATGCCGCCAATTCGCTATTGTCCTCATTCTCATATATTACTCTTCCCAGCCCGGCATCACCTAAGTAATCAATACCTGTCCACGAAAAATCACCAATAACATTTGAGTATTTCAAACTTTCATTCCATGTTTCAAACATTTTACCAGGATAACTTTTAGTTCCTATTACCAACCTGTCAGGATATTTTCTAAAATACTCTGCATATTCTTCATGAGCATTATTTAATCCTATGACATCTAGCACATTACAGAATTCTTCAATACAGTCTTTGGTTACAGAGCACATTATCTTTCTTGTTTCGTCAATACCCTTTACTATATTGACCATTTTCTTTGCTAATTCCATTCCCTCAACATATTTATCATCTATAACTTCATTACCAATAGACCATAAAATCACAGAAGGATGATTCAAATCACGCTTTACTGTATTTTTTATTTCTTCTTCAAACTCGCTTGCAAAATACATGTGGTAATCATTAAAATTTTTTCCTATATTCCAAACATCAAAAAATTCCTCAATAACCAACATTCCCAATTTATCGCAAGCATCTAACAAATATGGGGATGGAGGATTATTCACTATTCTAACAGCATTATATCCCATCTCTTTAAGTAACTTTACTTTTCTTTCTTCTGCTGCCGGAAATGAAACCGCACCTATAACTCCATTATCCTGATGTATATTACAGCCTCGTAATTTTATTCCTCTTCCGTTCAGACGTAATCCTTCATCAGCCGATAACTCAAGTGTCCTTATTCCAAATTTCGTTTCTGTTTTATCAATTATATTTCCACCAATTGTTACCTTATTTACAACAGTATATAACTGGGGCACGTTAACACTCCACACTGTGGGATTGTCAATTGTAATATCTGCCTCCATTTCATATACCTCACCAGGCTTCAAAATTACATTTTTTCCTGTAGCAATCGTTTTATTATCTCTGCCTGTTATTTCAGTAACCAGCATACCATATGCATTTCGGTCATCATATGAATTTTTTACAATCGCCTTAGTATGAACTATTGCTCGATTTTTAGATAATTCTTTAGTATATACTTGTACTCCATCTGGAATAATATGTAATTGTTCGTTTATCATTATGGAGACTTTTCTAAAAATTCCCGAACCACTATACCCTCTGGAATTCGGTAACGCAGTATTATTAATAATTATTTTTATCTCATTTTCAGTTTGTGCATTAATATATTTAGTAATATCCATATAAAACTTGGTATAACCATAATGATGTAACTTAACAAAACTGCCATTTACAAACACTTCACAGTTTTGATAAGCTCCATCAATACACAATCTTACTATCTTTCCCTCTATATCTTGGTTAAGTCGGAAAGTCTTGGTATATATTCCAATACCACCTTGGAAATATCCACCTTCACCACCCATAAGTGATAACTCACTTCTTTTAGTACCAATAGAAAAATCATGGGGCAAATGAACTCTCTTAGGTGCACTTTCCTCATTTCTTTTACCGCTTCTGCTATAACTAAAAAACCAATCATAATTAAGATTAATCTCCAACACGAATCTTTCCCCCTTATTCTTCTATTATTTATCCGTGTTTTTCCAGAATTCTATTATACTATTGGTCTTTATCATTCACAAGGTTTTTAATATCAATCTGTGTTCCTGCCGGTACTTCATATATTGTCCTATCAACACTAATCCAGATTGACATTGCATTAGGATTGTATACAAAGCTGGCATCAGCACTATATTCTAATCTTTTAGCTGCTTGCATATACTCTACAATTTGAATATTAGTTGCATACCAAATATCATCCCTGTGTCCCATCATTTCACAGAATTCTTCAATTAACTCCCAATTATTTCTATCTGTAAACTCATAGCTATGTCCCCACACATACATCATATACAGATATTGTTCTTTGTACAAATCACAAAACTGTTCCCCTAACTGTAATAAATTGTGATTGTGATGACATGTTGACTTCCATTCCATATAATCTCTTGGCATTGCAAAACCATCTGAGTTTCCAACTATTCTTGAATATTTAATACCCAATTTAGGTAATACTTCCATTATTTCTTCACTGTAAGAACCATTTGGATATGCCATTCCTTTTACCGGATAACCCATTATCTTTTCAAGGTTTTTTCTATCCTCTAACACCTGATAAATAACCTGTTCTATAGGGCATCTTTCAATTGTTGGATGTGTATATGTATGACATGCAACTTCGTGTCCTTCGTATAATTCTTTCCATTCTTCCTGTGGTATTCTTCTTTCATCATTCAATATGCCGGAATTAAGGTTAAATGTTCCTTTTATTCCATTTTCATTAAATATTTTAACTAATCGCCTATCTTCAACCCTTCCATCATCATAACTCATAGTTAAAACCTTGTGTTTTCCCTCTGGAAAGCAAGTATAAATATTTCTTAAATTTTTTCCCATACTATTCCTTCTTTCACAATAATAAATTATATTAACAATTTTCTTTCTTCAAACCTGGAATTACATACTCCCATTCCATATCAGACCCATAATAAAAGCTGGTATAACCCGGTTGATTATAGCAGTTATTCTGCCATGCTACTGATGTTCTATATTGAATATCATTCATTAGAGTAAATAGTTTATGTTTTGTAACATCTACATTTGTATAAATTCGAACTTTGCTATTGTCTTTGGTTCTAACAATTAATTCTTCTCTAAAATCTCCAAATACATCTGCAACAAGACAAGGATTTCCTTTTGTTCCATTGTTCACTGCTACATCCTCAGGTTGCAACATTATTCCATGAATATTATCATTTATTATACCACAATGATTACCAAAAATATCTTCACCATCAATTATTTGTGTTGTTAAATCTGCTGCCCACCTTATGCTCTGATTTGTTCCGAGTAATTTATCATTCAATATATTTCCATTACAGTCACGCACATCATACACCCATACCTGTAATCCCCTGACATCTTTGTTAATATCACCTATCATACATCTTCCCAAATCTTTTTCAGCATGTTCCCCAAATAACACTTCACCTGTCATAGCGTCTCTAAGCGCAAAACCATAAGGTGCTTCATTTGCCCCTTCGAAAACATTAAATATTTCAAGTCCAGGTCTGTCAGGATTAATATTCGCAACATGCATCGCATCACCATGCCCTAATTTTGCTATTTCTCCATTAGGCAATTTATCATATGTACTATATAATAAGCTGCCATCATGATCTATAACTGCACCACCATATATAATTTCCTGACATCCATCGCCATCTACATCCGCTGTAGATAAACTATGATTTCCTTGTCCTGCCAGTTTACCATAAACTTCATCTGTACCTTCTTTTATATGCGGATTATCGCAAAATGGATTCTTCATCGGTACAAATCCCGAATCTATACTGAAATACTCATTAAATTTATCTTCAAAAAAACTATAGGCAACTATAGTTGTTCTTGTATAGTATCCTCTGCAAATAATCACATATGGTCTTTCCCCATCCAGATATGCTACTCCAGATAGAAATCTATCCACTCTATTACAAGGTTCAATCCTATTTAATGCATAATCCCCCCATAGCAATCCATCATCGACTCTGTCGTATTTAAATTTAATAGTCTCCAATTCTTCACCCGTTCCACTAAACATTGTAAGGTATTCAGGCCCCTCATATATAAATCCTTCGAATTTATTTAATTCATTTTTTTCACTCTTACCCTTCGCATATACATTTATAAAGTAATCAACCAGTTCCCTTGCTGATTTTTCATCCAAAGGATAATTATATCTTGTTTCTATTCCAAAACATTTCTCCAGAGTTTCAGGCCATTCTTTATTTTTTACCTCC
>CAYOMP010000062.1:0-14032 GCA_964405075.1 uncultured Lachnospiraceae bacterium
AATGATACAATACTAATTATTATTGCATTACTAATTGCTTTTATATTTTTTTTGATAACCAATATAAATCAGAGTAATATTGTAATTAATGATGCACAGGTTATTGTTACAATTAATAAAGAAGTATATGGAACATATAATCTTAATGAAAATATGGAAATAAAAATAGATAGTGCATATGGATATAATGTTCTCAAAATCGAGAATGGTGTTGCGTATGTATCTGATGCCGATTGTCGTGACGGAGTGTGTATGTCTCAAAGAGGTATCTCAAAACGAGGTGAGACAATTATTTGCCTTCCTCATAAACTTGTAGTAGAAATAAAGGGTGGAGAAAACAGCGAATTTGATGCTGTGGTTAATTAAAAATGAGTCAAAAAGAAGTAGCATATTATGGTGTATTTACAGCACTTGCTGCAATAGCCAGTTATATTGAAGCGATACTGCCATTATCAGTTGGCATTCCTGGTGTCAAATTGGGGCTTGCCAATATAATAATAATAGCAGTATTATATTTGTTTTCTGCAAGGGCTGCTCTTTGTATATCAATTGTCCGAATACTTATTGTTGGTTTTCTATTTGGAAATATGTCAATGATAATATACAGCTTATGTGGTGGTTTACTTAGTTTTTTAGTAATGTATTTAGCAAAAAAAACCAACAAAGTTTCAATAATTGGAGTCAGTGTTATGGGTGGAATATTTCATAACATAGGTCAAATTATTGCAGCTGGATTTTCCATAGGATTTACTTCCATAATTGGATACATTCCTATATTGATTATTTCCGGTACTATTGCTGGAATAATCATAGGGTTAGTTTCGAAACAAATTGTATTACGATTAAATACAACTGGAGGATATAATGATTTCTTACATTAAAGGAGTAGTAGCCGATGTTGAGGCTGATTTAGTAATTATTGAATCAAACAATATTGGTTATAATATAAAAATTTCATCATCTACAGCCAACAATTTGCCTTCTATAGGTCAGGAAGTTAAGATATATACATATATGGCAGTCCGTGAAGATGATATAAGTTTATATGGCTTTTTAACAAAAGATGATTTGAGAGTATTCAAGCTACTTTTAACAGTTAACGGTATCGGACCTAAAGGGGCATTAGGTGTATTATCAGCATTAACAGCAGATGATGTTCGTTTTGCCGTACTTTCCGGTGATGCAAAGGCTATTTCCAAGGCGCCAGGTATTGGTGCTAAGACAGCTCAAAGAGTTATTATTGATTTGAAAGATAAATTTACATTAGATGAAGCTTTTGAACAAAAAATTGAAAATAATGCTTCAAAAGCTACAAATGAAGGAAATGATTCAAAAAATGAAGCTATATTGGCTCTTACAGCCTTGGGATACTCTAATTCTGAAGCATTACGTGCAGTTAATGAAGCAAAAATAACAGAAGATATGGATTCAGAAGCTATTCTTAAAGCAGCACTAAAGAAATTGACTTTTCTATAAGGAGCAGTTTGTAAATGGGGAAAAGAATTATAACAACAGAATTAACAGAAGAAGATATTAATATTGAAAGCAATCTGCGACCTTTGACTCTTGATGAATACATTGGTCAGCAGAAAGCAAAAGATAATCTGAAAATATATATAGAAGCAGCAAAGCAGCGACACGAAGCCTTAGATCATGTTCTTTTTTACGGACCTCCTGGTCTTGGTAAGACTACTTTAGCTGGAATTATTGCTCACGAAATGGGTGTTAACCTAAAGGTTACTTCTGGCCCTGCTATAGAAAAGCCAGGTGAAATGGCAGCAATACTTAATAATCTTCAAGAAGGAGATTTGTTGTTTGTGGATGAAATACATCGACTTAATCGTCAGGTTGAAGAAGTTCTATATCCTGCAATGGAAGATTATGCTATTGACATTATTATTGGGAAAGGGGCCTCTGCCCGTTCTATCAGATTAGATTTGCCAAAATTCACTTTGGTTGGCGCGACAACAAGAGCAGGTTTATTATCAGCTCCATTAAGAGATAGATTTGGTGTGGTTCATAGATTAGAATTCTATACTAACGAGGAATTAAAGCAGATTATTACCCGTTCTGCAAAAGTACTTAATGTTGAAATTGATGACAAGGGAGCATTAGAGTTAGGCAGACGTTCAAGAGGAACTCCTCGTCTGGCAAACAGATTACTAAAAAGAGTACGTGATTTTGCCCAAGTAAAATATGATGGTGTCATTACAGAGGATGTTGCTAATTTTGCCCTTGATTTGTTGGATGTTGATAAATATGGTCTTGATCATATTGATAGAACCATTCTTACAACTATGATAGAGAAGTTTAATGGTGGTCCGGTTGGATTAGATACACTAGCAGCTGCCATTGGAGAAGATTCTGGTACTATTGAAGATGTATACGAACCATACTTAATTAAAAATGGTTTTATTAACAGAACACCTCGAGGCAGAATGGTTACTGATCTTACATATCATCATTTAGGATTGAACCTTTCTGACGATTAAGGTATAATAAACGCAGAATAATAGTTGATTGGAGTGTAGGGGTATGGCTGTTAAGAATAATATAGACGTTATAATCGGGGGAAAGGTATTAACATTAAGTGGTTACGAAAGTGAACAATACTTACAGGAAGTTAGTTCATATATCAATCATAAAATAGCTGAGGTTCAGGAAACAGAAGGATTCAAGCATTTAGGTTATGACATTAAAAATATGTTCATTGAACTTAATATTGCTGATGACTATTTTAAAGCAAAAAAGCAGGCTGAATTTTTCGAAGGTGATATTGCCTTAAAAGAGAAGGAAATATATAACCTTAAGCATGATCTTATTAATGTACAGATAAATTTAGAAGATAGTGAAAAAACAATTTCTAGTTTAAAAGATGAAATTACGGAATTACAGAAAAAAATTGTTGAGTTAGAAACCAAAATATCCGATAAGGAAAAACGATAAAAGTTCGCATTGCGGACTTTTCGTGCGTTTATAAATAAAGGTGAAAAATATATGAAAAAATCAAAAGTTGAACTTTTAGCCCCAGCTGGCTCATTTGAAAGCTTAAAGGCAGCAGTCAATGCAGGATGTGATGCAGTATATATAGGTGGTAGCAAATTCGGTGCCAGAGCATATGCAGATAACCCGGAAGAGGATATGCTAATTAAAGCCATTGAATATGCACATTTACACGGTAAGCAAATATACCTTACAGTAAATACTTTACTAAAAGATGATGAATTAAAGGAACAGTTATACGATTATCTGTTACCATATTATCAGAATGGCTTAGATGCTGTGATAGTACAGGATTTAGGCGTATTCAAATTTATAAAGGAAAACTTTCCTAATATAGATATTCATGCCAGCACACAGATGACTGTATGTAATTATGAGGCAGCACAATTTTTAAAAGATTTAGGTGCATCCCGTGTTGTAACAGCCAGAGAATTATCCTGTAATGAAATCAAGGAAATACACGATAAAGTAGGTGTTGAAATAGAAAGTTTTGTTCATGGAGCATTATGCTATTGCTATTCAGGACAATGCTTTTTAAGCAGTTTTATTGGCGGTCGTAGTGGTAATAGAGGTCGTTGTGCTCAACCGTGCAGATTGCCTTATAAGGTTGTAAAAAATGATAAAATAATTAATTCAAAAGAAGAAAATTACGTATTAAGTCCAAAGGATATGTGCACCTTGGATTTAATTCCTGACATAATAGAATCTGGTGTGTATTCGTTCAAAATAGAAGGTCGAATGAAAAAGCCTGAATATACAGCAGGTGTAGTTCGTATATACCGCAAGTATATTGATATGTATCTAAAATATGGTCGCGAAGGCTTTAAGGTATCAAAAGCAGACAAGCAGGAGTTGTTTGATATTTTTAACAGATGTGGCTTTAATAGTGGATATTACAAGCAACATAATGGCAGAGATATGATTACACTTACAGAGCCGCAAAAAAGAGCTCGTAACGAAGCTTTGTATAACGAATTATCAAAATACGTAGATGCAGAGGAAAAAATTAAAATTACCGGACATTTATATGCTGAACCTGAAAAAAACATACAATTATCACTTTTTTATAATAATATAGTTGTCAGTTGTGAGGGTGGGGTAGTACAAACAGCTCAAAATCACCCTATGACAGCAGATAAATTGCGAACTTCACTAGAAAAAACAGGGAATACCTCATTTGTATTTGATAATATAGACATAGAAATTAATGGAGATATTTTCGTTCCGGTTAAATTCTTAAATGAATTAAGAAGAGAAGCATTAGAAAAGTTAGAACATGCTATATATTCAGAATATTATAGAGATATACCAAATGAAATGGTTTCGGACGATTGCTTAGTTAAATCCAATAATTTTGAAAAAAATCTTTTTAATGAATATAATAATAATATTTCAAGCGATTTAGATATTACAGCAAATGATACTATTTCAGAAAATACCGCATCAGATAATAATGATATATGTATTTATCAACCAAAACTAAACGTTTATATTGAGTCCTTGGAATATCTGGACACAGTACTTAAATTTGATGAAGTAAATGCTGTATATATTGACTCTAACTGTCTGGATATGTTAAAAAACATTAACCAGGACATAGCAGTAATTGATAAGTGTCATTCAGAAAACAAAAAGGTATATATCGTATTACCTCATATATTTAGGGATACAAAAGCAACATCATTTAGACCGTTTAGCAAGATTCTTGAAACAGATATTGATGGTGTTGTGGTAAAAAATATTGAAGAAATTCAAATTTTAAAAAATATGAATTTTGCTAAAGATATTATTGCAGATTATAACCTGTATACATTTAATTCTACAGCCCGTGATTTCTGGACTGAACAGGGAGTGGCATATGACACGGCTCCAGTTGAACTTAATTATCGTGAATTAAAAAAGCGAGGCGTAAACAATACTGAATTAATAGTATATGGATATTTACCTGTAATGGTTTCTGCACAATGTATACACAAAACCATTGAAGGTTGCGACAAAACAAAAACACGATTATATTTAAAAGATAGATATAATAAGGAATTTTTAGTAAAGAATAATTGTAAATACTGTTATAATACTATTTATAATTGCCAACCATTAGTATTATTAGATTGCTTTGAAGACATAAAAATGTTAAAGCCTGCCAGTCTTCGAATCAATCTAACCCAGGAAAACCCAAAAGAAGTTAGACAAATTTTAACAAAATATATAGATAGATTCATTTATAATAAGCCTGTCGAAAATGACTTTGATGAATTTACAAGGGGACATTTTAAGAGAGGAATAGAGTAAGTAGGTGACAGCTTGGAAAATATTCTAACAGAAGTTTTTAAATATCTTATAATAATATTTATGACCATATACACATATAAAGGCTTTTCAATCTTTAGGCGTATTGATGAAGAGGACAAAAAACATATTCTTTATACTCAGAATGTATTGATGTTTGCAATTCATTTTATGGCGTTTGTTATTATATATTTTAATACAAATAATGCAGAAATAATTATATTCTATTTGGCTCAAGTTATATTTTTAGGTGGAATAATAGCTCTTTACAGCGCCATTTATCCCAAAGCATCCAGACTATTAGTTAATAATATGTGTATGCTTCTTTCTATTAGTTTTATAATATTAACACGTTTATCCTATAACAAATCAATGCGACAGTTTAAAATCGTAGTGATTTCAAGCATTATAGCAATTTTTGTACCCTTTATCATTAGTACGGTGAAATTCTTTAATAGAATGGGGATTCTATTTGCAGGAATAGGTATTGGATTATTAGCGTTAGTTGCCGTAGCCGGTAGTACAAGCTATGGCGCTAAGTTATCTTTTTCATTTGGTGGTGTTTCATTGCAGCCATCAGAGTTTATTAAGATTTCATATGTATTCTTTTTAGCAGCAATGCTATATACAGTAGAAGAATTTGTTGATTTAATTCTGCCAACAATTCTGGCAGCAGCCCATGTACTTATTCTGGTTGCTTCAAAGGATTTAGGAGGCGCCTTAATATTTTTTGTAACATATCTATTTATGTTATATGTGGCTACTCAGGAATTTCTATATCTTACGGGGGGAATCCTTGCTGGTGTTATTGCGGCATTTGCAGGATATCAAATGTTTAGTCATGTCAGAGTAAGAGTAGTATCATGGCAAAATCCTTGGGCAGTTATCGAAAATGAAGGTTATCAAATTAGTCAGTCACTTTTTGCCATTGGTACTGGCGGATGGCTTGGTATGGGACTATATCGTGGTATCCCTAATACCATACCTGTTGTAGATCAGGATTTTATATTTTCCGCAATAGTTGAAGAATTGGGTGGCATATTCGGTATATGCGTAATATTGATAACTCTTAGCTGCTTTGTAATGATTATAAATATTGCAATGCAGCTGGTTAATCCATTTAATAAATTAGTAGCATTAGGACTAGCCATAATGTATGGTTTTCAGGTATTTTTAACAATCGGTGGGGTTACAAAATTCATTCCGCTTACTGGTGTTACATTACCTTTAGTTAGTTATGGTGGCAGTTCAATGCTTAGCACGTTAATTATGTTTTCTATCGTGCAAGGATTGTATATTATAAAACAAAACGAGGACACTAATATTGAAAAAAGCAAGAAAAAAAGAGTCAAAAAATACTCTGAAGACATTGAAGAAATCCAATAAAAATCAAAAACTAAATAAAGAAATAGCTATTGTTGCCTATATATTTGTAGGGCTCTTTATCTGTATGATGGGTTATTTTGTGTATTACAATGTTTATGTAAGTCCAACAGTAATTACCAGTTCGTATAATACCAGACAGGATTTGTTTGCCAAATATGTTCAGCGTGGCAAAATTATTTCTTCTGATAATCAGGTTCTTGCTGAAACTCTAGTTGATGAAGATGGAAACGAAAAAAGAGTTTACCCATATAACAATATTTTTTCACACGTTGTTGGACATTCCACCAAAGGAAAAGCCGGCATTGAATCTATTTTTAATTTTAATTTATTGCATTCACATGCTTTTCCTGTTGAAAGATTGGTCAATAGCTTCAAAGGCGAAAAAAATATTGGGGATAATCTAATCACAACATTAGATACTTCTATTCAAGAGGTAGCCTATGATGCATTGGGTAATTATAATGGTGCCGTTGTAGTTATGGAAGCACAAACAGGCAAAATTCTTACAATGGTTTCAAAACCTGACTATAATCCAAATGATATTGATATAATATGGGATTCACTAATTAATGCTGATTCAGAAGAATCAGTTCTAATTAATAGAGCAACACAAGGTTTATATCCACCAGGTTCAACCTTCAAAATATTAACTCTCTTAGAGTATATCAAAGAGAATCCTGATACCTATTCGGATTATGTATATGATTGTAGTGGTAGTATAACACTAGATGACAGTACTATTAATTGCTACCATAATACAGTACATGGTAGTGAAGATATATATACTTCATTTGCAAAAAGTTGTAATTCTTCCTTTGCAAATTTGGGATTAAATCTTAATATATCTTCATTAACAAAACTGTGTAATAGTTTTTTATTCAACAGTTCATTGCCTTATTCATATGTTCATAGTAAAAGTTCATTCAGTCTGAGTTCTGATGCACCAATAGATGATATAATGCAGACTATGATAGGTCAGGGAGAAACATTGGTATCTCCATTACAAATGGCTCTTATTATGTCAACTATAGCTAATGATGGGGTTATGATGAAACCATATTTAGTAGATCGAATTGAAAACTATGAAGGAAACATAGTAAAAGAATACAAATCCAGTGAATATAGTCAGATTATAACAGAGGATGAAGCTTCTATTATGCAGGACTTTCTATCAAAAGTAGTTTCTGATGGTACAGCTTCTAAGCTAAAAACTGATGAATATAATGCCTACGGAAAAACAGGTTCAGCTGAATACACTACTGATAAATCAAAAAGCCATGCCTGGTTCGTGGGATATGCTAATGAAGGTGAAGGTAGTAATGATATTGTAGTCAGCATAATTGTAGAGGAAGCTGGTGCTGGTAGCGAATATGCCGTTCCAATAGCAAAAAAAATATTCGACGCATATTATTGCAAATAAATGCTTGAATGTGCATTTTAAAAGAGTTATACTATTGACAGGTCATACAATATGACACACCAATATACAGGAGGGATTGCAATGATAGAAGCAACTAGCTGTGGCGGTGTGGTTATATTTCGGGGAAAGATATTAGTCTTATATAAGAATTACAAGAACAAATATGAAGGCTGGGTTTTACCAAAAGGAACAGTAGAAGAGGGCGAAGATTTTAAGACCACTGCTACAAGAGAGGTTCTAGAAGAAACCGGAGTGAATGCTGCAATTATTAAATATGTAGGCAAGAGTCATTACAGCTTCACTGTACCAGAAGATATTGTGGAAAAGGAAGTCAACTGGTATTTAATGATGGCAGATAGCTATTATAGCAAACCACAACGTGAGGAATATTTTGTGGACTCAGGTTACTACAAATTTCATGAAGCTTATCACCTTTTAAAATTTCCTAATGAAAAGCAAATTTTAGAAAAGGCTTACAATGAATATTTAGATTTAAAGAAGTGTAACCTATGGGGGAGCAAAAAATATTTCTAATGTCAAATCACCTTGTTTAAAGGTGATTTTTTTATATCATAGGAAAAGCATTGTTACATTAAAGTGTGAAAGTGTATGAATAACGTTTTCTCTAGTTGACATAATCTTATTTATGTCAACTAGTTGCAAAATACAGGAGAAAATGAATTAGTAAATGTAGAAAAATAGACTATAAAAAACAGTTTAAATGTAAAAAATACCATTATAAAAAGATAATCATTAAAAAATATCATTAAAATCCAATTAACTACCGATATATAACGTGTAAAAGGATTTACGTGTAACTTAATCAGGAGGATTAGTATGATAAATATATATGGTACAATTTATGATTCTGTTAAAATGACTGAATTAGAAAATAAATGGAAACAAAAGAAGGAAAAAATTAATAGTAAGCAATTCGGACTGACCGAAGAACAGCAAACAATGCTGGAACAATATAAGAAAGATTTAGAGAATATAAAAGAATCAAATCATATGTCTGAAATAACTACCAAAATTAAAACAGGTGGCAAATTAACATATGAAGAAATCAAATACTTAAAGGAAAAAAATCCCCAGGCATTAAAGGATTATGAACAGACAAAACGAGAAAAAGCCGCTTTTGAACGTGACTTAAGAAAATGTCGTACAAAGGAAGAGGTAGAACGTTTAAAACTAACCGTAATGGGTAATTTTATGGCGGCTGTTAAAGATGTAGCCAATAACGCTAATATTCCAAAAGGTCAAAAGCTTGCCATAATAGAAAAGATATTATCAAAAGTAAACAATTTTAATGATGCTCACGAAGAATTTACTAAAACACTCAAATACAAGGATTTACCAACTGATGAAGAAAAGCGTGAAATGGAAGAAGCAAAATTAAATGGTGATACTGAAGAAAAACTTGAGGCTTCAGATGATAATAGTAAAAACACATCAGAAGTAGTTGATTCAGATGGTGAAATTGATGAAAACTCATCGCAATATGTGAAGGATTTTGAAAACGATGCATATAATAAAGCGGAGAGCGATGACGAACCAAACGAAAATTTAGAAGAATTAGTATTCGAAAATCCTTTTAATGAATTTAAAAATGTAGACTCTAAACCTGCCACATATAAAGAAACTGTTGATTATATAGTTGAATATTTGAAGAATGAACGAACCACTGGTAGCGGATTAGAATATTTTACACCTAAGAAAAAGAAAAATAACCTAATATAACCATTAGACAAAACCCTCTCCATATGTTATAGTAACACTTTAAAGAGTAAAAGGAGAGGGTTTTATTTTATGAAGAGAGAAAAGTTTCAATCCCGCATAGGTTTTTTACTTGTTAGTGCGGGATGTGCTATTGGCATTGGGAATGTCTGGCGATTTCCTTATGTTGCAGGACAGAATGGTGGAGGTATTTTCGTACTGTTTTATTTAATATTTTTATTATGTATGGGAGTTCCGATTCTAACAATGGAATTAGCAATGGGACGTTCCACTAAACAAAGTGCTTTAAAAGCCTATAAAGCATTAGAAAAGCCTAATCAGAAATGGCATATTCACGGATATCTTTGTATGTTAGGTAACTATATGTTGATGCTATATTACACAACAGTATCCGGGTGGATGCTCAGCTATTTTTTCAAATTCTTAAGAGGTGAATTTTCAAATAGTATGAGTAATACTGAAATTTCTCAAGTATTTGATAAATTACTGGATAATCCTGTTGAAATGTGCATATGGATGGCAGTTTCTGTTTTTGCTGGCATTATCGTATGTAGAATTGGCTTACAAAATGGTCTTGAAAAAATTACCAAAGTAATGATGTCTGCACTATTAGTTCTTATCGTTTTATTAGTAGGGCATAGCTTTGTTTTGCCAGCTGCAAAAGACGGATTTAGCTTTATTCTTTTGCCAAACTTTGAAGTAGCAAAAGAAGTTGGTTTAAGAAATATAATAACAGCAGCTATGAATCAGGCATTCTTTACTTTAAGCTTAGGTATGGGAAGCATGCAGATATTTGGTAGCTATATGAGCAAAGATAACACATTAGTTAATGAATCACTTTGTATCTGTATTTTAGATACATTTGTAGCATTAATGTCAGCATTAATTATATTCCCGGCGTGTTTTTCTTTTGGGGTTACTCCTGACGCAGGACCATCTTTAATATTTGTAACTTTACCAAATGTATTTGTTAATATGTCAGGTGGCCGTATATGGGGAATGCTGTTCTTTATGTTTATGACTTTTGCAAGCTTTTCTACAGTAATTGCTGTATTTGAAAATATTATTGCAAGCTGTATTGATAATTTTGATTGGAGCAGGAAGAAGTCATGTATACTTAATTTATTTATCATCCTGATAGGAAGCTTGCCATGTGTTTTTGGATTTAACGTGCTTAGTCATATTCAAATTAGCGGATTAAATATTCTTGATATGGAAGACTTTTTGGTAAGTAACATAATATTACCTTTTGGTTCATTAATATTTCTATTGTTTTGTGTTACCAAATGGGGCTGGAATTATGATAATTATGTTAATGAAGTTAATACTGGAAAAGGATTACGTTTTCCAAAATGGTTTAAATACTATTTTAGATTTATACTCCCAATCTTAATATTTGTTATAATAATCAATGGGTTAGTTTAATTTTGAAAAATTAATCCTGAATATAAAGCAGATAACTTTATAACCTTGATTTTAAGATTAACTAAAGTATGAAGTATTTATACTTTTTTTAGAATTATCCGATACCCTTAAATTGTTATACGTTTTCCATTGTGTTAAAATGGAAATATATATAAACGTTTTTATCCGTAATACTTTAAGGCTATAATATAAAATTTTTCGTGTCGGATTTATAAAGTATAAGTTTAGACTATTTTAAATTCGCACACATATTCAACAGACGTTCGAAATTTACAAAAAATATTAAGTGTTGGGAGAAGAGTCACTATGATAGACAATAAAACAAACACACAACCCACTCAAAGTAATAGCGACTTTATGCAAAATCAAGCAGATATTATAAATTGCTTGACTCAAAAATATGCCTTACTATGCCTTATTGATATCGAAACTGACTCTTTTATTTCATATAAAGTCGATAATTTTATTAGTGAACTCTTAAATGATGACTGGACAACTGTTTCATCAGCAAAAACTCTCTTTGAATTATATGTAGATAAATTTGTTGTAAAGGCTGATCAGGCTAAAATGAGAGAACAGGGTAGTGTTGAAAACATCATCAAACGCCTATCTAATGAACATTCTTTTACAGTAGAATATAGAAGTTTTAGAAAAAATGCTTTGGCATATTGTCAGTTGTTTATAGCACGTGTTGGTAATGATATTAATGCTAAAAAGTATATAATGGGTTTTTCTAACATAGATGAAATAGAGAAAGAGCAGGCACATCATAATCTTCTTCAAGAAGCCAACACACAATTGGAGAATGCTCTTGAAAAGGCACAAAGTACAGCTAATGCAAAAAGTGTGTTTCTTTTTAATATGTCCCATGATATTCGTACTCCAATGAATGCCATTCTAGGTTTTGCTGATATTGCAGAACAATATATAGACGATACAAAGAAGGTAGCTGACTGTATTTCAAAAATCAAATCCTCAGGTGATTATTTATTAAAGCTAATAAATGATGTATTGGATATGGCGCGTATAGAGAGTGGTAAAGTGGTTTTATGTGAAGAACCAATGAATCTATACGAAAGTAATAATGCTATTTTAAATATATACAAAAACTCTATGCAATTAAAGGATATTAACTTTATAAGTGATATTAATGTTCAAAATCCATATGTGTATGGTGATTTATTAAGATTAGAACAAATTGTCTCTAATCTGATTAGTAATGCTTTTAAATTTACTAAATCTGGTGGAAGAGTAGAGTATCATTTTACCCAGATTAGTGAAGTATCACATAGACACGCTACATATGAAATTCGTATTAAAGATACTGGAATGGGTATGACCAAGGAATTTCAAAAACATATGTTTGAACAATTTGAACGTGAAAGAACATCTACTGTAAGTGGTATTCAGGGAACAGGTCTTGGATTAGCAATTACAAAAAAAATCGTAGATTTAATGGCAGGAGAAATCAGTGTAAACAGTGAATTAGGTAAAGGAACAGAATTTATTATACGTTTTAATCTAAGGGTACAGACTGAAGCAAATCCAATCCCTTCTGAAACAGATATCAAAGAAATAGACATTAGTGGAAATTGGGTATTATTGGTTGAAGATAATGAATTAAATAGAGAATTAGCTACTATAATACTTGAAGACTTGGGCTTGGAAGTAGATACAGCAGAAAATGGTGTTATTGCAGTTGAAAAAGTAAAAAGTCTAAAAGATAAGGTCTATGATTTTATATTAATGGATATTCAAATGCCTTTAATGAATGGTTATGAAGCAACACGAACTATTCGTAGTTTGAAAGACAAAAAATTAGCCGGCATTCCTATTATTGCCTTGTCAGCAAATGCTTTCGAAGATGATAAGGAACGTTCTTTTGTTGTTGGTATGAATGCTCATATTGCTAAACCTATTGATAAAGATAATCTAGTTCATACAATTCACAATATACTAAGTGATACAACGGCCTTTGTACCAATTAGCACTATGAAACTAACCGAATACGAAGAAAAAAATAATTCTTTAGGAATTAAAGGTGGTTATTTGATTTATGAAAATTCTGATGAAGAGAAGATATTGTATGCCAGTGAAGAACTAGTATCTATGTTTGGTTGTGTATCTTTTGACGAGTTTAAGGAATATACCGGCAATTCCTTTAGAGGAATCGTTCATCCAGATGATCTAGAACGTGTTGAAGCTCAAATCAAGAAACAAATAGCTGTTTCAGAAGATAATTATGATTTTGTATCTTATAGAATTATTCGAAAAGATAAGCAAATTCGACTTGTAGAAGATATGGGGCATTTAGAAAAAACGGAAAGTTATGGTAATGTATTTCATGTATATATTACCGATATTACAATTCATTAATAATTAAGTTGATTTTTTATTATTTTTAGATTTGGAATATTATATTTTTGTGACTGTTCAGAGCCAACCTCACAGTTACATATTTTTAATATATCATTTTCAAATATATTTAAAGACTGAAAGGGCAAAGGGAGAGGAGAAAAACAGCATTTTAAACTGGCCAAAATTGCATTAATGCCTTTTGGTGCTCAGATAGTTTATAACTAAAAAAGTATCATTATAAGGAAAAGACAAGATAATAGCCCCTTTAAAAAAGCCTCAAAGTTAAAAGGAGTAATTTTATTCCACTTTAACTTTGAGGCTTTCTATTTAACAAACATTCTCAAATAACACTTATTTCCAATTAACATTTAATTATGCATTTTATAAGAAAACTGCACTTGCAGGACATAATTA
>CAYOMP010000063.1:0-13932 GCA_964405075.1 uncultured Lachnospiraceae bacterium
CCGGCTCTTTATATTAGCCGACAATTTGGAAAAACAAATGATTTACTGTTAGAGATATTCAATTGTAGTGAGGTAGAGAAAAAGTGTATTGACATACAATGGAAAAACATATCGCACCTTAACACCTTGATTTCAATGAAAAAAAAGGGCATAACTTGTTGGGATGATAAGGCTGATAAAGTATATGACGATGAGATTGTTAATCAAATGTATAAATTTGATATTAGTGTTGTGATAACTTTCCCCGGTATTCCTAAATCACAAAAAAAGTATGGCTTATCTGCTAGTATATTATCTGAAAATGAAAAACGAGCTATTAGGATAATGGGAGTGCATAGAGCAATTGCACGTGGTGGAATTTTAATGGAATTATCATGTGTAAAAGAAGAACTGTATAAAAAATATGGAGAACTTGAACAAAGATGTAAGGATGGAACAAATAACAAATATATTTGGAAGACATTTAGTGATTTAGGAAAGCTACTTGGTAGTTGTTTTAATAGTTTTCAAATAGAAGTGCTAAAAAGAGCAAAAGATATTACTATATTTTCTGATTTTCCAATAGGATTAGCAATTTTAGAAAATGATGAAGTTCCATTGCAATGTTATAAAAATATTTCTTATAGACCGTTGTCCCCATTAACTAGACAATTGCAATTGGAATTACTTAAAAAAAACCAAGTTTATTTAGGTAAAAAATGTAAAGTTGCTATAGCGGAATGCATTATCAATAATGATGAGAATAAATATGTATATCTAATGAGTGATTTGGTGCGTAGTACATTGATTGATATGGAAAAAGAATATGAAGGTTTCTCAGTTACTTATCAACAAACTTATAGTGCTGAAAGTATACTTAAATTTATTAAGAACAATCAGGATGCAGATATATTATACATTTCAGCTCATGGATATTATAATATCAAACAAAATATGGCTGGAATAATGGTTGGTGAAGAATTTTGGATGGCTTCTGAGAATATCAAGGTACCTCCAATAGTGATATTAAGTGCGTGTCATTCTAGTCCAAGAGGAATGGGTGCTGTTAACATAGCAGATATGTTTATTCGTAATGGAGCTATTTCAGTTTTAGGAACATTTATTCCAGTAGATGCGCATAGAAATTTGATTTTAATGACAAGATTGTTTACGTATATTGTTGAAGCTCAACATAAAAGTAGACAATATAAAACATTAAGTGACGCATGGTGTGGAGTAGTTGCGACAAATGCCATACATGAATTAATGTCTGAATCAAAAAGTTTTAATAAGTGGATGCATGATACAAATAGTAAAGGAAAGCCGAGAATAATTGAATTTCAATTAGAAAGATGCGTTGGAAAGTTACGGCCAACACATATTTACTCAGATACTATAAAAATCATTAAAGAAATGTTAGCGGAAGAAGGAATGGAAGGGAAGTTTGGAAATATACTTAATTCACAAGACTTTTTCCCAGAATCATTCTTTTATCAATTTATTGGATATCCAGAAAATATTTTTTTATATAATGATATTTTTGAAGAAGCGTACAGCAAAAAACTTTTATGATTTTTCGTTTTTTATTTATGTGGATAAGATAATCGATGTCTTGATAGATTCCAGTTTTATGAGTTAGAAAAAAGAAATAGAAAACATGGAATTCATGGAGCGCATGGAGGGGAGACATACTTAATGAACAATCAATTTATACAAGGAATATTATTTGATTGGAATAAGATAGATAATGATAGTTACTTAAGGAAAATAGAAGCATTTCAGGGAGTTGAAAAACTTGAGTTTACAAATCCAATAACTTTTTTCGTTGGAGAAAATGGAAGTGGAAAGTCCACATTACTTGAAGCAATTGCAGTGGCGCATGGTTTTAATCCTGAAGGTGGTACAAAGAATTATTCTTTTTCTACTCATGATACACATTCTGAGTTATGTAATGCGATAAGAGTTGCAAAAGGATACAGAAAGGAAAAATGGGGCTATTTTCTTAGAGCCGAAAGTTTTTATAATGTGGCGACGCAAGAAGAGGAATATGCAGATATTGCACATCCCTCGGCTAGATATCACGAAAAATCACACGGCGAGAGCTTTTTGGCGTTAGCTCAGAATAATCTTCGGGCAAATGGGTTGTATTTATTTGATGAGCCAGAAGCTGCATTGTCACCTCAAAGACAACTTATTTTGTTAATGGAAATTTATAGATGTGCAAAAGAGGGAGCACAATTTTTTATTGTCACACATTCGCCTATATTGTTAGGTATTCCTAATGCAGAAATTTACTGTTTTGATAATGGCAGAATTCATTTGTGCTCTTATGAAGAAACTGAAAGCTACCAAGTAACTGAAATGTTTATCAATAATAGGGCTGCTTTATTGGGCAAACTTTTGGAAGATTAGTTTATAAGGAGGAATAAATAAATGAGTAAGTATACATATATTACTTTGCGGGAAAAACCAGAATTAAAAAATTCTGCGGCTGAATGGTTTCATAGTAAATGGGGAGTGCCAAAATCGGCGTATCTTGAATGCATGGATGCGTACCTGAATAATGAAACGGAGTACGGATGGTATCTTTGCATTGACAAGGATAAAATTATAGGTGGCATGGGGGTAATCGAAAATGATTTCCATGACAGAAAGGACTTATCTCCTAATGTTTGTGCGGTATACACGGAAAAAGAGTATCGAGGTAAGGGAATAGCAGGAAATTTGCTAAATATGGTTGTAAGTGATTTGAAAGAAAAGGGAATAACTCCGGTTTATCTGGTTACTGATCATACGGATTTTTATGAAAGATACGGATGGGAATTTCTGTGTATGGTTCAAGGAGATGATGAACCTGAAATGAGCAGAATGTATATTCATAATTAAATTAGAGAGGAAAATAGAAATGTATTTAAGGAGGAGGTACAATAGGTGCATAAAATAATATGTATTCTATATTTAATTTCTTCAATATGCTTTTTTATTAGTGCTATTTTGGGCTTTGTTGACGGAAGTAATATGGCAGTTACCCGCATGTGCTTAGGTGTGTGCTTTTTGTGCTTATCTTTAGTATACTATCGAAAACTCAAAAAAGATAAAGAAAACAAAGAGTAAATTAAAGTTTTTTGGGGGGAATTGTATGTGATATTTATAGGGGATTTTCAATTACACAAAAAATGTTAAGTAGATATTGAGATGGAGGCGCATGAGCACAATACCGACAAAATCGAAGAGTACGAAGTACGGCAGACACAAAGTGTTTGGGATTTTGGAGGTAAAAGAAATAGAGAACCTAGAAGTTGGAGGGATATTAACAATGAAATTAAAGAATATTTTGATTGTTGTTAAAGATATTGAAAAAGCTAAACAATTCTATCATGACCTGTTTGGTCTTAATGTAGTACTTGACAATGATGGCAATATGATTTTGACGGAGGGACTTGTACTTCAAGATGAAAAAATTTGGAAGCAATTCTTAGGAGAAGATGTTATTTTAAAAAGTAATTCTTGTGAACTGTATTTTGAAGAACGAGATATAGAAGCATTTGTTGAAAAACTGGAAAAACTCTATCCTTCGGTTCAATATGTCAATCGACTTATGACCCATAGCTGGGGACAAAAAGTGGTACGTTTTTACGATTTAGACGGTAATCTGATTGAGGTAGGAACGCCTGTGTAGTGCGGTGTACATATAAGAAGAGAAAATTCTTATAATTAAGGAATTACAGTACTGTGGGAATATTAAATAAAAATATTAGGAAATAGGTGTAAATGAAAGCTATAGAAAAAGAATTACATAAGATTGAGAAAAAGGAGAGACGTCTGAGTCATAAGTCTGAGAAAAAGACAGAGCCGCTTTGGAAGAACAAATTGGAAGAAAGAATACCAAGTGCAGTGATGACAGGACTACAGAAGGCTTTTTTTAAAGCATTTTACCTGGTTTTTGACTTGTGGGAGGTGAAGCTTATATGCAGATAAGAATGCAGAAAGTTAAATTGTTAAATAGGAATGTGCGGCAAATGTATTTGGATGCATTTCCTGCTAAGGAGAGGATGCCATTTCCGATGATGGTGTTAATGTCAAAGTTATGGAACACTGATTTTCAGGGAGTTTATGACGGAGATAATCTTTGTGGATTTATATATCTGGCACACAATCGTAAAATGGTATTCATAATGTTTCTCGCGGTGGATGAATCCCTTAGGTCAAAGGGCTATGGAAGCGCAATACTGCAGGAAATTCAGAAAAAATATTCTAATAAAAAGATTATTGTTTCTATTGAACCATGTTGTGAAAGTGCACCGGATATTGAACTGAGAGAAAAGCGTAAAGCATTTTATATGAGAAATGGATATAAGGAATCAGGCTATTGGATGAAGCTGAGCGGAGTGGAACAGGAAATTCTGATTAGCAATGGAGAATTCGACAGTAAGGAGTTCAGACTTTTCTTTTTGATATACAGCAATGGTACAGTGTGGCCAAAAATTTGGAAGAAAGAAGTTTGAAAAAATGCATTTGAAGAGGCGGTACAATAGGTGCATAAAATAATATGTATTCTATATTTAATTTCTTCAATATGTTTTTTTATTAGCGCTATTTTTGGCTTTGTTGACGGAAGTAATATGGCAATTACCCGCATGTGTTTAGGTGCGTGCTTTTTGTGCTTATCTTTAGTATACTATGGGAAATTTAGAAAAGATAAAGAAAATAAAGAGTAAATTAAAGTTTGTGATATAAATAGAATTTCAAGTTTCGTATTATAGTAAGAATTGACAACCTAATGTTCATTATCTACAATATAGTTACTTAATTACATAATAAGAAATGAATTGTATAGAAAAGGGAGGAAAAAGATATGGAAAAGAAGTCAGTTAACGAGATTATTGCTATTGTTTGTAAGGCGATAACCCTGGCAATGGGGGTTGCTGTTGTGGTGCTGTCTAGCCTAGGTAGTTTGGAAACACAATCAGCTATTACTATGATTGGTATTGGTCTTATCTGTTCAGGTATAGCTATGTTGCAGAAAAAATAACGTGAGACATATAACAATAAATCGGTTTGTGCATTGTTTTTTATCAATACGTTAGACAAAACCGGAGGAAATAATGAAGAAACCTATTAAAATTACGATTATAATTCTTATTATCATCGCAATACTTATTGTTGTGGGAAAGAAAATTCTTTTTCCACAATATGATGAAATAGAAGTTACAGGTAAATATGAAATTGGTTGTGAAGATTATTGGGTAACAGAAGATAAAGAGGATCCGTTTTTAAATGATGAAAGTTTAAGGGAAGTACAAGTTCGTGTCTGGTATCCAATCGATTATGATAATCCGGATACAAAATTACCAGTGGTAATAGCTTCCCATGGATCTTGCGGAACAATAGACAACAATCGGAGTTTATACAGAGAATTCGCTAGTTATGGTTATGTTGTTCTGGCTGTCAGTCATCCGGGACATGCTTTTGCTGCTCTTCATTCTAATGGGAAAAAGCAAAAGGTCAGTATGGAGTATATGAAGGAAATGGGTAAGATAGCTCCTCAGGAAAAGCTTGAAGAGGCTGCTGAACTTTTTTCAAAATGGATGGAACTGAGAATGACAGATCTTGGTGCAGTTATGGATGATTTTGTGAGCAGAGCAATGCAGGATAATGGCAGATTTGTAAGTGCAGATACTAGTCATTTTATTACATTTGGACATTCTGCAGGAGGTTCGGCTGCCTTGGGAATGGCAAGAATCAGAGACGATGTAGTTGGAGTCATTGCCTTAGAGTCACCTTGCATGTATGACATCAAAGGTGTGAACAATGGTGAATATATTATTGATGATTCAGATTATGAGATTCCGATTCTCAATGTTTATTCTGATGCCAGTTATTCGCATTTATCTGAGTGGAAACAGTATCGGAATAATGTGAAATTTCTCGAAAGTGAAAATGAGAATTACGAGAATATATATTATGAAGGAGTCGGTCATATGGGATTATGTGACCTATCACTTGCTTCACCGATTCTTGCAGGTATGCTTGATCAGAAGAAGAGTGAGGTCGAACCAAGAGAACTGTTGAAAAGATTAAATGCAGACTGTTTGGATTTCTTGGAACGGTCATTAAGTAAATAATTAAATTTATTGAAGTGAAAAAATCCAAAAGTGCAAAGCACGACAGACACGGAGTGTATGGATTTTGGAGGTAAAGTTTATGCGTATAGAGCATATTGCAATGTATGTAAATGATTTAGAAAAGACAAAAGATTTTTTTGTGAAATATTTTAATGCGAAATCAAATGAAGGTTATCATAATAAGAAAACAGATTTTTGCTCTTATTTCTTGAGTTTTGATGATGGTGCAAGATTAGAAATTATGAATAAACCTCAGATGCAAGATGATGAAAAAAAAATAAACCGCACAGGGTATATTCACATTGCATTTAGTCTTGGAAGTAAAAAGGCTGTTGATGAATTAACAGAGAAAATGAGAAATGATGGATATACTGTTATTAGTGGACCGAGAACAACTGGTGATGGTTATTATGAAAGTTGCATTATTGGAATTGAAGGAAATCAGATTGAGATAACAGAATAACAAATTAGAATTTTATGTATAATAATCACTTTAAAATTATGTTGAAGTGTTGAAAAATATATTGACAAACATCTATATATACGATAATCTACACATAGATAATAATCTATGTATGGAGGGACAAATGACAAGAGAAGAAGTTGCAAATATTTGCAAAGCAATGTCAGATTCCAATAGACTCAGAATTATAGAAATGCTTACTCAGGGAGAAAAGTGTGGCTGCAATCTACTGGAAGAGTTACAAGTAACACAGCCAACATTGTCACATCATATGAAGGTTCTTGGAGAGTGTGGTTTAGTAAGCTCTTATAAGGATGGAAAGTGGCAGCATTACTCTATCAACTGTGAAAAATTTAAAGAGTACAAGGATTATATAGCGGCAATTACTTGCGGTGGCAGTATTTCAGGAGATATTGAATCAGGATGTTGTTGTGAAACGAAGAGAAAGTAAAACAAATGTTGTTAACATAATGAATTAGGAAAGGATGAATGTTATGATGAATGTAAAAGTATTAGGCGGTGGCTGCAGTAAGTGTGAGACTCTTTTGGCAAATACCAAGGAAGCAGTTAAAAATACAGGAATAGATGCAGAGGTAGAGTATATTACAGATTTTGCTGTGATTGGTAGTTATGGGATTATGAGTACTCCTGCACTTATGGTAGATGAAAAGGTTGTATCAATGGGCAAAGTGCTTAAAAGTAGCGATATTGAAAAATTATTAAAGTAACAAAATAGTAGAATAAAATGCTGGTGCCAATGGTGCCAGCAGAAAATAAAAGAAATATATAGATGGTTGTCTATGTAAAGGAGGCAGAGGTATGTGGACATTTATTCAAAATCAGATACTTGGTATGAAATGGCTGAATGTTTTAATAGGGAATTTATTGAATATGTTAGGGGTGGATATCACAGGAAGATTAGGTGGTACAATTCAATTTTTTATCTATGATGTGATAAAAATTGTATTTTTGTTGTGCACCTTGATATTTATCATAAGCTATATTCAAAGTTATTTTCCACCAGAAAGAACAAAGAAGATACTTGGTAGATTTCATGGAATTTGGGCGAATATTATGGCTGCGCTTCTTGGAACAGTAACACCATTTTGCTCCTGTTCATCCATTCCTCTTTTTATTGGATTTACAGGTGCCGGACTTCCACTGGGAGTAACATTTTCATTTTTAATATCTTCACCAATGGTGGATTTAGGTTCGCTAGTACTATTAATGAGTATTTTTGGTGCCAAGGTGGCTGTTATATATGTGATTCTAGGTCTTGGAATAGCAGTAGTGGGTGGAAGCTTAATTGAAAAAATGCATCTTGAAAATCAAGTGGAGGAATTTATCAGAAATGCAAAGCGTATTGATTTGCCACAGGAAGAACTTACAGTAAAAGACCGCTTGAAGTATTCTGCAAATCAGGTGGCAGAGACTTTTAAAAAGGTATTTCCATATATTCTTGTTGGTGTAGGTATTGGAGCTTTTATTCATAACTGGATTCCAGAAAACCTGATTGTAAGATTTTTAGGTAATGAAAGTCCATTCGGTGTAATTATTGCAACGATTGCAGGCGTGCCTATGTATGCAGATATTTTTGGATGTATTCCAATTGCGGAAGCATTACTTGCAAAAGGAGCAAGGCTTGGAGTTGTTCTTTCGTTTATGATGGGTGTTACAACACTTAGCCTGCCATCCATGATTATGCTAAAAAAGGCTATTAAACCAAAGTTATTAGGTGTGTTTATAGCAATCTGTACGGTTGGAATTATAATTGTTGGATATTTCTTTAATGCAATTCAGTATATGATTATCTAAGGCAACATAAAAAAACAGATAGAGCTACTATTACAAGAAGGACAGAGTAGGCAGATAGGCCGTACAAAAACAGTTGATTAGGTTAATAGTTGACAAATGCAACAAATAGTTGCAAAATAGGGAAAAATATTCAAGAGGGATATAGATTTAGTTAAGCAATTTCGTGAATTTACAAGACAATTAGAGTGTTACTTGGAAAATATTAGTGGGACGGATGCTGATGTAATACGAACAAATCACAATTTTTTATAATGGAGGGGAAAAATAATGATTAGAGAGATGAATGCAAATGATTGGGAACGAGTATCAGAAATATATTTACAGGGGATAGAGAAAGGAATTGCTACGTTCAATACGGAATGTCCCTCTTATGAAGAATGGAATAGAGGACATATCGATAGTTGTAGATTTGTGTACGTTGAAGGGGAGAAAGTAGTTGGCTGGGTGGCAATTAGTCCTACATCAGGTCGTTGCGTGTACAAAGGCTGCGTTGAGATGAGCGTATATATTGATAATGATTATCAAGGAAGAGGAATAGGAAAAGAACTTGTAGAAAAGCTATTATGTGAGGCAAAGAAGCATGGATATTGGAGCATCTATTCAGCAGTCATATCCATAAACACAGCAAGTGTAGCATTACATAAGAAATGTGGATTTAGAGAAATTGGATATAGAGAGAAAATAGCAAAAGACCGTTTTGGAAATTGGCAAAATACTACTTTGTTTGAAGTTAGATTATAAAGTAAAGTTGAGAAGGTGGCGATTAAAAAATGGAGAAGAAAAAAGTGGCATTTATTTGTGTACATAATTCCTGTAGAAGTCAGATTGCGGAAGCACTTGGTAAGCATCTGGCAGGTGATGTATTTGAGAGTTATTCAGCCGGAACAGAAACGAAACCTCAGATAAATCAGGATGCTGTTAGGCTTATGAAAGAAATTTATGGTATTGATATGGAAGAGAACGGACAGCATAGTAAACTTATTTCAGAAATTCCAGAGGTTGATATAGCAATTTCCATGGGATGTAATGTTGGTTGTCCATTTATTGGAAAATCATTTGATGATAATTGGGGGCTTGAAGATCCAACAGGAAAATCGGATGAAGAGTTTAAGATTGTTATAAAAGAGATAGAAAAGAGAGTATTTGAATTGAAGGAAAAATTATAGTTTGTGATATAAATGGAATTTTCGATAGAGAGCCACATATGTGGGAGGAGAGAAAATCGTATGAAATTGATAAAACGTCAGGTTCCACATCTGGAAGAAGATGTGATTACTTTGGAGTATATTGAATGGACGAAGGATTTAGAGGAGATCTGTAATTACATAGATGGAAAAGAGCGCCGGATTACGGGCTATGGAGAGAATAAAGAGATTTATCGGATCAAACTGGATGAGATTCTTTATTTTGAAGCGGTAGGAGAATTGGTTTTTGCATATACTATGCTCCGGGTATACGAGATAAAGATGCGTCTTTATCAGGCAGAGGAAATCGCTAAAAGGAATATGATTCTGCGGGTCTCCAAATCATTTTTAGTGAATCTGAAAATGATTGAAAATGTCCGCCCGGCTCTGAATGGGCGTTTTATCGCAACTATGATTAATGGGGAAGAAGTACTGATATCAAGACAGTATGCCAAAGAGGTGGCAAAAGCAATTCACAGAGCTTAAAGATGCATCTTATCCCTTCTATATGACATCTTATCAAAGTTTTGTAGATTTTTGCTTAATTATAGAATATATTCTCAGATGTGGAAAGTGAGGTGCTTACATTGAGTAAAGATACTTTAAAGAAAATGATTTTAGATTACATTGTAGTGCAGGTACAGGTTGCGCTTTCTCTAGGAATTGTGGGAAGTATTTTTGCAAGTGATGTGGCAATCACCTACAGTTATTTCTTTTTGCCGGCAATAATCGGATTTATATGTATGCTGCCCTGTATCATTACTTATGTTAAAGAGGATTTAACAATAAAGCAGATGATTGTGCAACGTGTTGTTGAATGGGTAGTATTGGAATTTGTCCTTCTCTGGGTAGCCTATAAGCTGGTTGGTGATACACCGGGCAAAACAGGTTATGTAGTGATAGGCTTCTCCATTCTGTTATTTGATGTGGTCAGCTATGGAATCAGCTATTTTCTGGAAAGAAGGGAAGCTGATGACATGAATAGAAAACTGAGGCAGATTAGAGAAAAAGAGGCAAATCAGGATTTGGTTAAACACTGACAAAGATTAAGTAACATATTTACAATAAGAAGGGGAAAAAAGTAATGGAAGCAAATTTTGAAAACTGGGTCGAGACGGAGAAGAAATGGATAGCAGAGTACCGTAAAAGGACAATGCATCAGTTGACACATATTACAGCGCCACTTGTAATAGGAGTTCTCGTAATATTCTTTGCAGCCATGCAATTACTGGGAGGAGCATCTGTAGCAGACACTATTATTACAGCGATAGGAGCTGCTATTATGGGTTTTGCCATTATGATGATTCCGATATTGGTTGTGAGAGCAGGTGTGTCTGACAAACGTATGCAGAAGGCAATTATGCGTGCGGTAAAGGAACTGAATTTAGGAGAAGCAGAACAATATCAATTAGCCAGAGAAATGATGGATGCTTATGGATCTCCTGAAAAGGAGCTGGCATTTGAGAGCAAGGCACCGGCTTCAAACAATCCATTGCCGGTATGTGTAACGGTAACTAAGCATTTCGCTTATATAAAAGGAGATAATCCACTTGTGAATATTATTCGTCGTTCAGATGTCGACCATGTGGAGCCTTTTGAAGAAGAGAGACAGTCTACGAGATATGGTGCCCAGACGAAGACATATTATACGTATAATGTATATGCAATTAAATTTATTGGAAGAGATGAAAAGGAAGTTGGAAGCTTTTTCTTCTTTAGTGAACAGATTCGAAATAGTGTATTGAATATGCTTTCAAGCAAGTAAAATATAAGAAAGTTTGGAATTTGGAATTATCGGGGAAGATTAGAAGGAGGAAAATTATGGATCAGGCACAAAAGAGAGAAAGAAAACGTGTTATTACTATTTTTGTAGTTTTTATATTTATTGCGCTAGTGTTTTTAGGCATTGCTGCATATTTTATAATGGAAAAACGCGGTGGGGCAGATGTAAGTGATACCATAGTAACAGTAACTAAAATACTGGTACTTGCAAGTATATTTTTGATGGTAATAGATTTTGGACATCTTCTGCCAAAGTTATTGTTGCATGATAAGATTTGTAATGAGGCCAATATGATACAGGCATTTAGTAAATACATACCAGCAGGGGAGACTCTGGTGGCCGGCATCTATGCGACTGTGCAGGAAAGTAGAATAAATGCTGTGTTCAGCAAATGCCGTTGTATAGAGGACAAACTGATTCCAGATGAAAATGCAGGAGTACTTTCACTTGTAAAAGGAAAGTATGCTGAATATTCCGTTTATCTTGGAATTACGCAGTCTGATCTGTTTGTTGTAGAATGTGAAAAGAACAAACATTATTATGAATATTCAGATGTGCCTGATATGCAGAATATGGATGTGCAGGAGCTTGATACCGAGTTGAATTGGGAAGACATAGGAATCAGTTTTCCACTGGAAGATGTGCAAGGCTGTAAGGTTAAAAAAGGCAGGAGAGGCAGTAAAATATGTACATTGACTATGAAGAATGGTACATATTTTAGAATGACATTACCAGATTGTGCTGCTCCTAATGCAGATATGCCACATCATGCTATGTATCGTGAAGCAATTCTTACACGATTGGGTGGTAAACTCGTATAACAATTAAGAATGGTATTGGAAGAAGAAAAATAAAGAGAGTCGTACCGCTAAAATATATTATGGGATCAACTTAGGGGATAAAACTTTGAGTTGGTCATATTTTTATGGAAAAAATTCAGAATAGAATATTTGTACTGTGTTGTATATTGGACATTTTGGAGTGTAGGATAAAGCTATCAGGACTGTTAAATGAAAAACTAAACCTGTTTTTTGAAAACTGAAATGGGGATAACATTACAAGTTAGTTTTGCAATCAACTTTTTCGAAAAAAAATGTATTTTGTTTGAAAGAAATCGTAATGCTCGTGCATATTATTTATGTAAGGCCTTAAGGAGGGAGCATATATATGTCAAAAGAAGAATTTGCAGCCTTTGCAGAAAGGTACATGGATACAATTTATCGTGTGGCATATAGCTGGACGAAGAATCCTGATGATGCAAACGATGTGACGCAGGACGTTTTAATACAACTATACAAAACAACAAAGGAGTTTGAATCAGACTCTCATTTAAAGAATTGGTTAATTAGAGTTACCGTCAATCAATGCAAAATGCTTTTCAGATCGCCGTGGAGGAAAATGGAAGATGTAAATGATTATGCAGAAACACTAGGATTTGAAGATGAAAGTTATTTGGATTTATTTCAGGCAGTTATGGGCTTGGATAAGAAATACCGTGTTCCATTGATGTTGTTTTATTATGAAGGATACTCTACAGCAGAGATTGCTTCAATTTTAAATATCCCGGGGAAAACAGTTAGTACAAGACTTTCGCGCGCAAAGGCAAAACTGAAAGATTATTTGAAGGAGGAGTAAGTTATGACAGAACAGGATAAATTTAAAAAAACATTTGAAAAATTGCATGCTTCTTCGGAGATAATAACGGAGGTATTGAATATGACAGAGGAAAACAAAACTACTTCAATCAGAAGGAAACATAAAATGCCTAAAGTTGCTGCAGCTGTAATAGCAATCGCATTAATCATGAGTTCAGGTACGGTTGCTTATGCAATGGATTTAGGAGGCATTCAAAGAATCATTCAGGTTTGGATACATGGTGATCAGACAGATGCAGTTTTTACAGTTGAAGACGGAACATACACCCTTGATTATACGGATGCTGAGGGGAATGAGATTCATCAAGGCGGTGGTGGAGTAGCCATTAATGATGATGGAACAGAACGACCACTAACTGAAGAAGAACTTTTAGAGCAAATTAATTGGCCAGAGGTTACTTATGAGGAAGATGGTACGGTATGGGTGTACTATTTAAATCAGAAGTTGGAGATTACAGACAAATTTGAAAATGATATTTGTTATGTTAAATTGAGTGGCAATGGTGAAACAAAATATTTGACTGTAAAGTATCAGAATGGTTATGCAATGAGTCCGTATCGATATACACAACCTGAGGAATTTAATTAAATTATTTTATCTAAGAAAAGAACTTGATAATTCTGACGAAATATATATAAATATTTACAGGTGACTGAGGATGATATGTCCCCTCTTTACTGACTAAAACCAGTAAGGAGGGGATTTTATTTGAGAGGAAAGCTCTTTTCTAATCAAATTAAAACAGGTCTACTGGACCTGTTTGTTGTAGTTCGCCCAGCATGGGCGTAATCTAATCGGTGTAAGTCAGTAAAGCACCCTGATAGTGGAAAGCTTACAGCCAATTACAAGGGTGTCCATCGTGAGGTGGAATTTGAAGGAAGTCGGATGGCAAACCTCTGGTCTGACGAACAGAAATCACATATAAGG
>CAYOMP010000064.1:0-13854 GCA_964405075.1 uncultured Lachnospiraceae bacterium
AGTTAATCCTAATGCTGAATGTCCCTGTAATAACATTATCAATAACAATTCATGTTCGCTAACACTGATTCCCTTTTGGATTGCCATTCTTTTTATTTGCTTTATGGTAGAAGCCATAGAACCTGTTGTAGAAAAGCATACGATTTGTCCTACATTATCGGGGTTAAGCTCTTCTAAAAAGTTGTATAGACTTTCATCGGGTTTTCCCATATACACACCGCCACCTACGAATAAAACATCTACATAAGTAGTAATTTCACTCGATACCGGTTCGGCGTTTACTCCCAGGCGATTGGCTATGACTTCTGCGACTGCTTTGGTATTACCGCCTCTTGATTGATATCTTACAGCTATTTTCATAATTATACCTCCATTGATACGAATTTCTTTATAAATACAAGTATAATACAATGAGCCTTTTGATTTCCTGCGATTGCAGCAATATCTATCAAACTATAAACAAGCCACATGTGATAAACAAAATAGGGAATTGCACTGATTCCTTGCACAACATCTTCATTGTAAAAAGTAGACTCTTGTATCACTTTCCAGGTTATGATACGATAGAAATATCTAATAAGCAATAGTTCAAAAACAAGTGACACTAATTTGTAAAAAAGTGTCAGGAAGGATGGTAAAATGAATCCGTCAAAAAACCCTAGTGCTGTTCGTTCAAAAAAGGAAATAATAAATGCACTTTTGGAGTTGATGAATACATACCCTTACGACGAAATAACAGTCAAACAGATTATCCTTGAATCCGGGATTGCACGTAAAACGTTCTATCGCAATTTTCTTTCAAAAGATGATGTTTTAAGTGCATACATTGACAGTGTTATGCAACAATATACAGATAATCTTTTCAAATTGACGGATTGCCAGCTTTCCAATATTTTAGATGTTATTTTGGGATTTTGTATTGAAAATCAGAAGTTGTTTTTTAAACTTAGGGATAATAATCTTATGCACCTGTTTCAGCATAAATGGAACGTTTTTATTCCTATGATACACCATCAAATAGTAGACCCTAATCATCCAATGTTTCAGGCATTTACTGCTGAACAGGTTGATTACATTATTGCATTTAATATAGGTGCCATTTGGAATGTTGTTATGAAATGGATGGAAGACGATATGAAGGATTCTCCGGATGACATAAAAATAACATTGTTGAAATATATAGATAATTTATCTCTTTTCACGTAGAAGCTATTAGCTATAATGGGAATGATAAAAAACTAGGAATCAAGAGATACACCATCATCTTTTTTCTTAAGATTAAAGTCCATAATAGTTTTTAGCAAGTAGTTATTAAGTTTATCCAAAGGCATATTTAACTTATTGTCAAATTCTTCATCTGATAGTAGAGCGATTGCAAAGAGATTAGCCTCTAACTCTACGTTTGTATTTGCGTTTTTACTTGTTAGTGAAAAGTGATTTACACCATTGTTATGAAGTAACGAATGTCCAAGCTCATGAGCGCAAAGTAGTTTCTTTGAAAAATCTGTATATGAATCATTTATTGCTATGACTGTTGGATAACCTTCTGCTTTTATAGTATGGGCAGTAAAGTCCTTTATTGCATGATGGCAATGGAACACCCTAATACCATATTTTTCTGCAATTTCATATGGATCAGTTGTATGCCAGACAGTCTTAAAGCTTCTGGCGTATTTTATTATATCTGATGTATTCATTATTTACTCCTTAATTATTTATCAAGGTTTTTATATTTGTAACTAACCAATTTGAGCTGTCCTAGAATTTCATTAGCAAATGCAACGATAGTTTCGTCGCTCATACTTTTTGGGTCATAGCCACCATAAGCTGCAAGAGTAGGTGTTTTGATTAGAAATTCCATAGCATCCTGAGCATTGACAAATGAGTTTGGCAATGGAGGCTGCTCTGTAGGAACAACATCATTTCCCATAAGCTGAGCCGCTGTAACACCTAAAACATCACATAATTTATCAAATATTTGCAAGGGTATTTTCTCAATTGAGGAATCCTCATATCTATAAATAGTCGTTTTGGAAACCCCAAGCTCTTTAGCAATATAATCAACAGAGATTTTTTTTGCTTTTCTAATTTCTTTTATATTTTCACCAATTGTCATGGGACACCGTCCTTATTTTGAATAGTAAAAGATTATGATTACATAAATCTGATAAAACAATAATAATACAAAAATAACATAAATGCAACTTTTTATTGACAAAAAGTTGCAAAAAAGATATTATGAAGAAAAAAGTTGCATTAATGCAATATAAGGAATTGCAAAAACGCAAACGTGTATAAGGAGGACATTTATGATTGAAATAGTATCTTGTGACGAAACTGATGGACCTAAAATTTTGGTGTTAGGAATTGGAGGCGGTGGAAATAATGCTGTCGAAAGAATGATAGAAGCAAAATTAAAAGGGGTAACTTTTGCAGCAGTCAATACTGATATAGCGGTGCTTCGAAAGAATAGTGCAGATTTGAAAATGCAAATCGGCGAAAAACTGCTAAAGGGATATGGTGCTGGTGCTGATCCTACTTTAGGAGAGGCAGCCGCGATGGAAAATGAAGAAGACATAAGAGCCATGGTGGCTGAATACAATATGATTATTATTACATGCGGTATGGGCGGTGGAACAGGAACAGGTGCAGCACCGTTTATTGCTAAATGTTGTCAGGATGCAGGAATTTTAACTATGGGTGTGGTAACAACACCATTTTCATTTGAAAACAGACCAAGAAGGATTGTGGCAGAGGGCGGAATATCCAAATTGAAAGAAAATGTTGATACCCTGCTTGTTATTCCTAATGATAAACTGTTGGAAATGGCTGACCGCCAGCTAAAGCTTAAAGATGCATTTATTCTTGCGGATTCGGTTCTTAGATATACCATTGAAGGAATTACGAATATCGTATATAACCTGGGAACAATAAATATAGATTTTAATGACTTAAAAACAGCATTGACCAAAAAAGGGATAGGCCATCTGGGCATTGGAAAAGCCGATTCAGAAAGCTCAATTTTGGAAGCTGTAAAGCAGGCAATAAAATCCCCTCTTCTTGAGACTAGCATTGAAGGAGCTGAAATGATTCTGCTTAATACCAGTGGAGATGTTACTTTGGCTGCACTTAATGAAGCGGCTAGCTACGTTAGAGAAATTGCAGGTGAAAATGTTAATGTAATCTGGGGAACGGTTGATGATGTTGAAAATCCAGAAGATACAATTACAGTTACACTTATTGCTACAGGTATGCCAGAGGAGCAAAAGAGTACTAATATGCATAATGAAAGGAAGGTGGAATTTAATCTTAAAAAGGATAATAAATATGGGGCAATTAGCAATACTGAAAAAAGTAGTTTTATCAAGTGTGAGGAACCTAAGGTGAAATATGAAAAACAAGTCGAAATACCAGTATTTTTAAGGGATTATAGTATAAAACATAAGGGGTGATTTTGACTTGTAAATGTCCTTTTCTTTATTTGGTAAGAAGTGGAGAAAATGAACATAAAAGTAAAAAATACAAAAAATACCTTTAAACCTTGAATATTTAGTACGTTGTAGTACATTACATATAACAATTGAGGGGATGTATTTGCGAACACATACTTGTGAGAGTCGGAAAAATCCGGCTCTCTTGTGTTATATAGAAAAAACGATTTGATTTAAAGTAATACTTTTAAAAAAATGAAAAAGTAAAATATTGTCTATGTCTTTAAAAGAGAATATACTATAGAAAAGTGCAAGTTTTAATTTCTTACATATAGAGTATTTTGAGGAAGAAGTAAAAGCAGTGTTACAGAGAACAAACAGCTTCAATAATATATACTAGGAGAACAATATGAATTATACATTAGATTTTTATAATACAAATGCAGATAAATTTGTGGAGGGAACAGTTTCAGTAGATTTTTCTGCTACACAAAAAAGATTTTTAGATAAGCTATCTGATGGTGCTTGTATTTTAGATTTTGGATGTGGGTCAGGTAGAGATACAAAATTTTTCTTGAATCAAGGATTTTGCGTGGAGGCTATTGACGGTTCTAAAGAGCTTTGCAAGATGTCGAGCCAATATACTGGTATAGAAGTGAAGCAGATGCTTTTTCAAGAATTAGCTGAAATAGAAAAATATGATGGAATATGGGCATGTTCATCAATACTACATTTATCAAAACAAGAACTTTTGTCTGTTTTTGAGAAGATGGTTATTGCACTTAAAAAAAATGGAGTTATATATACTTCATTTAAGTACAGTGAATTTGAAGGAAAGCGAAACGGAAGATATTTCACTGATTTTACAATTGAATTGTTTAAGGAATTTTCAAAAAATATAGACGATATTTCTATTGAGGAATATTGGATTACCGAAGATGTAAGACCAGGGAGGGGGGAAGAAAAGTGGTTGAATTTGATATTACGAAAGACGGTTTCTTAATTCAACACACGGATTTTTCTCTTAGAGAGCAGGTAGAATATCCAAATGGTGGTGTTACCAGATTCTATGACAATAGTGTAGATATGGTGATAATTGATGAGAATATTTGTGATTGTGATGCTGAATCGCCTGTTTTTTCATATATGCTAATAACTGATAAGCAGAATCATTATATGCACCAATTCAAAAGAGTATTTAGATTCCTAGGATATGTACAGTCAGAGGTTGATAGGTATTTGTTAAATGATGAAATATCACTGCCGGATGACTATATTGTTTCTGTTGGAGATCGTAGTGAACAAGCGGATGTATCGCCTTTAGAACTTCATTTTGAAAGAAATTTTTCAAATGTATATGGGATGAACGCACTTAAGTATTTATCTAGGGAATATGGGATTTGTGATGAGAAGGGAAATAACTTTTTCCTGGATTATTTAGTTTGTACTACGAATGGAAAATATGCAGTTGAAGAAAATGGTGTAACATATCATCATCCACAAATTATCGGAGAAATAAAATATAGGAATCAGTTGAACAAACAGAATACATGTGCTTTGTGGGGAATAAAATTATTTAGATTTTCTACGGAGGACTGTGCTTTTGATAGTCGAATTGAGGATGATATTAAACAATATTTTGGGAAAGATACAGCTGACTTTTTAGATGATGGGCTAAAAATTGATAGAAAAGTGGAGCTATATGAACACCAGACGATAAGTCTTGAAGAAATCAGAGAACGAAGAAATAATGGAATAAAAGCCTTTTTAGTAGTACTTCCTACAGCAGCCGGAAAGTCAAAAATAGTTGAGGAAGATATTAGGGAGTTTTCAAAAGGAAAACGAGGCTTTAAAGCTTTAATACTTGTGCCAGGAATAAACACACTTGTTGATTGGGAAGAGAGAATTAGAAATACTTTACCGGAACTTTTAAATCAGATTGACATTAAAACATATGCGTATATGGCACGTCATTATACCGATGTATCACCCAAATACTATAATTATCTTGTGGTTGATGAAGCTCATCATGCGGTTGCTCCTGTATTAAAGAGAGTTATACAGTATTTTGACACTGATTTTACCATTGGACTTACAGCAACTGATCAAAGGCCAGACAGAAAGAAACTAGAAACAGTTTTTGGAAGCTACTCTACTTCATTATCGTTAAAAGATGCAATGGAGAAGGGGATAGTTGCAAAGGCTAATGTATATAGAATAGAGACTAATATTGATCTTTCACAGGTTAGATTTAATGGAAAAGATTATGTAAATGCAGATTTAGAAAAGAGAATACGAGTTACATCACGAAATGAATTAATCGTTGAGGTTCTTCGAGAATATTTTACAGAAGGTGATGCTGGAAAACGCCAAGGAATTATCTTCTGTGTTAATGTGAATCATGCAAATGAGATGGCAAAGTTATTAAATTCTGTGGATATATCGGCAGCTAGTTATACCGGACAGACTCAAAATCCTACTAAGGTAATGAGTGAATTTAAAGAAAAAAAGATAAGGTTTTTATGTGCATGTAATATGATTTCAGAAGGATGGGATTATCCAGAGCTTGGAATTTTGGTTATGGCTCGTCCAACATTATCCAAAGTTCTTTACTTACAACAGATAGGAAGAGGACTAAGAAAGACAGATGTTAAAAAGAATGTCATTGTAATCGATGTTGTTGATGAGTATGGAGCTATGGTAAAGGCATGTAATATGCATTCTATATTTGCTAATCCATATTATGTTCCATTTGGTGATATTACGAAAACAGATTATACACCTGGAGAAATAGTGGTTATTGATGGTATGACAGAAAGGATTGAACGCATCAGAGAAGTGGATATAAATTCTTTTGAAGAAAAATATGGGGATTATCTTAGTCAGGAACAAATAGCCAGAGAATATTTTGTCAGTACAGGTACAATAACAAGTTGGATAAAAAAGGGAAAGATAAATCCAAGTGTAGAATACAAATTTGGAAGCAAATACATATACTTATTTAGTCCAGAGGATGTAGAGAAATATAGGGAAGAGCTTGGAATCAAAGAGCATAATGATAATACAATCAAAGAAGACTTCTTTGAATTCTTAGAAGAGCGAGATTATTCATTGTCATACAAAATGCCGTTTATGCTCGCTTTTATTAATTGCATCAATACGATTGGTGATGCTGAAATCGACAGAGTTCTTGAAGTGTATATTCAGTTTTATCAAGATAGGTTAAAGCGAGGATTGCAAATAGATCGCAGTACATGCCCTTATGATGAAAAAATGCTTAATGATAAGAAGGCAATATGCAGAAGTATGTTGACAAATCCTTTTGAGAAGTTTGAACGTAAGAGATTCTTATATTATTCAAAGGATCTAAGTATTATATCAATGAATCACGCATTATTCAGTCAGATGACAGAGAAGGATTGGGAAAGAGTCAAAACCCAAATGCAGGAAGATTTGAAAAACTACTACGCTGAAATGGGTGGGATATAGTATTTGCAATATATTTTATAGCAATTTCGATACATTTGCAGAGATGGCGAAAAATATCATCAATTTTTTGTCTAGTGGTATTTTAATGCAATTGTCTTCGTTAGCTCCTTTTGAATAAGCAGTTGATTTTTAAAAAATTAAGCATATTTATTTAGATTTTATATTCTTTTAAATAGTGTAAGTTAAATATGGTTTCGTTTGACAGAGGCTTTCAGATATACGATGATATAATCATATATTGTATTGTACACAAAAGATAGGAAGTGAAGCATGAATTTAGATGAAGTTAGAATGTATGAGGAACTAATAGATGTAGTAAAACAAGATTACAGAATGAATCCTAGAAAAAATGCAGATATTCATCTTGGATGGTGTGATACTGACGATAAACTTTGTCAGGAGATAAATTTGTGGACATATTGGCAAGGATGGAAATATGCAGAACGACAATCAGAAATAAGTTTTCTTGTTCTTGGGCAAGACTGGGGATGCCCTAATGGAAATATGGATGGTGGGGCAATAGAAAATATTAAATTGATGAATGCTGGAATTGACGTTATGTATTTACACAAAAGAAATCTCAATTCACGAGAAGCTCAAACTGACAAAAACCTAATATCCCTATTTGCAGAAATTGGATATAAAGACATTGATGCAATTCGGTATCCGGATTTGTTCTTTGCTAATTTCAATCTTGGGTATCGAACCTCGGGTAGCATTTCGGGAGGTATGACAGATGATTTGATGGATGCCGATGCAAAATATATAAGAAAGCTGATAGACATATTAAAGCCCCAAAATATTCTGTGTTTGGGAGAGAATGTGTCAAAGGCAACCTTTAAAATGCTGTTTGGCAAGAATGAAAAATATAGTAGTTACAATGACTTTGTAACAAATAGCAAAGGGTTTGAACATAGAAATAATCAATATTCCTGTAAGGTATTTCCACTTTTCCATACAGGGTATTATGGAGTGAATTTGAATCGTAAAGGTGGAATGTATCAACATATAGAAGATTGGAAAGAAATGTTTAAGAATAGGCAAAATTTATGACAGCTCAAATTGAGCTGTTATTTTTAATGTACATATTATGAAATAGTATTAGATAAATAGAAAAAATTGTACATAAACAGAAATGGAGGAACAAAATATGGTAGCACAGATGAGTAAAAATTCGAAAATATATCACAGACCGGAATGTAGATTTATTAATCGTATAGAAGAAAAATCACTTATCGCATTTGACTTTGATGATGAAAGAATCAGCGGACTTAAGCCTTGCAAGTGTTGTTGCAGTCTTAAGGCTATCTATCAGAATTACAAAGAAAAGCTTGAAAACATATTTGAGGATTTACCAATTTCGACAGAATTTGATGGTGAATATGTATTGGTTCATACCGATTGGTACAACTGGAGAATTGAGCTTGAGTCATCAAGCCAGAATATAGAACTTTATCGCGAAGAGTGGAACGAAGAGTATCAGGAATTAGAACTTATTAAATACGATGAAATGGAAAATAGCAAAAGTATTGGCACGGTTATGAGATTCATTGCTAACGAAGAACGAGTCGCTGCATATCCTATTTATTACAGAAAGCAGGCTCTTCAGATAAAAAAGGATGCTGAAGACAAAGGTATTCAGATTGAATATGATGATACGAAGCTCTATATTCTTACTGATATTGCAGCTTGGAAAATTAATTATGATCCTCTTTTTGATTGGTATAAATTATTCCATTTCCCATTCAATGATAAGATGTTAACGATGGAAGAAGCAAAAACTGCGCATTATCATGTGCAAACCGATGCACTAAGAAATAAGTCTCCATATAAGTTTTTGGGGTATATTGTAAAACATGATGCGGCTAAGAAGATTGAACAGATTAATTACAGAAATCTGCCACATAGAACCAAGAAGCAGAAGAAATATTATCATCAGGCAGAGAATAGAGCAAAAAGAAGAAGTATTACCAGAGTGCTGAATATATTTGCAGAGCTTGAAGCAAAAGGAGAAATTGCAAGAGTATAATTTGACTATTCATACTTGACTAAGGCATTACATATCAGTTGCTATTTCTAAAAATAAGATGGTATAATAAGGGCAAACTATCTTCGAAAGGAGTTTGGCTGAATATTTATGAAATTTCCTTTTTTTACTGAACGCAAAAAATTAGTAAAAGCAATTGATCTGATACTATCAGGTGATGCCGATAAGATTGATGTTAATGAGTTTCATAACCGTGAGTGTGCTGAAAAAGTTAACCAATTGCTTGAGTATAGCAAACAGTTGAATAACCCCACAGTAATGAGGCTCAATTCGGCAATGGGTGCCCTTGGGGATAATACATTAATCAAGCAGACTTTTGACCAGGTCGGAATACAGAGCGATTTGTTGTCAGATATGCGGGAAAGTCACCAAAATATGGATTCTGCCATTGGTGACATTTCTGACAATATGGGCAATATTCGTGATAATACTAAAAGTTTGTTGACCTATTCAGAACAGGTTGTAGAATCTATGTCGGATAATATTCATGAAGTGCAGCAGTCGACTGTTAAGTTAGCAGAGATAGACCGGGAATTGCAGGAATTTCGCCAAAATATCGCGACAATACATAAGATTGTTGATGATGTACAGCATATTTCAAAGGAAAGTAATATTCTTGCAATAAATGCATCCATAGAAGCAGAACACTCTGGAGTAGTGGGCAAGGGCTTTGGCGTACTGGCAGAGAATATGAGAGTTTTGTCTATGGAGATTCAGAAATCATCAGAAGAAGTCGGTCAGTATATAGAACAGATTGCAACCACTGTTGACAATATTGCAGCTTCTATGAATGATACAACACATCTCCTTATGGAAGAAAATGAGAAGACAGAAACACGTTTAATGGAAATGAATCAGATGAACAATCAGCTAAATGATGTGGAACAGAGATTGGACTCTATTTTTAATGCAATCGATATGCAGACACGTTCTACACATAATTTTGCAAATCAGATGCGTGAATTATCTCAAAGCAATCAGGCTCTGTCTGATGACTGCCTTGCATTGGGAACTCACATATTCAAAATTGGACGATATAATGATAAGACAAGAAGTGATTTGTTAAGAAAATTTTCCAATGTATCAGACAGAGACTTGCTGTCTATTTTTGATGTAGATCATTATGTTTTAACCTGGAGAATTTATAATAATATTGTTGGTTTTGAACAGTTGAAATCATCGCAGGTGGATAATCCGGATGGTTGTAAATTGGGAAAATGGATTATGTCATATGTGAATTCTGAGATAGGAAAAACAGAGGAATTTACAGCTGTCAAAAATGCTCATATACATTTGCACAAATATGCAACGGCTTCCTTTGTAGCCAAGAACAACGGAAATGATCGATTGGCATTGGATGCATTTAACGAGACTCTCAATTCATACTATGTTCTGCAGACTGCCATTGATGCATTGAACAGCAGGATAAAAGAGATGGGTGACGATGCCGTTACAGAATATATATCAATCTGATTTTTGAGAGTGGGTAAGGTATAATAGAAGACAGTAATTTGTGAAGGAGAAAGATTATGAAGACAACAACTCAAAAAATTACATTATCTGCAATGTTTATGGCACTTGGAATGGTATTGCCATTTTTTACAGGACAAATTCAACAAATTGGAAATATGCTTTTGCCGATGCATTTACCAGTTTTCCTTTGTGGACTTATTTGTGGCTGGGAATATGGCGTGACAGTGGGATTTTTGTTGCCACTATTGCGTTCCGTAGTATTTGGTATGCCGGTGATTTATCCTAATGCGGTGGCAATGGCATTTGAATTGGCTACATATGGTTTGATTGTGGGATTATTATATGGTCGTTCATCTGAAAAAAATATTAGGGTACTTTATCGTGCAATGATTGCAGCGATGATTGCAGGAAGAGTTGTCTGGGGTATTGTGGAAGTTATTCTGCTGGGGATAAGTGGAAGTGTGTTTACATGGCAGATGTTTATTTCAGGTGCATTGTTAAATGCCATTCCTGGAATTGTGATTCAGCTTACGCTGGTTCCGGCAATTATGATTGTACTCAGTAAGACAGGACTGGTTATATCTGGACGCCAGGATGTATCAGCTTAAATGTGGAGAGTTAAGAAATGAAAGATGCCTTTTCTTTAATTTTACAAGAAATACAAACGAATAAGAAAAAGCCATTGTTGATTGCGATAGATGGAAGATGTGCAGCAGGAAAAACAACGTTGGCATCTAGACTAAAGGAAGAAATAAATTGTAATGTAATACATATGGATCATTTTTTTCTGCGACCGGAACAACGTACAGAAAGTCGCTTGAGTCAGCCGGGAGGAAATGTGGATTATGAAAGATTTCTTGAGGAAGTTATAAGACCGTTGAAACAGGGGAGAACCTTTTCTTATAGGGTTTTTGACTGTAAAACTATGGATTTTACATATGATATACAGGTGGAGCCGAATATGGTAACAATTGTGGAGGGGGCATATTGCTGTCACCCTTCCTTATGGGATTTTTATGATATACGCATTTTTTTAAGTGTTGATCCAGAAGAACAGTTGAAGAGGATTATACGCAGAAACGGAGAGAAGGCTTTGAAAACATTTTGTGAGCGTTGGATTCCGTTAGAGGAACATTATTTTTCTGCCTGTCAGATTCAGGAACGATGTGATTACGTGTTTACTCAACGATAATATAAGAATGATAACAGATAATAAAGGAGGAAAATACATGGCTGCAAAAGTATATTTTTCAAGAACTATTACACCGGAGAAAGTGTTAGAACTGTATCAGACTATGGGAAAAACATTACCAGGCAAAGTAGCTGTAAAACTTCATTCAGGAGAGAAAGGAAACCAGAATTTTCTTGGACCAGATTTTTGGAAACCTATGATAGACTATGTAGATGGTACTGTTGTTGAATGCAATACTGCTTATGAGGGTGCACGAAACACTACTCAGAAACATAAGAAACTTTTAGAAGAACATGGTTGGAATAGATACTTTACGGTAGACCTTTTAGATGCAGAAGGACCAGATTTGAAACTGGAGTATCCAAAGGGCAAGGTAATTAGAGAAAACTATGTTGGGAAGAATATTGCAAACTACGACTCTATGTTGGTTTTATCGCATTTTAAAGGACATCCTATGGGTGGTTACGGCGGTGCATTGAAACAGTTGTCCATTGGTGTGGCGTCTTCTTATGGAAAAGCATATATTCATGGTGCAGGAGAACCTGAGAATATTTGGACATCGGATCACGATTCTTTTTTGGAATCTATGGCAGATGCGGCAGGTTCTGTAGTAGATTATTTTAAGGGAAATGCTATCTATGTGAATGTTATGAAAAATATGAGTGTAGACTGTGACTGTTGTGCTGTGGCGGAAGATCCTTGTATTAAAGATATTGGAATTTTGATTTCAACAGACCCAATTGCCATTGATCAGGCATGTATTGACCTTGTGTATAAGTGCTCAGATCCAGGCAGAGCTCATTTAATAGAGAGAATTGAAAGCCGTAATGGTATTCATACCATTGAAGCGGCAGCAGCTTTGGGATATGGAACAAGAGAATACGAACTGATTGAGGTAGAATAAGTTCTATTTAAATATGCATAATAGGTAATTGCGATTCGGCAGAGATAGGTGAAACTATCTGGGGATTCGTGGACTGCAAAAATGAAATTATATAAATGACGTTTAGGTTTATTGAAACCACTTTCTAAAGAAATTTGGAAGGTGGTTTTTTGTGATATGACAAAGATAATCTAAAAATTATTCCCTTAAAAATGTATACCAAATTAAGAGAATGATTCTTTTTCTATGCTATTATTTTAAGCCGATACGTCAAAGTTTCATAATAGAAATAAATATTTTTTAAATAGTTTGTGATTGACAAAGAAAATGGATTGGTGTATATTACAATGTATAGACCGACGGTCGGTCACAAATAAGGTGTCAAAATGGGAACACAAGGAAAAAACAAAGCTGTATATTTGAAATGAAGCATATCATAGGAATGACAGAACTTCATATATCAGTTGAAAAAACTAACATTGTTTCAAAAAAGGTTATAGAAAAAAATGGTGGTGTATACGAAAGAAGTTTTACATATGAAAATGAATTAGCTGATATCTATAAGATTTCAATATAGTATAAGTTTAAAATACGTTGTGGTACTAGAATTAGCATAATCCACATATTTGTTTGTTGTGGAGTAAGGAAGATTAAAGTAAAAAATATGATTAAAGTGTAGGGAGAATTAGGTGATGAAAAATTTTATTAAGGTAGTGATTTGGATTGTAATTGCATTGATGGTTGTAGGCGTGGTATGGTTTTGGAGTATGTTTAGGCATGAAATACATACACTTAGTTCTGTTGAGGAACGAGAACCAGGTGTATATACCATGACATACGAGGGCGATTACGGATTTGATGAGTTTCTTAAGACAGGAGCATCGAGTGACGCTGATATTGAAAACTTTGTCACGAAGAGATTGTTAAAAGGCTTGCCAATTCAACTTAGTCCATCCGAAGTAGGATGTACTGCATTTGTGACAAGAAATGAAAAGGGAGAAGTGTTATATGCACGAAACTTTGATTTTAACTATGCTCCGTTCGTGCAGGTTTTTACCAATCCGGATAACGGTTATGCATCCGTTTCAACCGTGAATTTAACCTTTTTGGGTTATGACAAAGAGCACCTTCCTACAGCAGGTCTCGATATCGATAATTGCATGATTATTGCTGCTCCTTATCTGCCCTTTGATGGTATGAATGAAAAAGGAGTTTGCATTGCTCTTTTGGCTGTTCCAGAAACTGATTGTCCGGTGGATCCGGATAAGATAACCTTGAACACCACCACTGCGATTCGACTTGTGCTGGATAAGGCAGCCGATGTTGATGAAGCTGTTGA
>CAYOMP010000065.1:0-13615 GCA_964405075.1 uncultured Lachnospiraceae bacterium
AAATGCCAGAACTGCTGGAAAATACATTTTCGAAACAAATGACTTGGTTATTGGCTATGATGAGCCACTATCAAAACCACTTAACTTATCAATGGAAAGAGGACAAAGAATTGTTCTAACAGGTGCTAATGGTATTGGAAAAACTACTCTTCTTCGTAGCATCCTAGGTCTTAATAAACCTATTAGTGGATGTGTAACTCTTGGTGATTATTTAGAAATAGGATATTTTGAACAGGAAATGGCACCAGGAAACACTACTACCTGTATCCAGGAAATCTGGAATGAGTTTCCATCTTTCACACAGTATGAAGTGCGTTCTGCTTTGGCTAAATGTGGTCTTACTACAAAACATATCGAAAGTCAGGTACGTGTACTAAGCGGTGGTGAACAGGCAAAAGTCAGATTATGTAAACTAATAAATAGAGAAACTAACATTTTACTTTTGGACGAGCCTACTAACCATCTGGATGTAGATGCAAAAGATGAATTAAAACGTGCCCTTAAAGAATACAAAGGAAGTATTCTTCTAATCTGTCACGAGCCTGAGTTCTATGAAGGTCTTGCAACAGATGTATGGGATTGTTCAAAATGGAGTCTTAAAATATAATATACCAATTCTACTATTTTGAACTACGCAAAACACTCTTTAGAAATTTCTCAATCTAGCATATCAGTCGTTGCACTGCATAAAGCAAAACACTCGTGAAATCTACGAGTGTTTTGTTCATAAAATCCTAAAACATTATTCTTAATGTACAATATTCTTTTTAAATAATTGTTCAAACTGCTCTCTTGGCATTGGTTTTGCATAAAAATAACCTTGAGCATAATTACAATCCAAACTTTTTAGCAACTCAATATGTTCTACCTTATCCACACCTTCCGTAGTCACTAACAAATTAAGTTCTTTAGCCAATCCCATAATAAATTTCATTATATGCCATACTTCTTTTTTCTTATTGTCACTCTGAAGAAATCTCATATCAACCTTCAAAACATCCAGTGGTAAATCGGCTAGCATATTTAAAGAAGAATATCCACTACCAAAATCATCCATTTCAATAATAAAACCCTCTTTTTTCAAATTGCTAACTACCTCAATTAATTGCTGTGAATTATCCGTATATGCTGTTTCAGTAATTTCTAAATGCAAATCTTTAGTAGTCAAATTATTTTCACTAACTATTTTCTTAAGATCATCAACTAAGCCATCTTTTGCGATATCTTTTCTCGAAACATTAACTGAGACCGGAATATCTATAACACCTTCTTCTTTCCATTCTCGTACAGTCTTTGCCGTTTCTTTCCAAACATATTTGTCAAGCTCATTAATAAAACCATTTTTTTCAAACAATGGAATAAAATCCACTGGAAATAGGAATCCTAAATCTGGATGATTCCATCTAATTAAAGCTTCTGCCCCAGCAATTTTTTCATTACGAAGATCATACTTAGGTTGAAAATATATTTCAAACTGTTCTTCCTTTATGGCATTTTTCATTTCACCTAATATTTTGTAATCCTGTAATAGTTTCTTCCTAATTGAATCTTCATAGTACTTATAATTTATATTATATTTTCCTTTTATTTGATTAACTGCCAAAATCGCTCTATCACACATAGAATTTACAGGCACTTTCGTATCTTCTATTTCATAAATACCAAACTTTAGGGTAGGTTTTACTTCAAGAGGATATTCTCTCATGCTTTCAATACTTTCGTTAATCATATTTTGAATATATCCATCCTGTCTCTTTGACAGCATTAAGAAAATATCTCCTGAAAATCTGGCTACAAACCCCTCTAATTTCTTCGACATTTTCTGCAAACGGTCACCCATATATACTAATAAATGATTACCTTCTGCCATACCATATGCATCATTTACTAATTTGAACCCCTCCATATCAATGGCGACAATATCATATTCATCCTCTGAGTTTTCAGCTAATATACTTTCAACCTTCTTAAAAAAAGCCTCTTTAGTATATACCCCTGTAACATAGTCCTTTTGAACCCAGCCAATCATTTTATTAGCTTCGTTTAATTCAACCAAATTTCTTAATCTATGTGCTACTACTTCATTAACAAATGGCTTAGTTATAAAATCCATCGCGCCCTTGGTTAATGCCTTCAACTCCGATTCTAGTCCATCACTTTGCGTAATTACTATAATAGGGATTTTTCTATCATAATTTTCTTTTGCAATTGCCTCTAATACTTGATAACCATCCATATTTGGCATAATAATATCCAATAAAATGGCAGATATATCATCATATCTTTCTTTAATAATTTTTAAAGCTTCTACCCCATCTTCTGCCATAAGAATATTATAATCTTGCTTAAGAATATCCTCTAAAATTTCTCTATTTAGTTTTTGATCATCTACAATAAGAACTGTTCTACGTTTTTCCATACGCAAAGCCCTCTCTTCTATTACATTATCCCCTATGTCCTCTTACCCATTTTTATTTATATTCATTGTACTATTATAAAAACATGCTTGCAATCAAGTTTGAATTAGTTAATAAAAAAATAATTTTCACTTTTGATTTGGATTATTTTTTTAATTTTACTTTAAAATTCTCTGTTATGAACTAAATATCATATACAAAAGGCTTCTGTCATGGAAATTTCTGATAATATCCTATATTAATTACGTAAGATATTCCTCCTGACATAAAAATAACCATCAGATATTTCTTCTGACAGTTATTTTTTCCTTCTTTATTTAACCACTACTGTACATTTTGCCTTTTTACCACTGGCTGACTTAACTGTAATTGTACATTTACCTTTTTTCTTTGCCTTTATTGTACCTTTTGAGCTTACAGTGGCTATCTTTTTGTTACTTGAACTCCAAGTAAGCTTATCTGTGGCACTTATAGGATTTCTTGTTACTGTTAAGGTTGTTTTCTTACCTTTCTTAAGAGTAACTTTCTTACTGCTTAAAGTAAGTTTCTTTGTCTTTACTGTTCCATTTACAACCTTAACCTTACATTTTGCAGTTGCTCCACTTTCTGTAGCTACTGTAATTGTCGCTGTTCCGGTCTTTTTACCTTTAATACTAATTACATTATTTTTTACAGAAACTGTTGCAATCTTACTATTACTACTCTTCACTGAAACTATATCATCATTTTCAATAGAGCTTGTCTTAATAGCCAGGGCTTTTGTTGTTTTGCCTTTTTGTAAGTTAAAAGAGCTTGCATTTAACTTAATTGAACCTTTTTTCTGAACAATATTGTTACTATTTGAGTTATTATTGTTACTGTTACTATTGTTAGTATTATTATTGTTAGTGTTACTATTATCAGTATTATTGTTATTATTATTGCTACTATTATCAGTATTGTTAGCGTCATTATTATTGTCGCTATTATCATTGTTATTATCAAGAGGTGAAATGATTACATCTATAGGCATAATCTCTTCATAAATCAGATAGTCGCTATTAATAGTGTAAACTGAGAAAATAACAGATGCTTTTCCAAGTTTTTTAGGTATAGCCAAACCATCTTGATTAATCTCAATTATTGAGCTATCTGTACTACCCCATACTACATAATAACTTCCTTCTGCTTCAGCATTGATAATATAATCATACTGACGATTATTATTCAAAAACATAGTATCATAATAACCATTTCCTGATGAACAACATCCTGTAACATGAATGTTTGTCTTCACTTTTATACTATATCCAGCTGAGATAGTTCCACTTTTTCCTCTGGCTTTTACTATTATCCTTGTCCTGCCTAAGTTATCATTATTTCCTAAACTTTTTGGTGTTACTTCTCCAGTCTCTATATCGTAACTAACTATGTCACTTTCTGTTTTTGTTACACCATCTTCAACGTATGATACCTCAATTTCATCATACAATTCATCATAATATTCACTATCAGCCACTAACTCTAGTGGTAAAATGGTTTTCTCTTCATCTTCTATATAGATTTCCTTAGAACCACTTGTTTTTCCATCTAATGTTATGCTTTCTGCCCCTGTTGAGTATACTTCTAAGGTTACTGATGCAGTTAAGTTACTTCTTGAAGTTGTAGCTGTTAATGTAGATGTTCCCACATCCAATAATTTAATCACAGACGCACCATCTTTTCTCATTACTGAATAATCAGATATATCACAGCTTACAGTTTCATTGACATCTTCACTATCAAATAAATATGCCATATCAATTGTCTGAATTTTACTTATATCCACTCTTATAGTTTTTCCAGTAACTATATTAGTTTCTGTTCCAGTGAGTTCTTCGTTATCGAAAGTTATATCCAATGATTTTGCATTTATTAAGGAAGTGTCGATTACTTTAAATCTGATTGTATCCTCTACACAATTATATTTTCTACACATTTCTGGTCTGTCACTTCCAGCATCTCTACCTACTGATACGCTAATAACACCAGCTTTATCAGGTGTATATACTCCATTTTCACAAGGTATATCTGAACCATCTGTATATCTACATCCGATTTTAATGTCAGTTAATAAATCAGCATTTGCAGGAATAATATCATAGCAGTTTTCAAGTGTAAAGCTCTCTCCCAATGCAATATCTTCGAACCCTTTTAACTCAATTTGCTCCAACGGCACATAATCAAGGTTTTCATAATATACCGAGTACCCTGGCTTGCCATATGAACCAGTTTCTTCATTATAATAATGTGCTTTTATATACTCCCATGCTTTTGAACCTGTATAACTTTTTACCACAAAATTTTCGTTACCTGTTCCTGTCATATTTGGGAATGGTAGGTTGTTATCATCATAGTATTCAAACTCACAGTCTTTTGGAACTGTTATTGACGGTAATGAAGTACAAAATTCAAATGCACACGTTTGAATGTATGTCACACTTTCCGGAATAGATATACTCTTAAGATTTGAACAACTTCTAAATGCAAGTTTTCCAATAGTTTTTATTCCATCTTCTAACACTACATTTTCAAGAGTTGTATTTCTTAAAAATGCCAAATCTTCAATTTTAACAACTTTCTTTCCATTAATTGTAGCAGGCACAGTTACATCTGTTGCTGTTCCATTATAACTAATAATAGTGATTTCATTATTTTCGTCAATCGTATATGTAAAATCTCCATATGTCAGTTCCCCATCTTTTACAATCAAACTGATTGCTGAACTTGTTTCCAGCTTTAATTCACTTGCATATGTCTGTATATTCCCACTCAACACCATTGCAACACTTAACAGTGTGGCTAATGATTTCATTAATCTCTTTTTCATCATAAGGTTTCCTCCGTTTTTCTTTTATACCTTATTATACTTAGCTTATCCAAAAGAGGATAAACTTTTTTTGGATTTTTTCACATTTTTTAACATCCGTTTATTTTATCACTTTTCAAAATGCACTACAACATCTTTTTGATGTAAATTTAGCTGATTTGTACTTTTTACTAAAAAAGGTGAAACGTGAAGAAATAGTCTTCTTCACGTTCCTTTTATCACCTTATTTTAATGTTTTTGTGTATTGAATGTAGATAGAGTCATCATCTTCTCTTAAATATCTTGTAAATTCTTTTGAATCTATTATGATATTTATTTCCCAATCTTTGTGTGTCTTACAGAATGATTTCGAGAATACATACTTAAAGTTACCTGTTAAAGCTTTATTTACAGAAAGCTTAGGTGTTTTTACTTCATAGAAGTCTTTTCTTCTCTTTGCTCTTGTTCTTCCAACAAGTCTGTATTTTCCTTCTGTATCAGCAGCATAGATTGTTACATTTGTAAACAGGAAGAATAAGAAAATAAGTAATGCACCACCTGTGGTTGTAGCTATTGCTATCTTTGCTCCTGTAGGCAACCCTTTTTTAACCGGCTGCTCCGGTTGTGGCTCGTCTTCCTGAATCTTGGTAACTTCCACCTTCTTTTTCTTCTTTTCAGGCTCTGGTTTTTCCTCCTCTTCTGTTACTATAGGAAGAATCTTAGCTTTTTTCTTAATGGTTTTCTTTTTGGATTTAGTTGAATCATCATCTTCATCATCTTCATCGTCTCCATTATCACCATTATCACCATCATCGTCACCACCATCATCACCTTCGTCGATGACACCATCATAGCCATCATCACCGGTAGGAGTATCCTCACTACCATTTTCAACGTTGGTTGCTACGTCAGTTGCTGTTACCTTTACTTTTTTTCCCTTTTCAACAGTGACTTTAATTGTCTGTTTTTCAGGATTTGTGATTTTGTATGATGCACCATTTATTTCTACTGATTTAACACCTGATGCATTGTCGCTGATAGTTACCTTTACTGTTCCCAATCCCTTTTTGTTATAGGATATGGATTTTGCATTTGTACTGATAACAGGTTTTACCTTATCTATTTTTGTAACATCTACTGTTGTTGTTTTGCTGTAGCCTGCTTCATCTGTTACTGTGATTGTATGAGAACTGTTTTCATCTACAACAAAGTTTGTATAGTAAGTTTTTCCAGTGTTGTTTATATCTGTTGTGTTGCCATCTATTGTAATGCTCTTTATATCACAGTCTGTATTAGTTGCGTATACTTTTATTGTGGCGCTCTGGTTAGTCCATTCAGTAGGATTCCCTTCTGTCCATACACTTAAGCCTTGAGATGCTATTGTACTTACTACTATTTCATCTGACATATTCATGTTTTCTACGATGTCATTTGTTACTACTCTGTATTTACCGTTTTCCTTTACATTGAATATGACTTTCTTTGCAAGACTTCCCTGTTTTTCACTGACTGTTACTGTTTCTTCTGAAAATGGTTCCAAAAATGCTTTTTTAACTGCATTTACTGTATTTACGATAGTTCCCTTTTCAGGAGCTTCCATCATATTTTCTTCACCATTTACATATTTAGCTTCTGTTGCTGTTACATTTACATCTTCATATGCATAAGTTTCTTCATTGAATTTTTGAAGTTTAACACTTCCGATACCACTCTGAGAATCTGTTACTACTGCTGTGATGTTGTATCCGTCTTCTTCTCTTACCCATTTATTATCTGATGATGTGGCTATTTCAGGTGCAATTCCATCAATGTTTGTTACTTCATAGGCTTCAATATCCTCCATCTGAACATTCTTTCCAGTTCCAGTAATAGCACCTGTTTTAAATACACCATTTTCCAATGTAGTATACTTATGTTCAGCTTCCGACATTGCACTTTCCAATGTATCACCACTTGAAATTATTTCATAGTATCTATTTTCATTAAGACCATAAACATCAACTCTTGTAACACCGGAACAACCGTCATTATTTGCACCGGCTGTTAATTCAACACCTGTGCTTGCATTTACCCATTCAGTTGTGTCAGGTACGATTGTTAACTGTGTTTCATCTCCGGTTTCGATATTGCTTACCGGAAGAGCTGCATCGTCTGACTGTTCTGTTACGTGTCCTAATGCATCTGTTCCCCTCAATTTGTAATAACCATTTTTGAATACTGTTGTATCACTTGAGACTGTTTTAGCTGCTTTTTCTGCTGTTTTGTCATCATATTTCACTGTCGCAACTACTTCATCCCATGAAGTTTTATCTTTTGAATAAAGTACTTCTAATAACTGAATACCTGAACGCATATCCTCTGCTGAGAAAGATACTTTCAATCCATCATCTACAGATACCCAATCTTCTGTTTCTTTTGTTGTTACATAATTTTCAGGACCTTCACCATCAATATATATAGTTTCTGATGTAGATTCACTTACATTTGAAGCTTTGTCTGTAGCTGTAGCTGTTATTGTATTTAATCCGCTTGTCAAGGCATTTGATGTTGTAAGGTTATAAGTAAAGTACTTATCATAAACCTCTCCATTGGCAGTTACATCTGTTGTTCCATAAGTAATCTTATCCAAACCTGATGTATTTCCATCGTCTGATAGCATGTCTGTTGCTTTTAACTGAATTTCAGTTGTTTCTTTATACCATTTGATACTTACATCTTCTATATCATCAAAGGTAAAATCTTTTCCTTCTGAATTTTGTTCAGCTACGATTGTGCTTTCAATTACAGGATTTGTAGTATCAAGCTTATCTACTGTGAACGTATTTTCTGTTCTTGTTTCATATTCTACAAGGTCTAATGCTGCTAACTTGTATGTTCCATTGTCAGTAATTAAAGCTGTTTCAGTTGCATCATTTGAAGCAGTATCTAATGTTACTGTCTTGTAGATGTCCCAATTTCCACCATTTTCTTTTAAGATGTTAAATTTGGCTACACCTGAATATGCATCTTTCGCCTTTAGAGTAACTGATATTCCACTGTTACTCCAATCATTTACACCTGTCATTTCAACATCTGTTGGTTCTGTAGCATCTACATAGATTGTTTCTCCACCTTCGGCACTTGTAAAACCATTTGCATCTAATGCATTATATGTAAATGTATTCTTTCCTTCCGCAAAAGTAAGTGGAAGGTTATCTTTATTTGCACTGCTACTTACACCATTCAATTTTGCTGTAACTTTATTTATTGCTATACCTGATGCATGTTTTCCGGTAATTGTTGCTTTGGTAATTCCTTTATACCAGTTACCTATCTTTGTTCCGATAATACTGTGACTTGCAGTTGGTGCTATTGGAACATATTTAACAACATAAGTATTTGAACCTGATCTTGTTGCGCTGTTATTTACAAGTCCATTATTACCCGCATTATGTTCAATAGACTATCCTTTATATCCGGCTGGACATTTGCTATATTTTACTTCATAGGTACTTCCCTGATTTACACTTGGAGTTTCTGTTGCTATTAATTGCCAAGTGTTATTTGCTAATAACTTATAATGATGAATTGTCTGTGTATGCTGTAATGGTGATACAACTACTGCATCACTTCTACCTATGTGGCCTGTTATATCTTTTACATGAACATAATATGTTCCACCGGCTGTTGCTGAAAAGGAAATATTCTGACTTGGACTACCGTCACACGCAGTCCATCCGCTTGCAGGTGCAGTAGATGAAGTTGATACTACATAACTGCCTAATCCTGACTGACTATCTGCTATTGTTGCTGTGAGTGTACCATTATCACCATTTGTATTTGTGATTGTTGGTGCAGCTGTGTCTATGTTGTAAGTGCCAGTTCCATTTGCTGCTGATTTGTTACCAACAGCATCTTTTGCGTATGCACGTATGTATGCTGTAGATGTAAGTTTCTTAGTATACGTTGCCGGATTGCTATTTGTAGAATGAGCAATAAAGGTTTCACTTTCATAACTTGCTCTTTCTCTTATCTCTGTTACATTAACTTTATTATCTGTTGCTTTAATTGTAACATCCACGCTATCGGCGTACCATTCTGCATTTGTTGATGGATTTTTAAATCCAGCCGGTGCACTATATGTAACAGTTGGTGCTGTACTATCTATATCTGCTGATGTTGGTCCATCGTAGCTTATGTAACAGTGAACATCACTGCCACTTCCTCTTAATACTAAATATTGTGCATTACTAGGTATACTTGATAGATTAAAATAATCACTAGTTTTACCTCCGGAATTATGAGGAATATCACCACTTACTGGTAATTTTTTTACATTGTAATCTTTACTTAATATAAAATTTTGTAAACCATGGTCTTGGTCATATTCAGATGCAGGAGCTGAAGGTTTTCTACTTGTAAAGTATATTGCAGACCATTTGCCAGTTGAATTTGTTATAGCCCACCAGCCTTGCCAACTAATTTGAATCTGAGTACTACTAGAATATTTTCCACCCGAATTAACACCATCTGAAAATTTGTAAGTTAAAGAACCAGATTCAAAAGCACCTATTCCTGGCGATGCTTTAGTATTAAGATTGTTATCATTATCTGAAATCAATCCACTATCATCTGTCTCTTCGATATCTATAGCAGGACTTGTCTCAGTTTTTACGCTTGTTTCATCTTCCTTTGAATCAGAAGTAGAAACTGTTGTACTTTCGTTTGTTTCAGTAGTAATTTTATCTAGTGTACTATCCCTTTCTACACTTGCACTCGTTGATGCATTTAAACTTAACTCAACACTACTATCCATTATGCCTGTCAATAATGCTGAGCATAGAACTAATGCTATATTCTTTTTCCAGTTCACTCTATAATCCTCCAAGTATTTGCTTAAATAAAATATCTCTAATTTGTGGATTTACAATTGCATTTACTCCGCAGGATAATAATATGCAAATGCCAATCCAAATAGTTATTTTCGAAATAGTATATACGATATTTTCCATATACTTACAGAAAATGGCAAAATTACTTTCATCTTTGATAACTATTGTCTGTGTAGTATCATCTGTTTGGAATATTCTCACCATTTTTTCAATTTGTTTTTGTCGCATATTCTTTCGATTTTTCCTTATGGAAAGCCTTTTTTTTCTGCAATTAAGTGTATTACTCGTTAATTATCACTCCCAACATTATTGATTTGTAAAATAATTGATTTTAGTAGTCAAACGACTATGATATTGGCGTTATTCGCCATAATCGAAACTCTTACGAGTTAAGCAGTCCTTTTCGGACAAAAAGAAAAAAGTTGTAATCCAACTTTTATTAGACGTTATTTATTATATTTATCACTTTATGAAAAGTCAATAGTTTTTTTATTATTTGATGTATATTTTTTTTCTAAACAAGTTACTGATTCATTTATATTACTGGTAATAGCTAGAATCTTTTTATAACATTTTTAAAGTAAATCAGCAAATATTCAGATATTTTTATCTTAATCTTATAAAAAGAGGTCACATAAACATTACGTTTATAGGACCCCACCATTAATAATCAATATATAAATTCATACTTCGCTTCCGCTTGTATTCATTAAGTGCCTCAATGCACCCTGAGCTAACATGGCAGTTTCTAAGGTGTCCGCAGATTTTACGGGGTTTTGAGGTCGGTTGTATATCACGTGTATAGGGTGATTGTCGGATAATTTCGATGAATGCCTACTATAAGAGAGCACAATAAATTACGGAAAAAAAATTGAAAAAACGGAAATAGCTATATTTTGCATCCAATATTGATTCACAATCCAGTTTATTTTCTACCAAATTTCTCTCTATTTTTTTAATCCAAAAAATCTTCATCAACTCTATGAAGCCATTTCATTTCTTCTATTGCACACTTCCCACACACTCCCTCAAAACTCGAGGAATCATCCATAATTACAATCTGTGAAGATGGAACCAATTTGCCACAAGATGCACATTTTTCCAGTCTTTCTTCCTTGTCATGCACATCTAAACACAATGTAGATATCGCATCATCTTCAAAATATCCATTTATAACAAAAGAAGTATTTATAAATACAGCGTAGTGTTTCATTGGATCAGTTACTATTTTCCCGCACTCTTTACACCTAGCCCCTTGAAGCTTATCTTCTATAACCTGAGAATAAAACCACATAGACTCAAATTCATATACAATTTTATCAACAATACTTAACTCATCGATTCTAAGCATATTTTCCCAATTTCTCTTTGATGCCTGATGCGTAAAATTGTAAGAACCAACCCAAGCAATGTTATCACAAATTAATATCTTGTTATGCATATGACTTCCCATTTTGTCTCCTTCATAATAAGTCCCTAATCTCATGCAGTTTAATCTATAGAAAACGTCTCTCGCCACTTGATTATCATCTCTTTGAAAATCAGCATTATTTAAAATAATACGTTTGTCTTCCGCACATGAATCTATTATTTCGCATTCAAAATCTTTATCTGTGAAAAATGCCATTGCACATAATATTCTTGACTTTGTACTTCTAATATCATCTATAATTCGATTTTTTATTTCATTCTCTTTTCCTGGATGGCAAAAAAATATATCATTCATCTCCTATTCCCCTTTGTCATTTTCCAACAGATTTCTTCAGTTCATCTATACTCATCCAGGCAGTTTCATCCTTAACTGCTCCTTCAGCTTCATCAAGCTTACTGAGTATCTTCTTTTCAGCCTTTTCATACTCACAGTTCTTAATATCTGTATCCAAATATTTGCTCTTAATCTCTCCCACCAACTCATGTACCGTCGTACAAGGGCACATCTCTGATGGCTTTGTTTTACCTTCTCGTTTACATTGCTCCAACTTCTGCTTTGCTATCTGAATTGCCTTTTCTTCATCTCCCGATTTACAGAGTTTTCCATACATCTGCTCATCAGCTTTGGAATACTTCTGCCCGGTTTTGGTCTCATATACTCGCCCAAAATCTGAGCAGCAAGTCCAAGAATCTTGGATTGCCGGCATAGCACCGAAGTAGGCATACATCCATATTTCAAAGCATGGATTAGACCAGCCCACCTGTATTCCTTTACTCACTGCTTCTGCAATAATCTCGTCAAACCCTTGCACCTGATCTCTGTCAAATACAATCCACGGAATACGATACTGTGCATCATAAGCAGTAAGTTCCAAACATTTATCAATCATGGTACGAGTCTTTGTCTCAACAACCTTGATAACAAGCTTATTTCTAACATACTCCGGCAAAGCCTGATGGAGTCCTGTAAAGTAACAACGCTCTGTAGCTTCTGTATCGGTAACAATCAGATAGTAACCTAATTCCGGCACTTTGAATTGTTTTCTCTGCTCCCGCGATTTTCGGTTACCCGTTCTATCCTTTTTCGCCATACTCAATCCTCCTCTTTTTGAGGTGATAAGCCAGCTTCTTCAGACACTTGGATAAGTGCATCCTTAAATATGTCTAATGCCTTAAGAATAGGAATTGCACCATACTTTCCTATCAAATAATTCTTCTCATAGCTTTCGTCCTTACGGATACGGGAACCATCCTCATCCACAAAATCAGCCAATGAATACAGTGTAGAAATGCCTCTGTCATCCTTTTCCACAAACCAAATTTCATCACGACGTAACAACTGATTAGACAACTGCCATGTGTCATGAGTTGTAAATACAAGCTGTGCATGATTGGTATTGATTTCCGGATTTAAGAATGTAAGCAAAAAGTTTCTTACAAGCAACGGATGAAGGCGGGCATTTAATTCATCAATAAAGAATACGCTTCCCTTTTCCAATACTTCCTGTAGTTCCGGATATAATGCAAACATTTTCAATGTTCCGGCAGACTCCATTCCCAAAGGGATTTCTGCCATACCGTCCGAATCAATCATTTTATGGAGGGCATTAATTTTGTAAGTATCCTCTTTTGTTTCTCCATCGTGAGGAACCTTTTCAATCCTAAAGTCCTTGATATGCTCGTCAAAAGATGCAAAATATTCTACCACCTTCTGCTGAACATCCTTGTTTTCTACAAATCCCTTTGGCAATCTGCGCAACATAAAGAAGTTTGTGAAAGGATCACCAAAATCAGCAGATTCATTTGCAAGAAACCAATCTCTGATTGCCTTACACTTACCGACTTTCAACTTCGCTCCCAAAGAGATAATCAGCACCTGCTTTTCAAGAGCAACCTGAATATTATCCCTACTGCTCTTAGGGAATCCGGATAAATCCAACTCGTCATCGGAAGTTCCACGGTAAAATACGGTACTGTACTTTCTGGCGGTCTTTGCCTTCGAGTTGAGCCATTCTTCCGTTACTCCTTCCTTGTTAATGCAGAAACCATAATTATATGTTCTCTCTGAC
>CAYOMP010000066.1:0-13372 GCA_964405075.1 uncultured Lachnospiraceae bacterium
CGGAAGAGGTTTTGCAGTAGTTGCAGACCAGATTGGTAGATTGGCTACAGATAGTGCACAGTCAGCGGTAATGACTAAAACATTAATAGAAAAAGCTATAGTGGAAGTTGAAAAGGGAAATACTATAACAACTAATACTGCAGAGGTTATAGAGAGAGTACTTAAAAATATGTCTGAATTTGCTGAAGCGGCCAATGGTGCAGCTGAATCATCAAAGACACAGACAGAAATGTTATCTGAAATTGAAGCGGGAATAAATCAGATAGCTATGGTGGTACAGGATAATTCAGCAGTAGCAGAAGAAACATCTGCTGTTAGTGAAGAGTTAGCTTCGCAGGCAGAAACATTGGAATCACTTGTTGGTCAGTTCACATTACGCGATGAATAAAAGTTAGTTTTAATTTAATTAAATAGTTTATGAAAAATACTTATCTTGATGTGCATACATAAAAGTCAAGATAAGTATTTTTTGCTTTTATCATAACAAAAAAATGTCAGAGTAACGAGTCAAATATAATTCATTACCCAAACATTTATTTTAGACCATTTTTTACTTAGAACAAGAGAACGGTGTAAATGAGAAATGTAGTTGTGAATAATATTAAAAAATATAATCAGGTGTTGGTTGACTAGAAAAAACAAATAGATTATAATATAACGATGAATGCAGAAAAATAAGGAAACGAGTGGCTAAATATGATTAAGAGCATGACAGGTTTTGGACGTGCAGAAGTATCAATGGGTGAGAGAAAGCTTACTGTTGAGATGAAAGCAGTTAATCACAGATATCTAGATGTTAATATGAAGATGCCAAAAAAATTGAATTTTTTTGAGGCTGGTATTAGAAATTTGTTAAAAAAATATATTCAACGTGGAAAGGTTGATATGTTTTTTACATATGAAGACTTATCAGAAGCAAACGTAACATTGAAATATAATAAGGACGTTGCTGCTGAATATATAAAGAATATTAGTCAGATGGCAGAAGACTTTAATTTGAGTTGTGAGATTAGCGCTACTTCACTTTCAAGATATCCGGAAGTAATAACGATGGAAGAACAATCAATAGATGAAGAGGAACTTTGGAAACTTATTGAACAGGCTGTAAGTCAAGCCGCAGAAAAGTTTGTTGAATCCAGAGTAGTTGAAGGTGAACATCTTAAGAAAGATATTATTGACAAGTTAAATGGTATGTTAGAAGATGTTGCTTATATTGAAGAACGTTCGCCTATTATTATTGCTGAGTACAGAACTAAGTTAGAAGATAAAGTAAAAGAATTATTAGGTGATACACAGATTGATGAAAGCAGATTAGCAACAGAGGTGGTAATTTATGCTGATAAGATTTGTGTTGACGAGGAAACAGTTAGATTGAAAAGTCATATAAATAGTATGAAGAAAACGTTAGATGATGGAGAAAGCATCGGGCGTAAATTAGATTTCATTGCACAAGAAATGAACAGAGAGGCTAATACAATTCTTTCTAAGGCTAATGATTTGGATATTTCTAACAGAGCAATTAATTTAAAAACTGAAATAGAAAAAGTAAGAGAACAAATTCAAAACATTGAATAGTAGGGTGAAAAATGACAGGTTTAATTAATATTGGTTTTGGAAATGTTGTAAGTACAGAAAAAATAGTATCGGTTATTAGTCCTGATGCTGCACCTATTAAAAGGTTGGTTCAACAAGCAAAGGAAAAGGGAAATGTTATTGATGCGACACAAGGTAGAAGGACACGTTCTGTCATAGTAACAGATACAGATTGGATTGTGTTATCGGCATTGATGCCGGATACAATAACTAGTAGATATAATGAAAGACAAGCGTTGAAAGGTGAATAAAATGAATAAAAAAGGTATTCTTACGGTAATATCTGGTTTTTCAGGTGCTGGAAAAGGGACATTAGTTAATAGGATGTTGGAAAAATATGATAATTATGCATTATCTATTTCAGCAACAAGTCGAGGACCCAGACCAGGAGAAGTTGATGGAAAACATTATTTTTTTAAAACTCGAGAGGAATTTGAAAAGCTGATTGAAGATAATGGTTTCATAGAATACGCCACATATGTAGGAAATTATTATGGTACACCTAAGCAATTTGTATTAGAGCAGATGGAATTAGGAAAAGATGTTATCCTTGAAATAGAAATTCAGGGAGCGTTAAAAATCAAAGAACAGTTCCCAGATGCATTATTGCTATTTGTAACACCGCCGAGTGCCGAAGAATTGAAAAGACGCTTGGTTACAAGGGGAACAGAAGATATTGATACAATTAATAAACGATTAGCTAGAGCATTTGAAGAATCAGAAGGAATGGAAAATTATGACTATTTGGTTATCAATGATGATTTGGAAGAATGCGTTAAAAATACACATCAAATAATACAAAATGAGCATGTGAGAGCTAGTAGAAATTTAACTAAAATTAGTGAAATAAGAGCAGAGCTTAAAGCTTTTGGAAAGGAGAATAAATAGATGTTACATCCATCATATTCAGATTTAATGAACGTAGTAAATAGCGAGGTAGAAGAAGGCGAACAGCCAGTAGTTAACAGCAGATATTCAATAGTATTAGCAACAGCAAAAAGAGCAAGACAGATTATTGCAGGAGAAGAACCATTAGTTGCAGGTAGTAACCAGAAACCTTTGTCTTTGGCAGTTGCAGAACTTAATGCTGGAAAAGTAAAAATCGTTGGAGATGACGAGACAGCTGATGATGAATTCTAGGCTATCGCGCTCAAAGAAATATTGTTAAAATATAAATAATTATTAAATTGCATCTATATTAGCTATTAGTATAAAAATCACAAGGATATGATGGCAAAACATACATATTTTTGTGATTTTTTTGTGCAAAGTATACGAAAAATATAAAAAAGGCAATTTGAAAATTTGTTTAGCTTGTAACAAACTTAAGATTTTGTTATAATAACCTAAAGAGTGCAGTGCTTAAAGGTGCTTGAATATTAGAACGCGGAGGTTATATTTATGGTGGCAAACGATAAAATGAACGCTGAAGTGACTGTAGAAGAACATGTAGATATGCCTACTACACCTTTACAGGCTAAGAAGGCTAAAAAAGGAAAGCTTAGTCTTAAAAACAAGGGGAATAAAGGGAAGAAATCTTCAGGGGAAAAGAAAAAGAACAACGTAAAGAAGAACACTTTCACAAAGGGGCGTGAAGTAAATATTGGTAGGAAGATTGTGGGAGTTTTTGGAATTATAATTGTAGCAATGCTGGCAATGATAATTGTTTTGGTACTTAGTGCTTACAGATATACTTCACAATATGATGCAGTTATTACAGATGTAACAAGAATTAATTCTATCAAAACTTGTGCTAGTGAGGTTCCAGCTACGCTTTTGACATTGTGTGCAAGTAGTGCTGATCCATCAGAATCAGGAATGGATGAAATTCTTGTAACGTTAAAAGAACTTATCACTGAAACTGATGCTAGTATTCCAGATAATGAAGAAAATAAGGAAAGTAGAAATTCAGTTGAAACAATCAATAGATTATATAATACATATTCAGCTAAATGTATGGAAATTAAAGAAGCTGGTCCATTAAGCAGTAAGTCATATGATGCTATTTACTACTTAAGAGATATTGCAGGATACATTGAAGATGAAGTGTTAATACTTATTGATGCTGAATTAATTAGAGCAGATGGTTTGAAAGAGGACATTAATAGGAGTTTTACAGCAGTTATTTCTTTAATGGTAGTAGCTATTATAGCAGTTACAGCAGTTGCTATAATATTAACTGTGTTATTAGTTAGAGCAATTGTTAATCCGGTAAAAGGATTGAAGTCACAGATGCAGGTAATGGCAGATGGTGATTTATCAGCAGATGATATTATTGTAAAAACAGGTGATGAAATTGAAGCATTGGCAAATGCGTTTAATCATATGTCAGGAAACTTAAAAACAATTATTACTAAAGTATATGCTGTAAGTAATGAAGTAGAGAATTCTACAAAGATAGTTAGTGAATCAGTAACACAGAATACTAACGGAAGTATTCAGATAGCAGAATCAATCGACAAAATGTCTTCCAGAATGAATGAACAAAAGGAAGAGTCAGATAATGCTATGAATAGTGTTTTCGAAATGGAAACTATTTCCGGAAAGATTACAGAAAGCGCAGATCGTATTGGCTCAAGTGTTGATAAATCTCTTGAAATGGCTGAAAAGGGAAATGAAAATATTGATAAATATGTTGAACAGTTATCTAATGTTAACAGTGTAATGGACGAGGTTGCTTCTGTTGCAGGTAAGTTAAGTGATAGTACTCAGGAAATGAATGCGATTGTTAATTCTATTACTGAAATTGCATCACAGACAAATCTTTTATCATTGAATGCTAGTATAGAGGCTGCTAGAGCTGGTGAGGCTGGAAGAGGTTTTGCAGTAGTTGCATCAGAAATTAGAAATCTTGCAGAAGATTCACAGAATGCTGCCGCTAGAATCGGAAGTATTATTGAAGAGGTTCAGGTAGATGCACAGAATATGAGCAAGAAGATGTCAGAAGGTCTTGAACAGTTAGCTAAAGGTAATGAAATTGCTGATTTGACTAGTAAGAGTTTTGCAGACATTAAGCAAGGTACAGAAATTGTTAATAATGATATTAAAGATATTCTTGAGGATATTGAAGCACTTTCAGGAATTATTGAGAAAGTAGCTGAAAATATGAAACTTATTGATCAGAAGACAGGTGAAAACGTACTTGTTACATCTGAAATTTCAGAAACTGTAGCTGAAGAAACAGCAAACTTAGAAGAGGTTGCTGCTACAACGGTAGTTCTTTCAGAACTTGCTGAAGATTTGAAAAAGGCAGTTTCAATATTCAAATTGAAAAAGACAGATGATATAGAAAATGTAGCAAAAGACAATAATGATTTAGTATAATGATATTTTGGGGACAAAGAAATTTTCTTTGTTCCCTTTTTATGTAAGCAGTGATAATATAACATTTTACATAAGGTGTATAATGGTATTTTCTAGTAACAGGTTGACCTTTTTGGGGTAAAAGGGTAGAATAGACAAAGATGTAAATTATAAGAAAAGGGTTAAAGATAGTCGTAAGGCGTTTTAACCTGAATGATTTAGGAGAAATATATGAAATTACTTTTTATATCGTTAGGTTGCGACAAGAACTTAGTAGATTCAGAAGTTATGCTAGGCATGCTTTCAAAGGAAGGATATTCCCTTACAGATGATGAGACAGAGGCAGATGTAATAGTAGTAAACACGTGTTGTTTTATTAATGATGCGAAGGAAGAAAGTGTTAATACTATTTTAGAAATGGCTGAATATAAAAAGAGTGGTAGTTGTAAAGCATTGATAGTAACAGGATGTTTAGCACAGCGCTATCAGAAGGAAATTCAGGATGAAATAGAAGAGGTTGATGCTATAATTGGAACATCCTCTATTGATAGTATAGTAGCGGCAGTCAAGGCTTCTTTGGAAGGAAAAAAGAGTCAGACGTTTGAAACTCTTAAACGTTTGCCGAAAACAGATGATGTTAAAAGATTGGTAACTACTGGCGGACATTATGCCCATTTAAAGATTGCAGATGGTTGTAATAAACATTGTACATATTGTATTATTCCAAAAATCAGAGGGGAATACAGAAGTGTACCAATGGAACAATTAATAAAAGAGGCTGAATATTTGGCTGAACAGGGAGTTAAGGAATTAATTCTTGTAGCTCAGGAAACTACTCTTTATGGTATTGACTTATATGGCGAAAAAACGCTTCCTAAATTACTGAAAGAATTGTGTAAAATTAAAAAACTTCGTTGGATTAGAGTTCAGTATTGTTATCCGGAGGAAATTACAGATGAATTAATTCAGACTATTAAGGAAGAACCAAAGATATGTAATTACCTGGATTTGCCTATTCAGCATGCAAATGATGAAGTTCTTAAAAGGATGGGAAGAAAGACTAATCGTAAACAGTTAGTTGAGATGATTGAAAAACTTCGAAGGGAAATTCCTGATATTTCACTTAGAACTACATTGATTGCAGGTTTTCCAGGGGAAACAAAGGAACAGCATGAAGAAGTATTGGAATTTATTGATGAAATGGAATTTGATAGATTGGGAGTTTTTGCATATTCAGCAGAAGAAGATACACCTGCATCTATAATGGATAATCAGATTGATGACGAAGTCAAGGAAGAGAGAAGAGATGCATTAATGGCATTACAACAAGAGATTGCTTTTGACAAGGAAGAAGAAATGGTTGGAAGAGTTTTGGATGTAATGATAGAAGGGCGAGTTGCTGGTGAAAATGCCTATGTAGGCAGAACATATAAGGATGCGCCTAATGTTGATGGATACATTTTTGTTAATACAGATGAGGAACTTATGACAGGTGATTTTGCCAAAGTCAAAGTTACCGGTGCAGTAGAATATGATTTGATAGGAGAAATAGTATAATGAATTTACCAAACAAACTTACAATTTTTAGAGTGATAATGATACCATTTTTCTTGGTATTTATGTTGACAGATTTAGGCTTGGGCTCAGGAAAGTACATTGCTTTAGCATTATTTTGTGTGGCTAGTTTTACTGACTTTTTGGATGGATATTTGGCGAGAAAATACAATCTGGTTACTAATCTTGGAAAATTTATGGATCCATTAGCTGATAAATTATTAGTATGTTCTGCGTTGATTTGTTTTATTGAGTTGGATAAATTACCAGCTTGGATTGTAATTATCATTATTGCCAGAGAATTCATTATAAGTGGATTCAGACTAGTTGCATCTGACAATGGAGTTGTAATTGCCGCAAGTTATTGGGGTAAGTTTAAAACAGTATCTCAAATGATAATGATTATATTATTGATTTTAGATTTAGATATAATGATATTTAATGTTTTGGAAACAGCATTTATTTATATCGCTTTGGTATTGACAGTTGTTTCTTTGGTTGATTATTTAATAAAGAATAAGAATGTCTTAAGTGATGGACAGAAATAGTAGATAAAGAGAAACTTTTACAGGTTTCTCTTTAAACATTTTTGGGAAAATAACAGGAGAATAATTTGTCTATATAATTATTCGACGAATGCTGTAAACTATGGAAAACTTGAAAAATATGATTCATATGGTCGGATTATAGTTGCAAATATAATTATATTTATGCATAATATTAGGGAACAACGTTAAAATAATATATGCTTGAATATAGTTGTAATGGAAAAGAGGGGTTTGATGATAGTTGAATTAGTATCTGTTGGTACAGAAATTTTATTAGGTAATATAGTAAATACAAATGCTTCGTATTTGTCAGAACAATGTGCAAAATTAGGATTGTCAGTGTATTACCAAACGGTAGTAGGTGATAATGAGGATAGATTAACTGAAACTGCAAAAATGGCATTAGACAGATCTGATATTGTTATTTTTACAGGAGGCTTGGGACCTACAAAAGATGATATAACAAAAGAGGTTGTTAGCCGGATTATGGAGAAGGAATTAGTAGAAGATGAAAATGCTAAGGCGAAAATAAAGGCATTTTTTAGAGATAAAGAGATTCCTGAAAATAATTGGAAGCAGGCTATGGTTCCAACGGGAGCAATGGTTTTAGATAATGAAAATGGAACTGCACCTGGTATTATTATAGAAAACAAAGGGAAAACAGCTATTTTACTTCCAGGACCACCTAACGAAATGATACCGATGTTTGAGGACAAGGTATTTGAATATCTTAATAATTTGGTACCGGAAACTATCTATTCAAGAATGGTAAAGGTATGTAATGTTGAAGAGAGTAAGGCTGAATTAATGGTAAAGGATTTGATTGATAATCAAACGAATCCTACTATTGCTCCATATGCAAAAACAGGTGAAGTACATTTTAGAATTACGGCGAAGGCAGCATCTAAGGAAGAAGCAAAAGAGCTAATTAAACCAGTTGTGAAAGAATTAAAAAAGAGATTTGGCAGGGATGTTTACACCACAAAAGAGAAAGAAACCTTGGAAGAGAGTGTTATCAAACTGTTGAAAAAATATGATTTGACAGTGTCAACAGCTGAATCTTGTACAGGTGGTAAGATAGCAGCTACTTTAGTAAATGTTTCAGGAGCTTCAAGTGTATTTAAAGAAGGGTATGTTACTTATTCAAATAGAGCGAAAAGAAAATTATTGGGAGTAGAAAAAGAAACTCTTAGAAAGTACGGAGCGGTAAGCGAACAGACTGCCTGTGAAATGGCACTAGGCGGTATGGATAGTGCAGCAGCAGATGTGTGTGTTAGTGCTACAGGAATTGCAGGACCAGGTGGCGGAACACCTGAAAAACCAGTGGGATTAGTATATATTGGATGTTGTGTTAATGGTGATATTTCTTATAGAAAATATATATTTAATGGAAATAGAAGTAAGGTCAGAGAACAAACAGTAGTGAAGGCACTGACTTTGCTTAGAGATAGTATTCTAGATTATTATGGTGAATAGAGTTATGTTTATATCATTAGAAAATGCAAAGGCAACAGAATTAATCAGTTGCCTTTGTATTTTTTGCGGTAAAGGAAAGGTTAGTTATACTTCTTATAACGGAATAAGATAAAAATATTGGTATGTTAAAATACAAGAATGGCGATTACTATATGAATTAAAGAAATAGCACATAAAGAGATAAAATATTACTAAATTTGAAAATAAAATGTTTACACAGAAAAAAATATATGGTAAGATGACAAGGTGTGAGTAATTAGCCGGTATTCAGGATATGGACACTCCGACCTTACCCTTAGTACTTGGCGGTTTAAAATTTAAGGAGGAAATTGAAATGATTTCAAAAGAAAAGAAAGCAGCATTAGTAAAAGAATATGGTAGAACAGAAGGAGATACAGGTTCTCCAGAAGTACAGGTAGCTATTCTTACAGCAAGAATCAATGAATTAACAGAACACTTAAAGAACAACAACAAAGATCATCATTCAAGAAGAGGTCTTTTAAAAATGGTTGGTCAGAGACGTGGATTACTTGCTTATTTAAAGAAGAATGATATTGAAAGATATCGTGCGTTAATCGAAAAATTAGGTTTAAGAAAATAATCTTTGCCAAATTTTTAAGACGTATGGTCTTTTACTATGGGGGCGGAGAACTTCCGTCCCTATTTTTTTAGCTGATTGCTACGAAAATGCAAAATAAGATTTTGAGGCATACAGCGATGACAGATTAGACTCGTAAGCGAGGTTATTATGAATGTGTAGAAGATGATTGACCGAGACCACTGAAAAGTGCATTTGCAGTAATGGATATATGGGAAAAATACATTTTTCAGTAGTTTCGGAATCTTCTACGTAAAACGAAAGGAGATATGATATGTTTAAAAGTTATTCAATGGAATTAGCTGGAAGAACTCTTACAGTTGATGTAGGAAGAGTAGCAGCACAGGCAAATGGTGCAGCATTTATGCATTACGGTGACACTGTTGTTTTATCTACAGCAACAGCTTCTGATAAGCCAAGAGAAGGAATTGATTTCTTCCCACTTAGTGTAGAATATGAAGAAAAATTATATTCAGTTGGTAAAATTCCGGGAGGATTTAATAAAAGAGAAGGAAAGGCATCTGAAAATGCTATTTTAACATCTCGTGTAATTGATAGACCAATGCGTCCATTATTCCCAAAGGATTATAGAAATGATGTTACATTAAACAACTTAGTTATGTCAGTAGATCCAGATTGTAGTCCTGAATTAACAGCTATGTTGGGTTCTGCAATTGCAACAGCTATTTCTGATATTCCATTTGATGGACCATGTGCAACTACACAGGTTGGTTTAGTTAATGGAGAATTTGTATTTAACCCAAATGCAGCACAGAAAGCTGTTTCAGATTTACAGTTAACAGTTGCTTCGACTAAAGAAAAAGTAATCATGATTGAAGCTGGTGCTAATGAAGTTGAAGAAGCCAAAATGATTGAGGCTATCTTTGCGGCTCATGAAGTTAACCAGACAGTTATCGAGTTTATTGAGAAAATCGTTGCTGATTGTGGAAAAGAAAAGCATTCATACGAAAGTTGTGCTATTCCAGAAGAATTATTTGCAGCAATGAAGGAAATCGTAACTCCAGAACAGATGGAGGAAGCTGTATTTACAGATGTAAAACAGGTTAGAGAAGAAAATATTAAAAATATTCAGGAGAAGCTTGAAGAAGCATTTGCTGAAAATGAAGAATGGTTACCTTTAATTGGTGAAGCTTTATATCAGTATCAGAAGAAGACAGTTCGTAAGATGATTTTAAAGGATCGCAAGAGACCAGACGGACGTGGAATTGATGAAATCAGACCACTTGCTTCAGAAGTTGATATTTTACCTAGAGTACATGGTTCGGGTATGTTTACAAGAGGACAAACTCAGATTCTTAATGTATGTACATTGGCTCCTTTGTCAGAAGCACAGAAATTAGACGGTTTAGATGAAGCTGAAACTAGCAAGAGATATATGCATCACTATAACTTCCCATCATACTCTGTAGGTGAAACAAAACCTTCGAGAGGACCAGGAAGAAGAGAGATTGGACATGGAGCATTAGCAGAAAGAGCATTAGTTCCAGTACTTCCAAGTGAAGAAGAATTTCCATATGCAATTAGAACTGTATCAGAAACTATGGAATCTAATGGTTCTACATCACAGGCAAGTGTATGTGCATCTTCATTATCATTAATGGCAGCAGGTGTACCAATTAAGAGTGCAGTTGCAGGTATTTCAGCAGGTCTTGTAACAGGTGATACAGATGATGATTACATTGTATTAACAGATATTCAGGGACTTGAAGATTTCTTTGGTGATATGGACTTTAAGGTAGCAGGTACTCATAAGGGTATTACAGCTATACAGATGGATATTAAAATTCATGGTTTAACTAGACCTATTATTGAAGAAGCTATTGCAAAAACTAAGAAAGCTAGAACATATATTTTAGATGAAGTTATGGCACCAGTTATTGCTGAACCAAGAAAAGAAGTTGGACAGTATGCACCTAAGATTCGTCAGATGCAGGTTGATCCATCAAAAATTAGTGAAATCATTGGTCAGAAAGGCAAAACAATCAATAAGATTATTGAAGATACTGGCGTTAGAATTGATATCACTGATGATGGAAGAGTATCAGTATGTGGTGTTGAAATGGAAAACATCGAAAAAGCTATGGAAACAATTAGACTTATTGCTACAGATGTAGAAGCTGGACAGGTTATTACAGGAAAAGTAGTAAGAATTATGCAGTTCGGTGCATTTGTAGAATTAGCTCCTAATAAAGATGGTTTAATTCATATTTCTAAACTTTCAAAGGAAAGAGTAAACAAAGTTGAAGATGTTGTAAACATCGGAGATACAGTTACTGTAAAAGTTCTTGAAGTTGATAAGATGGGTAGAATTAACCTTGCTATTGATGGTGTTACAGAATAATAAATAAATAGAAAGAGGTGTAGCTTATGATTTTAAGTTGCATCTCTTCTTAATATTATGGAAAAAATAGTTAAAATATTTGAGAAACACTTGAAAATGAAATAAAAATATGATAATATACATATATTAGTTATAGAATGACAGCAAACAGAGTGGGCGTGAGTCCACTCTTTATTGTTGTAATTAATGAGACTTAAAGATAACCAATATATAGAGAAGAAAGGAAGTGGGAAGATGTCAAGAAGAGAAGAATACGAAAGTCGTACAGAAGAATTAATACTTCCAATTTTGGAAGAACACAACTTTGAATTAGTTGATGTGGAATACGTTAAAGAAGGCGGTACATGGTATTTAAGAGCTTATATTGACAAAGAAGGTGGTATCGCAGTAGATGATTGCGAAGTTGTTAGTAGGGCTTTTAGTGAAATTCTTGATCAAGAAGATTATGTAGAGGGAGCTTATATTTTTGAAGTGAGCTCGCCAGGTCTTGGACGTCCTCTAAAGAAGGAAAAAGACTTTCAAAGGAGTCTTGGAGATGAAGTAGAGGTGAGATTATATAGAGCCATTGATAAGCAAAAGGAATTTACCGGAATACTAAAGGCTTATGATAAAGAGAGTGTAACTCTTGAGTTTGAAGATGAAACTGAAATAAATATTGCAAGGGCGGATATAGCACTTATTAGACTTGCATTTGATTTTTAATAATAAGAAAGAGAGAGAAGAAAGATGGCAACTAACAACACTAATGAATTATTGGAAGCATTAAATATACTTGAAAAAGAAAAGGATATTAGTAAAGAAACATTACTAGAAGCAATTGAGAATTCTTTACTTACAGCATGCAAGAACCATTTTGGTAAAGCTGATAATGTAAAAGTATACATTGATAGAGAAACATGTAATTTTTCAGTATATGCTGAGAAAACAGTAGTAGAAGTTGTTGAAGATGATGTTACACAGATTAGTCTTGCATCAGCAAAATTAATTGATTCAAAATATGATTTGGGCGATATAGTAAATGTACCAATTGAATCAAAAGAATTCGGACGTATTGCAACACAGAATGCAAAGAATGTTATTTTACAGAAAATTAGAGAAGAAGAAAGAAAAGCGTTATTTAATCAGTACTATACAAAAGAAAAAGATGTTGTTACAGGTATTGTACAGAGATACGTTGGCAAAAATGTAAGTGTTAACCTTGGTAAAGTTGATGCTATTCTTAATGAAAATGAACAGGTAAAAGGTGAAGTATTCAAAACAACAGAAAGAATTAAATTGTATGTGCTTGAAGTAAAAGATACTTCAAAAGGACCTAAGGTATTAGTTTCAAGAACTCATCCTGAATTAGTAAAAAGATTATTTGAATCAGAAGTTACAGAATTAAGAGATGGTACAGTTGAAATTAAGAGTATTTCAAGAGAAGCTGGTTCACGAACAAAGATGGCAGTATGGTCAAACAATCCAGATGTTGATCCAGTAGGAGCATGTGTTGGTGTAAAAGGTACCAGAGTAGACGTTGTAGTAAATGAACTTCGTGGAGAAAAGATTGATGTTGTTCCTTGGAGTGAAGATCCTGCTAAATTAATTGAAAATGCGTTAAGTCCTGCCAAGGTTGTTTCTGTAGAAGTTTCCACAGAAGAAAAGAGTGCAAGGGTAATTGTTCCGGATTATCAGCTTTCTCTTGCGATTGGTCGTGAAGGACAGAATGCAAGACTTGCAGCAAGACTTACCGGTTACAAGATTGACATTAAGTCTGAGTCCCAGGCTGGCATCTACTATGAAGAGCAATGGGGCAATGAACGTTATAATGGAGAACAGTATGCAGATAACCAGTATGCTGACAACTACAATGACCAGTACGGAACTGGCTATGAGGGCGAATATAACCAGTATAATAATGGGTATGGTTCATACGGAAATCCGTATGGAGAAGAGTAT
>CAYOMP010000067.1:0-13356 GCA_964405075.1 uncultured Lachnospiraceae bacterium
AGGATCTTTCTTTGATCCTGCCTTAGTTGACATTTTTGTAGAGATTAGTGATAAAATTGAACAACGATTAGAAGAATTAGTTGAAAAATAATAAAATTAATATAATTGTCTGATAATTACAGAAAGTAAAAGACTACTGTCGTTTAATGATAGTAGTCTTTTTGGTTGGATTTTCCTAAAAATTATATAGAAGTGTACTATGTATACACGTCAGAATTTTATGTGATATGGGTAGTGAATTGTATATGCAAATACTAAATAATCTGAAAATAAAACACTAGATATTGTATTAAAAAAAATAAATTATACTTTATATTGCGTTTATTAACTAAAGGTGCTATTATATGTATGTGTGAAATTTTGATTGAAAAAATAATGTTAATAAATACTATTATGAAAAGGTGAGAGGAAATATGAAGGTTGTAAAAAGAGATAATTCTGTTGTTGATTTTGATGCATCTAAGATTGAAAGTGCCATATTAAAGGCTATGAAATATGGTAGTGGTGTTGTGAAAGAAGATATTGCATCTGGAATAGCTAATGAAATTTACAATGAATGTAAGGCTAGAAATACAGCAAGCATTAGCATTTACGAAATAGAGGATGCAGTATTCGATAAATTAATCAATGCTAATCAGAGAATTACAGCTAAATCTTATGAAGGATATAGAAAGGTTCGTGAATTCCAAAGAGGTATCAATACAATAGATAATGATATTTATGGCATTGTTACTGGAGATAACAAGGAAGCCATTAACGAAAACTCTAACAAGGATTCATATATTTTATCAACACAAAGAGACTTAATTGCAGGAGAATTTTCTAAGGATTATTGTAGGAGAACTAAGATTCCTACAAGGATCGTACAGGCTCATGATGATGGAATTATACATTTCCATGATATGGATTATTTTGTTCAGAATATGCATAACTGTGATTTAGTTAATTTGAAAGACATATTTGAGAATGGAACAGTAATTAATGGTAAATTAATTGAAACACCTAAGTCATTACAGACTGCCTGTACAGTTGCAACACAGATTGTACAACAGGTTGCTAATGGTCAGTATGGTGGACAGACAATTGCTATTTCTCATCTTGCACCATATGTACGAGTTAGTTTTAATAAATATAAGAGAAAAGTTAAAGAAGAAGGTATGGCAATTGGCATTTCATATACAGAAGAACAGATTGAAACAATTGCTAATTCACGTTTACATGATGAAATTGTATCTGGTATCCAGACTATTCAATATCAGATTAATACCTTTACAACTAGTAATGGTCAGGCTCCATTCCTTTCAATATTTATGTATTTAAAAGAAGAACCGGAATATGAAAAAGAAACTGCTATGCTTATAGAAGAGATTCTTAACCAGAGATATATTGGTATGAAGAATGAAGTTGGTGCATACGTTACACCAGCATTTCCTAAGTTATTATATGTTCTTGATGACAACAACGTACCTAAAGATAGTGAATATAGATATCTTACAGATTTAGCTGTTAAATGTGTGGCTAAGAGAATGATGCCAGACTTCATCTCAGCTAAGATTATGAGAGAGAACTATGATGGGGAAGTATTCCCATGTATGGGTTGCAGAAGTTTTCTGTCTCCTTGGAAGGATGAGAACGGAAAATATAAATGGTATGGAAGATTTAATCAGGGAGTTGTTACAATCAATCTTGTTGATATTGGACTTACAGCTGAAAAGGATATGGACGCTTTTTGGAACATTTTTGATAAGCGATTAGAATTGTGTAAAGAAGCATTAATGCTCAGACATGAAAGCTTAGAGGGTACTATTTCAAATGTTACGCCTATTCATTGGCAGCATGGAGCACTTGCCAGACTTAAGAAAGGTGAAACAATTGATAAATTATTACATAATGGATATTCAACAATTTCATTAGGATATATTGGATTATATGAATGTGTACTTTCTATGCTTGGAACCAGCCATACTACAGAAGAAGGCGAAAAGTTTGCATTGGAAATTATGAATAGATTAAGAAGAGCTTGCGATGAATGGAAAGAGGAGACTGGATTAGGATTTGGTTTGTATGGAACACCGGCAGAATCTACTACATATACATTTGCAAAAGCATTAAGACGCAAGTTTGGTGTGATTGAAGGAATAACTGACAAGGATTATATTACTAATTCATACCATGTAAATGTAAAAGAAGAAATTGACCCATTTGCAAAATTAGGATTTGAGGCACAGTTCCAGAAGATTTCTTCAGGTGGTGCTATCAGTTATGTTGAAGTTACAAACATGAGCAACAATTTAGAAGCTATGAGTCAGCTTATTGAATATATGTATGAAACAATTCAGTATGCTGAAATTAATACTAAATCAGATTATTGTCAGGAATGTGGATTTGATGGAGAAATTCTTCTTGACGAAAACTACGAGTGGTATTGTCCAAACTGCGGAAATAGAAATCACAAGACATTAAATGTTTGTAGAAGAACTTGTGGATATTTAGGCGATAATTTCTGGAATAAAGGTAGAACAGAAGAAATTGGAGATAGATATGTACATTTAGACAACAGAGTATTTGACGAAGAGAAAGAACTGGTAAATGCATGAGATATGCTCAGATTAGAGAAGTAGATATAGCTAATGGTGTAGGGATTAGAACATCTCTTTATGTGCAGGGCTGCACTAGATGTTGTAAGGGCTGTTTTAATCCTGAAACATGGAGCTTTGAAGGTGGTAAACCATTTACTAATGAGATAAAAGAGAAATTTATTGAGTTAACAGGTGCAAGACATATAGTCGGAGCAACGATTCTGGGTGGAGAACCTATGCATCCTGATAATAGAGAAGAAGTTACTTTACTTTGTAAAGAACTAAAGGAAAAGTATCCTACTAAAAGTATATGGATGTATTCTTCATATACCTATGAGGAATTGCTGGCAGATGAGTGTGAAGTATTACGATATATAGATGTATTAGTAGATGGAGTATTTATCGAGGAATTGAAAGATTTCAGACTCAAATTTAGAGGCAGCAGTAATCAAAGAATTATTAATGTAGAAGATTCTTTGAAAAAAGAAGATGTTGTATTTTTAGAGGTTTAAACCGATGGGGTCAGATAAGTATTCAATAAGGGAAAAATGGAAGAAATAGTTTCGATTCGTCATGAAGATTTTTCAAGAGAATTGAAATTGTGTCAAGAATTGTATGCCATAGCATGTCAGGAAAATGACGAATATGCTATGGCTTATTCTCGTTTATATATGAGTGATGCTTATTTATCACTTGGAAATATCCTTAAGTCAATAGAATTGGGAACTGAGGGTAAAAGCATACAAAAGAAAAATGAATATTATGATTTGCTTGTGATGCAATATAATTTATTAGGTGTTGCATATAAATATTTTGGAGATTATAGAAGCTCTTTTGAAAGCTATTTTAAGGGAATATTGTACGCAAAGAAGAAAAACGATTATATAATGATTGGGGCGTTGCATAGTAATCTGGCATCACTATATTTAGCGATGGGAGCTATAGATAAGGCATAAACAGCCTTTGAAGAAGCTTTTTTGGAATCGCAAAAGGCAAAAGAGAATAAGGGTGGAGTGATTTATAGTCAAGAAATTCATTTCGCTAATATGGCATATGTGTGTTTTGAGAAAAAAGAATATCTTCTTGCTTATGAATATGTTAAGAAGAGCAAAAAAAGAAATATGACTAAAATGAATTTTTTTATATCTAATAATATTTTAGAGGCAAAGTGCCTAATTGAGTTGGGAAAAGGTTCAAAAGGTTTTAAGATAATACTTGAAGTAATTGAGTTATTACAAGAAAGCAAAGATAATTTTTTCGTTTTTGATTCATGGATGGAAATATTTAACATAGTAATCCGTTTGAAAAAGGGCGAAAAGGCTAAGCTGGTTTTGGAGTGCTTGAAAAAGGTAGCTGAAAGTATAGATATGCCTGTGAGATGAGTAGAGTATTATGAGTGTATGATTCGTTATGCTAAATTGATAAATAGTAGAGATTTTATGTTGGAAGGCTATAAGGGATTCTATTATTGTGATAAGAAAAGAGAAAAGATATTAGAGGAAAATCACTTTGCCGGGATTAGAGATAAAATAGCATTGTATGAAGTGGCAGCACAAACAGAAGAGATTAAACATAAAAATGACATCTTAAGATATATGGCAGAGGTTGATGAGCTGACTCAGGTGGCAAATCGATATACACTGGAAAGATATTCGGAAGGATTTTGTAATCGTGCTAAGAAAGAACAACTTTATGTGTAGCTATATTCGATGTTGATTATTTTAAAGAGTACAATGATAGATACGGTCATATTGAAGGGGATAAATGTTTAAAAAATGTTGCAGAGATAATAGTAACAACCTTTGGTAGTGAAAGCCTGTGTGGAAGATATGGCGGAGATGAATTTGTTGCTATAGCTACAGGATTTAATAGCGATGAAATAGAAACTATAATAAGGAAAATACAGGATAGAGTATATGAATGTAAAATGTTTAATGAAGAGTCACATGTTTCGAAGTATGTTTCATTATCCATTGGTGTTATAAATGTCAGACCTGATGTGAATAAAACAATAAAGTATTACTTGGATTTGGCTGATAAAGAATTATATAAGGTCAAGAAAAATGGAAAAAATGCCTATGGCTTTATGAATGAAGCAAAAATGGGAAGGATATATAATGTATAGGGTTGGAACCTTTAAAAAAGGATTAATGGATAAAATAATTGAATATCGTTTTGCGAATCCTCAATTAGCTGCTAAGTAATGTGAACAGTTATTGACTGAGGCTGAGGAAACGGATGATATGTACTGTATTATGTATGCATATTTATATAAAGGTGATGTGGATTTTACATTAGGGAATTTACGAGATGCACTGGAAAATTTGAAAACTGCCATGCAAATTGGCGTGGAGAATAATTACATTGACCTATTAATGATTACCTATAATTTGATGGCGATAGTTTATGTTACGCAATTGGATGAATTAATGGCAGTTGATTATTATTTCAAAAGCATGGATTTGGCAATTAAATGTTGTGATTACAATTACCAGGGAATGATATATAGCAATTTAGCTTCATTATACATGGATTATGATAAGGTAGAAGATGCTTTTGTTTTTATTCAAAAGGGTAGAGCTTTAAGAAATAATGCATATGAAAATAATGAAAAAGATATTAGTGATAGAAGTGTCGACATAAAGGAAAATGTCAATACTGCTAAAGTCTATTATAAAATGGGAGATTACAACAAAGCACTATCATATGTAGATGAGAATGTAATGAGTAATGAAGCAATACAAGAGGATAAATGTTGGTTTGCTATTGGAGCCATTCGAGCTAAAATATATATGAAGCTAGGAAATAGAGATAAAGTTATCGAAAGCTGTGAAAGAGCATTTATGTGTGATGAGGTTGAATATGATCAGATAGAATGCTTTAATGATTTAATTGACTTTGCTAAAATATATATTGAGTTAGGAATGCTTGAAAAAGCTGAAAAAGTATTAGAAAGTATTTTGGCAATGTGTGAAAAGGAACCTGTAAATAAATATTGGATAGAATATTATGAAGTTCTAATGGAATATGCTAAAAATAGTAATGATGATGAATTACTTTTTAAGGCTTATGAAAAATACTATGAATTTAAGAGTTTGATTATTGAAGAAAGCAAGAAACTTAATATTGAGGCAATTGATAATAGAATTGAGTTACTTAATGAAAAGCAAAAAAATGTTATTATTAAGGATAAGAATAAAGAATTAGAGATAATATCCAAAAATGATGAATTAACAAAGTTACCTAACAGATATGCTTTAAATGAATATATGGATTTATGTATAGAACGTGCAATTAGTGATAATCACAGACTGGGTGTACTGGTTATGGATATTGATCATTTTAAGAATTATAATGATGAGTTTGGACATTTACAAGGCGATGAATGTTTAAAAAAGGTTGCCAGTGCTATAGATAGTGTTGTAAATAATCAAGGTATGGCAGCCAGGTTCGGTGGAGATGAGTTTGTTGTAGTTCTTTATGAGAAAAACAGAGAAGAAATAATAGAAATTGGTAATGATATTTTGAAAAAAATACGAGAAAAGAAGATGCCGTTTATTGGAAACAATAAAAAAGGAATTGTTTCCATAACTATCGGTGGTGCATGTTTCGAGTTAGAGCATAACATTACCAGGGAAGAGCTGCTGAAAAGAGCTGATGAGGCATTATATACTGCCAAGAAAAACGGAAGAGACAGAATCGTTTTAGCTGAATAGAAATATAAAATAAATATGAATTTTGTAAAAAATAATCCAAAATAATGAAAAGAAATAAGCAAAGTATTATAATAATTGCAAGACTTTATTCGTTTAAAAAAGATATTTTCATACAATGGAGGGATTTTATGCTTATAGCTAAAAAAGACGATAAGACTTTATACATTTCTATTAAGTGTAGGGTTAAAACAGGGGATTATCCTAAGGATGTAGTGTATAATGCTTACTTAATGAGTGGCGGTGACCGTTGGGAAGTAGTTGATGAGAATGGTACACATATTGGCTTTTTCAATTTTAATCAGGGATATTTAATTTCTCAAAGTGATAGCAGGGTTATGTTTGAATTATTAGATATGAATACAGAAGAACTAAAGAAAAAATAGAGTATAAATGGGAAAAATTTTTACTTTAAATAATAGGTTCTTTTCTAAGTATTGGGGTGGAATTTGTAGAGTTCTGCCCCTTTATTATGTTCTAAAACAGATTTTGTGATTTTAATGAAAGACATTTTTCATATATATAACTAATTAATGTGATATAGGTGCAATCTTTGGGCAAATCATAAACACTCCACGAAGACACATACGAATTAGACACCAAGACTAAAAAAAATGCACACGTTTGCATAAGTATAAGGGGAGAAGAATTTATAAATAGTTAATTTTGAATTTACAAAATATTCATAAATTATATATAATTGTATAATAATTTGGGAAAATATACAATTATATTGTTGGTTAATGTGAAAAAAAGTATATAATTCCGAAAAATCTTACTATAATATTAAGTAAATTGTGAAAAGAACACAAAAAATGCTTGCAAAAAACCTTTGAATAGTATAAAATATGCCCAATGACATGGGAGAGATGTTGTTAGTTTTATTATTATAGGAGGATTTATTAATATGCAGTTCTGGAAAAAGATGAGCAGACCATTGGCGTTGGCTCTGTCATTAACTGTTGCCACAACGGTAGTTCCTGTTGGAGGAATTAACGTTTATGCGGCGGAAGAAACAGCTGTAGAAACTGAAACGGAAAGTTTGGAGGATACAGTAAGTGTTGGAGAAACAACACAGGGAGAGAATGAGGAAAATGAAAGTGCAGACAATTCAGAATTGACAGTAGGAAAAAAAGCAGAGAGCGAAGAGGCAATAAGTGAAGAGTCAGAAGTTGACACGGAAGTTGCAAGTCAAGCTGAACCAGTGGCGAACACTATATATACATATGATTTTACCGGGGGCACTATTATCACTAGTGCAGACGGAAAAATCGACACCTTTACAACAGATGATGGACTTATGACTATTAACGGTGGAGGTTCATTGTATTACCATGGAAGCCATGGTTTGGCAGTGTACAATGATAATTCTTTTGAAATCAAGGTTGCGGGAAATGCCATAATTACATTTAATGTATGTAAATATGGAAGCGGAACAATCAATGCAGTAAGTTCTGATGCAAGTGGAGTATTCTCGAAAACGTCAGCTTCATTGGTAGGTGCAAGTGATACTGATACTGTAGAATTTTTGTATTCAGGTGAAGCTGCAACATTAACATTTACTGTAGAAGCAAGTTCACAAAGTTATCTTCACAAAATCGTAGTAGAAAATACATCAGAAGAGCTTGACATGACACAGTGGGCACAAAAGAGTTTTGAACTACAGATTGGAGAAAGAACAATAAGTGTTACAGGTGCTCAGGTAGAAGCGGAAAATGCATCTGTTACAGTTGATAACGGTTCTGTTTATTTTGCTAATTCTGTAAGTGCTTACATAAGTGCTGCTTTTGGCGGAATGGGAATTACAGATAGTATGATTACAAATAATTCAACAGATGTTGTTGAAAGTGCAGCGATTAATTCGGACGGTGATGTGGTTGTGACATTTGCAGACCAGACAACTTATCCATATACATATACCGTTAAATTGCAGGATACAGATACATTTGTAACACCTGTAAGTGGAAGTGCTTATAGCTACGATTTTACATCAGCATCTTATACACTGCCAGAGGACTTTTCGTCATCAAACACGATAACAGATACATATACAATAGATGACGGTTTGGTAACATTAGGAATCGGAAACGGAAACAAAGGTATATATAATAATGGTTCACATGGAATTGTGGTTAATAATGGCAATACAATTGAAGTGAAAGTAGCAGGAAATGCCAGCATTGTATTTGGTGTATGTCAATACAGCAAAACAGATGCGGTTATTAATATGACATCAACACTTAGCAATGGTGAAACTTCCATATTTGCGGACGGTAATAATTCATTATACTCTGCGGAGGATGGAGGAAGCATTACATATACTTATGAGGGTGAAGCCACAACATTAAAGTTTGAGGTAGTATCAACAAGTGGAAGTGCCTATATTCATAATATGACAGTTAAGAATTTAAGCAATGATACAGCTTCAGAGGTTAAGAATGAGCAGACAGAAATGCCTTCAGCTTATAATGCAGATAACATAACTGCCACACCTGTGGGACACAGAATTTATTTAAGCAATTCAGATACAACGGCATATAATGCATCCGTTGATACAAGTAACGGTTATTATTTATTTGATGCTACAGCAGATTATAATACATTGGAAGCAGATTTGATGATAACCCTTATGGGAAATTCAAGCAAATATGGTTTAACAGCAGGTGTATTTAAAGAAAACGAAAGTTCAAGTGCAATTGAGTCAATTTTAACAGTGGCAATGCGTGGTGACAAAAGCTTGAGAAATCTTTACAATAAATCAAGTGACGGTACCATTGGAACAGGTGGAATAAATACAACATATGAAGTCGGCGAAAGAGTTCATGTAAAAATAGTAAGAACAGACAGTAAAATATATTTTTATGCAACAACAGAAGATGGTATAGAGAATACAAAGGATATAAGTTTTGATTCAACGACTATATCTTCTGACAGCTCATTGAGATATGGTTTTTCAATAGCAAATGCAGACGCAGTTATAACAAATCTTGTATATACATCACAAGGTGGAACTGTATTATATGACCAGAATGACTGTTATGAAGCAGTGGGAACAGCACCAGTTGTTTCACAGGTTCAAACACCTGTTATATCATCGGATAGAAAATCAATAACTGTTGAATGGGACGGTGATGATTGCCAAGAGGATGGTATGTATAAGGTAGAGTTGTCTTCTGATAATGGTTCTACATTTACGACTTTATCATCAGCTGTTACTGAAAAGACATATACTGCCAATATTTCAACAAGTGGAAGATATGTGTTTAGAATTTCAGGTGTATGCGGTGAACAAACGTCATCAGCGGTAACATCATCAGCAGTAGAACTTCAGGCACCTTTGGGAGAAACAGTTATTTCAGCAGTAAGTAGTGATTCAACAATTTCTTTAAGCTGGACTGCAGTGGAGAACGCAACACATTATGAGATTTATAGAAAATCATCAGAAGAAACGGACTATACAAAGATAGCTTCTGTAGAAGATACGGAATATGAAGATACTAATCTTGAAAATGAAATGCCATATTATTATTACATAATATGTAAATCAGAAGATAATACAAGTAATGGTTCAGATGTAATTTTAACAGTACCATCAGCAGGACATGTGGGAGAGTATGTTTATGATGAAGAGGCTGTTGAGATAACAATTACAAAAAAATCTTACGATACTGTATATTCAAATAAGGCGGTATTAGAAGGTGTAGCTGAAGAGGCAGGAACAATTGAACTTGTGGTTAACGGCGCGATTCAGAATACACAAACAGTAGGAAATAAAGGTTCATTTTCATTTACCGCTTCACTTACAGAAGGAAGAAATGATGTTAATCTTTTATTGACAGATTCAAATGGAAATGTAACGAGAAAGACTTATAATTTTGTATATTTAACTAATTATGACATTATTGTTGATTCAAGTTATACGGGAACAGATGGTGCAGAGTCAGACATTGCTGGAGTTACTGTATACAGTACAATTCAGGCAGCGGTTGATTCAATAGCTTCATCAAATACAGAGAGAAAAGTTATATTGGTAAAAGCAGGAAATTATGTAGAGCATTTAACAATTGAATCTCCATATATTACATTAATTGGTGAAGACAGAGATATGGTAAATATTTCATTCTATGATGCACAAGAATCACCTGTTGGTGGAGATACTGCAACAAGATGTTCAGTATATGTAAAACAGGCTGCAACAGGATTTGCGGCAGAAAACCTTACTTTTGAAAATACTTATGAGTATTTGGGTGACGGAAGTATTTCAAATGAATCAGCAGACGCTTTAAGAGTTGATGCTGATGCCAGTTCATTTGTAAACGTAAAATTATTAGGATATCAGGATACACTTGATGCATGCTTAAATCATCAGTATTACTATAAATGTTATATAGCAGGAAATATTGATTATATCTATGGTTCTGCACAGGCTTTGTTTAATGACTGTGATTTGGCATTTAGATATAATTCAACTAAAAATAGTGGTTACATAACAGCACCAAAGACATCTGCAACAGAAAGCTATGGTTATATATTTAATAATTGTCGTGTATTTGCAGAAAATGGTTGTACGGGAAGCAAGTATTTACTGGCACGTCCATGGGGACCTGACGGTGCAGCAGCATTTATTAACTGTTATATGAGCAGTATTGTTAATAAAACTACTCCATACGCAGATATGAGCGGAAATCTGGCAACAGAGGCAAGATTTTTTGAATATTTTACATATGGAAAAGGCTTTGCAATAAATACGGATAGACCACAGCTTTCAAGCTCACAGGCAGAAGCAATGCTTACAGTTGATTCATTGGGATGGAATCCATATACAACAGTTACAACAACAGCTTCTCATTATAAGGGAAGTATTGTTACAAATGAAGATGAGAAGTTTGTTGAAAATGGATATACTTCATCAACTGCCAATCCGGATTCAACATATGATGCAGGACTTGAAATGTATTCGCTTTCAGGCTATGCTGACAGTTATAAAACAACAGGCGGAGGATTACTGCTTGAAACTTCAGAAAATTATTACAAAGTATCTAACGCAGAGGAATTTTTAGCAGCAGTAGCAGGTATAAAGGCTTCAAGTGAAAAGAGTGTAATTGAGTTAACAGACGATATTGCTCTTGGAAGTTTGGAAATTGGTGATTTGCTCACAGAATACAGCAGTATTATTTCAAAGGCAATTACACCATTATTGCACCCAACGTTATTGGAAACAGGTGTTTCTAAACTTTCATTAAAGGAAATGGGCAACTTTACAATATTCTCACAGAATGGTTCAAGTATTCTTCATACTTGTATAGATATTAATTCATCATCAAATATTATTATTAAAAATATTAAGTTTGATGAGCTTTGGGAGTGGGACGAAGACCACGGAGAATATGACAGAAATGACTGGGATTACATTACTATTGAAAACGGAAGCAGCGGTGTATGGATTGATCATTGTACATTCTATAAATCATATGATGGAGTTGTTGATGTTAAAAAGGCAAATGCATCAGACACAATGGATGTAACTATTTCATGGTGTAGATTTTATCCTGAAAGTGAAGACGGAACATTCTTTGACGCTATGATGAGTAAATTGGAAGCAAACCCTGAAAATTATGAATATTATAATTCATTAATTTCGGACTATGGAATGACAGCCGAGCAGGTAAGAGGCTATGCGTCAGGTCAGAAAAAAACACACTTGATTGGTGCATCTGATACAGAAGCAAATTACGAGAACCTTAATCTGACACTGGCATACAACTATTATAAAAATTCAATGGACCGTATGCCAAGACTTCGTGGTGGTAATTCACATGTTTATAACTGTGTAATGGACGCAACAGATTTATATAATTTGAAAATGGAACTCCTTGAAGCAGGAAACAGTGAGTGTGCGGCTAAGATAGTAAGTAACGGAGCACTTTCAACATGTGACGCTCATGTACTTGTACAAAATACTTATATGACAAATATTCTCTGTCCTGTACAAAGTGGTAATGCTGCAAGTGCAGGTGGATATATAAATGCATTGGATTCACTTTACAATTTGGAAGGTGAGGTTACTGAACTTGGAGTTACAGACTATGCAGGAGAAGGCAAGATTTTGGATACGGAAAGCTTCCTTGCAGCACTTCCTTACAGTATGCCTCATATTTACAGTGCGGATACATTAGGTGAAAATGTTATCCCATATACTGGAGCAGGCGTAGTTGAAATGAATTATATCCAGTGGCTCAAAACTAAGTATAACAGTAATGTGGCGGACAGTGGTTCTGACAATGATGATAATAGCACAAACACGGGTGATGGTAGCGATACCGACGACAGTAATATCAATGATAGCAATACAGATACAAGTGGAAGTAATAACACTGACAATAATACTAACACAGATAACAGCACACAGAAAGATACACAGGTGTTGGTGAATGGCATACAGTTAAGTAAAACAGATGTTACAATTGGTAAAAATGTGCAAATTGCTTTAAAGGCAGATATTTTACCTGTTAATGCAACAAATAAGGATGTGGTATGGAAATCATCAAATACAAAGGTTGCCACAGTTGATGAAAATGGAAAAGTTACAGGCAAGACATATGGAACAACAGTTATTACGGCAACAGCAAAGAACCAAAGTAACATTGTGGCAAGCTGTAAAGTAAGTGTAGGCTATAAGATTACTTACAAACTTAATGGCGGAAAAAATGTAAGCCAAAATCCGTCATATGTATACAAAGAAAAAGTAAAACTTGCTTCACCTGTGAGAAAAGGATATACATTTGCAGGCTGGTATACAGATAAGAACTGTAAAAAGAAAATTACAACAATAAATAAAACCCTTAAAAAGAACATTACAGTTTATGCAAAATGGACTAAAGTAACAAAACCAGCTGCTACAACTTTAAAGAGCGTTAAAGGACTTTCGAGAAAAATGAAAGTTACACTTAAAGCTAAGGTTAAAAATGCACAGGGATATGAAATTACTTATTCAACAAACAAAAAATTTAAGAAGAATGTTGAAACAGCATATATTACTAAAGGAACTGCGAAGACTAAAACAA
>CAYOMP010000068.1:0-13349 GCA_964405075.1 uncultured Lachnospiraceae bacterium
GGTCCTAATATAATTCAAAATTCAAGAAATTGGTTCTTAGGTAGTCAAAATATTAGGACCAATTTGTTGTATTTTGAATTATATTAGGACCAATTTGACCTATATTATGACTAATTTGTTGTATTTTAAATTATATTAGAATAAATGGTTATAATTGAAATTGATTAATAGATTTACTACTTATCTTGCGTCTTATTTTATTAAAATTTAAAATGACGTTTGTCAATCACTCAGATGATTTGTTCCATTCAGTACATCCTGAGTCAGTATCTCTAATCCCTTCGCTGGTTCTTCAAAAAGAGGGCTATGTGCTGAATTTTCAAAGGTGTAGAAGCCTTTTACCGGGGCCTCAAGCTGCTCATAATATTCCTTTTGCATGGAATAACAGCATGTATAATCATATTTGCCAGCCATAAAATATACCGGTATTTCAACCTTAGTTATCTCCTCAAATGCATTAAGTTTAGCATGATCTACCGGAGTACTATCTGCAAATGCCTTGCCTCGCCAGATATTAATTCGTTCGATTGGTGTATAAACAGTACATCTTAAAGACGGCAGAAATATGCCTGTTATGACAGAGTTCATATTTCTAGCAGTTCCAACACCCAATTCGTGCATAGCCTCATCACGAAGCATTGATGATTTATATTTTCTATACATTTCTTCAGATTCTCTGATTGGACATTCCTCAAATTGCTTGATTCTCTTCTTATTTCCTGTTTTTCGGTACTGTTCCAGCATATAATCATACGCTAAATACTCGGACTCTCGCTGATTGGTTTTCTGTGAAATTGCTATATATGCCTGATACAACTCTGGATACAAACTTACAGTACGTAATCCAATGCCGGTTCCAAAGGAATGACCTATAAGATATATCTTTTCCTGCCCAAATCGTTCACTTAAATACTTCGTCACTGCAACAACATCCTCAATATACTGCTGTGTTGTCATGGCCGCTGTATCCATGTTTGGTCTATAAGATAAGGAAGTTCCACGATACTCTAAATAACAGACAACAAATTCGTTCTCGATACCTGTAGGATATTCTTTTTCAAGAAAATATTCCGGTATACCAGGACCGCCCCCCAGAAACAGCAACACCGGTTTGGTTACATCCTTTCCCACAATAAACATCCCTAGTGTCGTATCATTAATATCCAGAAAAAGTTTCTCTGAAATACTCCCCTCCACAACCTTTCCTTCTTCATCAAGAATAGGGGACATTTTACCTTTACTTGGGGGAATTACTATCAATAAAGCAATTACCAGACAAATAACTGCTAATCCTACCATAATCCACATATATTTTCTGCTTCCTTTCTTGCCGTTCATTAACATTTTGAAATCCATATCCTTCCCATATTATTCGACCAGTATCTGATTCAGCACATCTTCCCATACAAAATCCTTGGTAACATATTTCATGGAAGTAATTGCTGCGATTCCATGTACTTTTGCCCACATGGCAATCAAACCATACTTGATTCTCTCATCATCTAGACCTTCTTTTCTATATACCTGAAATACTTTATCCTTGTAATATTGAAAAGGAGGAAAGCTTTCTTTCGCATCTGGCACTGACAAGTCTATCGATATATCTTGCTGCATGAACAGAAAGCTGTAATAATCTGGCATCTCCATGAAAAATAACACATACGCTTTACCCATATTTAGAATTGCTTCGGGGGAATCTGGATTCTCCGTACGCTCCACTGCTTCCTCAAGACTCTTCATAAGCTGCTGTGTCACATAGTCCTGCATGGCTGCCAGCAATTCGTTCTTATTTGCAAAATGGCTGTATGGCGCTGCTTCGCTCACTCCACAAAGCGAAGCCAGTTTCCGTAGGGACAATTTTTCTATACCAACCTGCTGTACCATTGTAATACCAGCTGAGATTAGCTCCTGCCTTAAATTACCATGATGATATGATTGCTTCATAATTAACCTCCTTTCAAACTTAACAGTGATAAGATTAAGGTACTATATAAATTAATGAATGTCAACATTTTTATATAATATTCAAGGCTCCTAGTTATTTAAAAACGTTGTACTAGTGTATTGTACCGTTGAAATTTAGCATTTCTTATAATTTGACAAACATTTAAGAATAGTTTATACTAGGCAAAGTGTAATTTAGAGTTAGAAAATTTTTGATAAAAAGGTTTGAGTAATACAGCTTGAAAAAGAGATTTTTTGCATAAATTAAGCCATATACATAAGTATTTGAGCTTATTTTTTTTTGATAGGAAAGTTCTTTCATATCAAATAAAATGCTTCGCGAAAATGGCGCGAGAATGTGCTTTGCACATTCTTTGTTATGTATGTGATGTTTTGTCAATGCTAATAATTAGTATATAAGTATAGAAACATTTATGAAATCTTGAGTGTATTCTTGAGTAATGCAATGATGGAAAGGAATTTTTAATGGAAACAGTTAGATTTGATGAGTTAGGTTTGTCTAATGCAATAGTTAGAGCAGTTACAGAAATGGGATTTGAGGAGGCTAGTCCAATTCAGGCTAAGGCGATTCCGGTAGTAATGGAAGGAAAAGATATTATCGGGCAGGCACAGACAGGAACAGGTAAGACAGCAGCATTTGGAATACCCGTTCTTGAGAGAGTAAATCCTAAAGAAAAGCATCTTCAGGAAATTATCCTTTGCCCAACCAGGGAGCTTGCTATTCAGGTGGCAGATGAAATGCGAAAGCTTTCTAAGTTTATGCATGGTGTTAAGATATTACCTGTATATGGTGGACAGGATATTGTTAAACAGATTCGTTCGCTAAAGGCTGGAACACAGATTGTTATTGGTACTCCGGGACGTGTAATGGATCATATGAGAAGGAAGACCGTTAAGTTTAACAAAGTTCATACAATTGTATTAGACGAAGCAGATGAAATGTTAAATATGGGATTTAGAGAAGATATTGAAACGATTTTAAAGGATATCCCAGAGGAGAGACAAACAGTTTTGTTCTCAGCTACAATGCCAAAAGCAATTATGGAAATTGCAAAAACTTATCAGAAAGATGCTGAAATAATAAAAGTGGTTAAGAAAGAATTAACAGTTCCAAATATAGATCAGTTCTATTATGAAGTAAGACCAAAGAATAAAGAGGAAGTACTATCTAGATTATTAGATTTATATGACCCTAAGTTGTCTGTAGTATTTTGTAACACTAAGAAGAAGGTTGATGAATTAGTATCTGCTTTACAGGGACGCGGATATTTTGCAGAAGGTTTACATGGGGATTTGAAACAGTCTCAAAGAGATAGAGTAATGAACTCCTTTAGAAATGGTAAAACAGAAATTTTAGTTGCTACAGACGTTGCTGCCAGAGGTATTGATGTTGATGATGTAGATGCAGTATTTAATTACGATTTACCACAGGATGAAGAATATTATGTACACAGAATAGGAAGAACAGGACGTGCAGGAAGAACAGGACGTGCCTTTTCCTTCCTTTCAGGAAAAGAAGTGTACAAGTTAAGAGATATTCAAAGATATTGTAAGACTAAGATTATTGCACAGCCAATTCCATCATTAAATGATGTTAAGAATACTAAAATTGAAAAAGTGTTAGATAATTTAATGAACATTATTGAGGAAGAAGATTTAACTTCAATGATTAATGTTATTGAAGACAAAATCAATGATGCAGATGTTACTTCATTGGATTTAGCAGCAGCTTTCCTTTATATGGCATTAGGAAATGACCAACAGGAAGAAGTAGAAAGCAATTATGATTTTGAAAATACCGGTGCACAAGAAGGAATGGTTAGATTATTTATTAATATAGGTAAGAAGCAAAAAGTACGTCCGGGAGATATACTTGGAGCAATTGCCGGAGAATCAGGAATGCCGGGCAAACTGGTAGGTTGCATTGATATGTATGATAAATACACATTTGTAGAAGTGCCTAGAGAATATGCAAAAGACGTATTGAAAGCAATGGAAAATGCCAAGATTAAAGGAAAATCAGTTAATATGGAGCCTGCCAATAAGAAATAAAATTTGAAGAATGTGTGATTTAGCTTGAAGTTTTATTTCAAAATGATATGATAATTAAGTAGATATTCTATATAGATTTTATGGTCTATATAGAATATTTCTTTATGAAGGAAATAACTTGATTAATTAGCGTAAGAAAGAATTGGAATTTTCATGGAAATTTTTCCTTAAATAAATATGGCAGACAAATATAGTGATTAAGAAAAAGAGAGATTATTAAAAAAGGAGGATATTATGATGGTAGAAGGAAAAGAAAGTAAAGTAAATGAGTACAAATTTGCGGCACCAGTGCTTACAATAATATATATTGCGTTTCAAATTATGAATTTGTTAAATGATACTGCCAGCAATCCAGAATATGTTGAAATGATGCAGGGGGTATTTAACTTTGAACGATATGGTGTAGGATTATGTATTATTATTTATGATATAATTGCAGCATATAAGGTATTTGGATTCAAGAAAAAAGGTGAAATACCTACGTTTATACATCCTAAATTAGAAAAACTTATTGAAGGTATTTGCTTTGTTGTTATTATTATTGGATTAGGAGTAGCGTGTTTCTTTTAAATAACTAGCTATGTGGAATACACTTTGGAAGCTTGTCGATTTATTATGCCGATTATGGAAAATTAGACAAGCAGATTAATTATTCTCGCGGTGTTCTTCGAATGCTTATGCAGGCATGGCATTCTCTTTGCTACTTACGTAAATTAAAAAGCAGTTGTTTTTTGTGGAATTTTACATAAGAAAACAATTGCTTTTTTTAGTGTGAAAAAACTTTTAAATTGGCTAAAATTCTAATATTTATCTAAAAAATGAGCAAATTGTTTTTGAGTAATTTAAGATGGTGTTTCGTTGACTATACAATTGCGAAATGTTATTATTTAAGCATAACAGACAAAATGATGGAGTGTTATTCCAAAAAAGGAAGAAAGAATTAACAAAAACAAAGAATGGAGAAGGATGATTAAAAAACGACAAAGTTATAAATACTAAAAAAACATACACAACAATGGTAATGTTGCACAAATATGATAGATACAATATCAAGAAAAATGAGGTGAAATATTGATAATACTTTAACAATATGGTAAAATTAAAAAAATAACTTGTGGTTAGAGCTGAATAAAAAAAGACATAATTAAAGACTCGTTGGTGAGTTTTTGCACGCAGAATAGGAAAATTGTAAACTTACATATTTCTATTGTAAATTGTGTGCATTCTCACAAATCATAAAGAGTCTTAGCAAATTTTTAAGAAAGAAAAAGGGAGAATTGCAAAATGAGTGATTTAGTGAAAATGACATTTCCACCAGATTATGTGTGTCAATATAATGAAAAAGTTATGGAATTGGCTAATATGATGGGACGCAAAAAGGGTAAAAAACCAGGCGACAAGGATTCCTTAAAATGGGATGACCCGGAATATGTAATTCTGGAGGCTGGTGTTGATGATGATATGGCTACCGTTGGGTTAGCATTGGGTTCTTATGAGAAGAAGACGGCTGCGGATGTAGCTGCAATTATTGGAAAGTCTGAAGAATATTGCCACGAAAATCTTATGAAACTGGCTGTATATGGTGCTTGCTTTGTTAACAATATAGATGGTGTGGATACATTCTGGACTGAAACATGGATTCCGGGAACAATGGAAATGATTGTTAATAATCTGGATAACATTAAGAAATATCCTATTGTTGGTTATGCAATGGAAGCTTATGGCAGAGTGCGTGGACCAATGAGTTCAGGTTCTTTTCCTGTAGGGGTTGGTTTGATGCGTGTTATTCCAATTGAATCAGCTATTGATGCCAATAGTCATAAAGCGGATTATGAAGAAATTTCTAAATATTTAGAAGAAAACACTATTTTTTCAGTGTCACCATGTTCTTGTCGTACTGACAGAGAAGTTATGGGTGAAGGCTGTGGACATTTAAAAGAAGATATGTGTATTCAGATGGGGCATGCGGCAGAATACTATATTAGAACAGGAAGAGGACGTCAAATAACAAGGGAAGAAGCATATGCTATTTTAAAGAAAGCGGAAGAAAATGGATTAATGCACCAGATTCCTAATACAGATGGTTCAGGAGAAACACACGCTATTTGTAACTGTTGTGGATGTGGATGCTTGTCCCTTAGAACGGCTGAAATGTTCAAAAACGTAGATATGGTTCGTTCCAATTATGTGGCAAAAGTAGATAAGTCTAAATGTGTAGCTTGTGGTCAGTGTGTAGAGAACTGTCCGGTAAATGCTGTTAAATTAGGTCAGAAGTTATGCTCTAGCAAGAGTGTGGTAACTGACATTACTACAAAATCAACTCCAAGAGATGAGGATTGGCCAGAAGAAAAATGGAATCCTGATTATCGTATTAACAGAGAGAATGTTGTTGCAACTGGTACAGCACCATGTAAAACGAGCTGTCCGGCACATATTGGAATTCAAGGTTATATCAAATTGGCAGCTGAAGGGAAGTATAGAGATGCCTTAGAATTAATTAAAAAGGAAAATCCTTTCCCGGCAGTATGTGGACGTATATGTAACAGACGTTGTGAAGATGCCTGTACACGTGGTTCAATTGATAATCCAATTGCCATCGATGAGATTAAGAAATTTATTGCAGCACAGGATTTGGATTCTAAGAATCGTTTCGTGCCAGTTAAACGTCACGAATATTCAGATAAGAAGATAGCTATAGTAGGTGCAGGACCAGCAGGTTTGAGCTGTGCATTCTTCCTTGCATTAGATGGATATTCAATTACAGTATTCGAAAAAGAACAGAAATTAGGTGGAATGTTAACACTTGGTATCCCATCGTTCCGTTTGGAAAAGGATGTTGTAGAAGCTGAAATTGAAGTGTTAAAGGAAATGGGCGTAGAATTCAAGACTGGCGTAGAAGTTGGTAAAGATGTTACATTAGATCAGTTACGTACAGAAGGGTACAAGGCATTCTACCTTGCTATTGGTGCACAGGGTGGAAGAAGTCTTGGATTAGAAGGAGAAGAAGCCGAAGGTGTATTTACAGGTATTGATTTCTTACGTAATGTAAATGCCGGTAATGATGTTAAATTAACAGGAGATACAGTTGTTATTGGTGGTGGTAACGTTGCAGTTGATGTTGCCAGAACAGCGATAAGAGTTGGAGCATCCAGCGTTAATATGTTCTGTTTGGAATCGCGAGAAATAATGCCAGCTTCTGCAGAAGAAGTTGAGGAAGCTGAGGAAGAAAATATTATAATTAACAATTCTTGGGGACCTAAACGTATCCTTGTAGAAAATGGTAAGGTAGTTGGAATTGAATTTAAGAAATGTGTTTCAGTATTTAATGAACAGAAACAGTTTGCTCCTGTGTATGATGAAAATGATTGCATTACTGTAAAGGCTGATAATATTATTGTAACAGTGGGACAGTCAATTCAGTGGGGTGAAATGCTTAAAGGTGCCAGCGTTGAGCTAAATAGAAACCAGACAATTAAGGCTGATGGATTTACATATCAGACAGGACAACCAGATATTTTTGTTGGTGGTGACTGTTATACAGGCCCTAAATTTGCAATTGATGCTATTGCAGCAGGTAAACAGGGAGCAATCTCTATTCATCGTTTTGTACAGCCAGGACAGTCATTGGTATATGGACGTGATAGAAGAGAATACACTTCATTGGATAAAGAAAATGCTATATTTGATGATTATGACCATACACCACGTCAGAAACCGGAAAATCTTGATTCTACTAAGAAGTCATCAGAAACATTTGATGATTTAAGAGGAACATTTACAGAAGAGCAGGTTCGTGCAGAGGCTGCCAGATGTTTAGGTTGTGGTGCAGCATTAGTTGACCAGTATATGTGTGTGGGATGCGGACAATGTACAACTAAATGTAAATTTGGTGCTATTTCTCTAGAAAGACGTTATGATGGAGAAGGTGTAGAATTTACAAAGATGAAACCTGTAGTTGTTAAGACTGTATTAAAGAGAAAAGGCAAGATTGCAATCAAGAAAGTTAAGAGAGCATTAGGTTCTGATAAATAGAAACTTATGAAAGTGTTCAAATAAAATACGACACGTACCTCACAGCAAGATTTACCAGAGAGTCTTGAAGGCTGAGAAAGGAAATAAGTCATGCATGAATTAGGAATTGTGTTTGAAATAAAGAAAACAATAGAAAAAACAGCTTTAGAAAATGAAGTTGATTTAAAGGATATTGCAAAGGTTGTTGTTGAAGTAGGAGAAGCATCTTCTGTAGTACCTAGCTATTTGAAAGAATGCTGGCCGGCAGCTATAGATGGTACAGAGCTTGAAAAATGTGAGTTTGAGGTGCAGATTATTGTTGCTACTGTAGAATGCAAAGAATGCGGGACGGTATATGAATATTTAAATGAAGGTCGTAAATGTCCAAAATGTGGATGCGAGGCCTGCTATATGGTAACAGGTAATGAATTCAATATTAAAGAAATTGCCATTTACGATGAGTAATTTATAAAGATGAGACTTCTGATAAGTTGTAAAAAATATTGCAATATTAAAAAGCTAACTTATCAGAGGTCTTTTTTTAGTTTTCTATCTCTTTAACCTCCCCAATCCAGTCACTTCGTGCCAGTTGTGCTTCGCACTTTTTGATTTTGTCGGTATCGCGCCAGAAAAAGTAAATACTCACGACCTTCGTACTTCCTTTTTCCCTGAGCGCGATAAATAATAATTTTTAATGTTCTTTTATAAAATATGGGTTAAAATATATATTGGATATGAAGAAAATTTTGTAAAAATGTATTTGATATATGAGTATGATGTTATTTTGGTCATTTCATAATTATAGTCATAAGTGTCTTGTGTTAAATTATAAGTAATCTTGAAAATTACAAAGGTGGAGGTACGCAGATGTCAAGGATATTAATAGTAGATGATGATAAATCAATAGCAGAGTTGGTAGCAGATTCTCTTGAAGATGAAGGCTTTGAGACTGTTGTATTACAAGATGGAGAGAAAGCATTGGAATTATTGCAAAAAGATAATGATTTTTCACTTATTTTGCTTGATATAATGATGCCAAAGCTTAGTGGTATAGAGTTATGTAAACAGATTAGGAATAACATAATGTGTCCGATAATTTTTATGACTGCTAAAAACAGAACTATAGACACAGTCCTTGGACTAGAGGTTGGAGCAGATGACTATATTACTAAACCATTTGAAGTAGAGGAGTTAGTGGCAAGAATTAAGGCTCATATTCGTAGAGAGAAAAGAAGTACAAACGTAGGAGCTAGTGTCATTTCAAAGAATGATTTAGTAATTAATAAGGATTATTTTGAAGTAAAAAAAGCTGGTGAAAAGGTGGATTTAACACCTAGAGAATTTCAACTGTTGACTTTTTTTATGGAAAATGCGGGTAAAGTCTTTTCTAAAGAAGAATTGTTTGAAAAGGTGTGGAATTGTACTTACGGAGATATTGGAACAGTAGCAGTTAATATTAAGAATTTGCGTGACAAAGTTGACCCGGATAGTAAATACATTAAGACTATTTGGGGTGTGGGATATAAATTTATTGAAATTCGCGAGGAAATCTAATGAGTCTACGATATAAGCAGATATTGATAATGTTTATTTTATTAATAATTAATTTAACTACGTTACTTAGTTATTATGAATTATATTTATCCAGTGAAATGAACAATGTACTTAGGGAAACACAAGAGCGTTTGGAAGAAGCCGCTCAAGAAGTAGTAGTAATGCTGGAAGAATCTGAGAATATGCTATATACAATGGAGCACATTGATAGTCAGACAGATTATATGTTTACAGTATATGATATTGATGGAAATGTTTTATATGAGAGTAAAGAGTTGACAGATTATACATTTTATTCATCAACTCATTTTCAAAAGGATGGAGAGATTTACAGACTTAAAATCGCCAGTTTAGAAGAGATGAGAAATCCATTAGCTATGGAAGTTCCTAGAAAATTGGTAAAGTTTCAAATAGGTTCTATATGTCTTACGTTACTTATATATTCTGCAATTATTCATATTGTACAGATTAAACCACTTCTTAAGCTGTCAGCGGATATGGAGAGTTTTAGATATGGAAAAGTAGTAGAGACTACGAAAAGTAATGATGAAATTGGAAAATGTCGTAATAATTTTGCAGCATTGACCAGACGATTAGAGAGGGAAAAAAATGTGCAAAACGAGATTATTGCATCAATTTCTCACGATATTAAGACTCCATTAACATCTGTAATGGGCTATGCGGAGCGTCTTAAGAAGAAAAAGTTTTCAGAAGAGAGGACTCAGAAATATTTAGATACCATATATAGTAAATCTTTGGCTATAAAGGAATTGGTAGAAGAATTTGACGATTATTTAGGATGTAATATAAGAACAACATTGAAACTTCAAATAACATCAGTAAAAGACTTAGAGGAAATGTTAATTAATGAGTATCAAGATGAATTGCATTCTAAAGGGATTGAATTTGAAATTGAGAAAAAATGTGGAGATAATATTGAGTTTGCTATAGATATGCCTAAAATGCGTAGAGTATTTGGAAATATTATTGGAAACAGCCTTAAATTCTTTAGTGATGAGAAGCCTAGGATTGGAGTAACAATTAGCGAAGAATCAAAGGAAATAGTATTAAATATAGAAGATAATGGAATAGGTGTTAAAGAGGAAGAACTGGAAAGTATTTTCACACCGTTGTATACATCGGATGCCAGTAGAAGTGTGGCAGGGTTAGGACTTGCAATATGTAAACAGATAGTTGAAGCACATGATGGAAAAATTAAAGCTAAAAATATTAACAAAGGTGGATTGAATATTGAGATAAGATTACCAGAATATGTACATACTTTACTTGAAAAGTAGTTTGAAAAATTATATAATATGGTAAATGTAACGAATGAAATATGCTTTTTGAGGAGAAGAATTATGAAAGATGCTATTAAACGCTTAGAAGTTTTCCTAAAAAAAGATAGATATAGACGCAGATATAGTGTAAATACTCAGAGAGAAATAGGTGAGTTAATAAAAGCAGAGATAGATACGAATTTTGGAAATTTAAAAATATTATCAATATTTTTAATTGCAAATTTTGTTTTTAGGATGTTTGTCAGGTGTGCATTTGATGTAGGCTTCTTAAATTCGGGATTTGCAATGGCTGTAGCGGGAATAAGCTACTTACTGTTTAGTTTAATAGAAAGTATGGAAGGCATTGAAAATGATAAGGTTAGAAAGTGCATATATGTGTTATTTTGGATAATAATTGATGTAATAGTTTTTTCATACTTAAAGGTTGAAATAGCACAGCTAGAGGGCTTTGGATATTTTATAGTATTTATGATGATGTTCTCGGCATTGTTTGTGGGTTCATTAGGAATTAGCTGTTTAATATTAATTCCGACTTATTTGGCAGGTGTGTTGTTATTACATACATCAGGTCTTTCGGGGTATAAGATACTGTTGTTTGAAAGTTCAATACTTTGGATAACAGTTATAACAATAGTTATTGTTCAGATTAAATATAAGTCTTTTGTAAATGGAAAGAAGGCAGTATTCAAATTAAAGAATGTTAGCGAGATTGATCTATTAACTCATTTATATAACAGACGAGGAATGGAGAGAGTTCTTGAAGAAGAGTGGGAATTATTAAAGGATACTCAAAAGAGAGTAACTGCAATTTTGATGGATATTGATCATTTTAAAAGCTATAATGATACATATGGACATATTGCAGGTGATAATTGTTTGAAAGAAGTTAGTGCTTCAATAATTAAAAGTTGTGAAGAAACAACAGATGTAGTAGTTAGATATGGTGGAGAAGAGATTGTTGTTGTAGTATGTGGCATGGAGCTAAAGGACGCAGAAACACTTGCGTATAAGATAAAGGATGATGTGGAAAACCTTAAGATTAAGTCAGGCAGTGCATCGGATTATGAATTCGTAACAGTTAGTATTGGTGTGGGTTCAATAATAGCTAGTAATGAAAATAATGTATATAGTGCAATAGATAGAGCGGATGAAAATTTATATCATTCTAAATTTACCGGAAGAAATAAGGTTACAGTAGAAAAAGTAAATATATTAAAATAATAATATTAATACTATGAGGGGGGAGATTTATGGAGACAGATAATTTATTTATAGTAGTATTTAATACTGTTATGGACAATTTGATTTACATTAATTTACTATTATCTCTTGCAATAGTTTTTGTGCAAAGAAGAGATCCAAAGTCTGTGTGGACGTGGTTATTAGTAATGTATTTTCTTCCTATTGTAGGATTTGTGTTATACATGCTGATTGGGCAGGATATGCACAAGAGAAGATTGTTTAAAACTAAAGAGGTTGCAGATAGACTTAATTATTCTATTAGAAAACAGGAAGAGTCAATATACATGCACGATTGTAAATTAAATGATGCAGAAGAGTATTCAGACTTGGTATTGTATAATCTGGAAAGTAGTGATTCTTTCTATACTGATGATAATGAAGTGGATATCTATATAGATGGAAATGATAAATTTAATGCTTTGATAGAAGAAATGGAAAAAGCAGAGAAATATATTCATTTCCAATATTATATTATTAAGAGTGATGAGCTTTTTGAAAGAATTTCCAAGGTTCTTATAAAAAAAGCCAAAGAAGGTGTAGAGGTTCGTGTTCTTATGGACGGTATGGGAAGCCGTTTCCTGAAGAAAAAGGATATTAAAATATTAAATGATAATGGTGTTAAAACAGCAGTATTCTTTCCACCAATTCTTAAAAGACTGCACCTTAGAATTAACTACCGTAATCATAGAAAAATTGTGGTAATAGATGGCAAGGTAGGCTTTGTTGGTGGATTTAATGTAGGAAAAGAATATATTGATAAAGATGAAAAATTTGGACATTGGAGAGATACTCATTTAAAGATTACAGGTAGTGCAGCTATTGCATTAGGTGCCAGATTTATTTTGGATTGGAATTATGCTGCAAAGGATAATTTGTTTAGCAGTGATAAATATATGTTCCAGAGTGTTGGTGATGGAAGCGACGGTATACAGATTATATCTAGTGGTCCTGACTCTGCCAGACAAGATATCAGAAATAATTATCTTAGACTAATAAATAAGGCAAAGAAAAGTATTTATATTCAATCTCCATACTTTATACCTGATGAATCTATATTAGATGCTTTGCAGATAGCGGCGTTATCCGGTGTGGATGTTAGAGTTATGATTCCATGCAAACCGGATCATCCGTTTGTATATTGGGCAACATATTCGTATATGAATGATTTGCTATCAGCAGGGGCTAAGTGCTACACATATGATAACGGTTTTTTGCATGCTAAAG
>CAYOMP010000069.1:0-13343 GCA_964405075.1 uncultured Lachnospiraceae bacterium
GTGAAGTAGCTAAAAAGTATTGGTGGAGGAATATACATAATGGATAACAATAATTCAAATGGGATAAATCAGGTAACACTGATATTAAGAATATGCATAGGTGGTTATCTTGCGTATTTAGCATATGATTTGTTTATGGCTTTACCAGGTAAAACAGGTGGAGAATTTTGGTTTTTACTAATACCGGCAATTGTATTTGTACTTGTGGGAATAGCATTAATAATTACATCTCTTAAGAAGATGAAGGATAACTTTTCAAAGTAAACTGTTTAGAGTACTTAGGAGTAAGTGCTAGTTTTTTGAATAGGCAATACACCAAATCAATTTTTATTAACATTTATTCAAATAGTACTTAAAGTTATGGTTTATGGAAATGAAAACCGCTATTTTGAATATATTTTTTTCTTTTGTTGATGTGCAGCTATTTTTACATAAATATTAGTTGGTAGTAGTCTGCCAAAAGTCATACCCATTTTTAGCATAAAAGTTGGAACGATTACGGTTTTTCTTTTGAACATTTGTGAAATAGCATATTCTGCACAATATTTTGGGGTAATGCCCTTTAAAGCAAATTCTACGTTAGCTACATTATTAAATTCGGTATCAACAGGTCCCGGACAAAGGCAACCGAAATAAATATTACTTTTTGCTTCTCTTAATTCTTCAGCAATAGCCCTGGTAAAACTAACTACATAGGATTTTGTAGCATAATATGTTGCCATATATGGACCGGCAGGCATAATTCCGGCACATGAGGCAACGTTTAATATGTATCCTTGATTTTGAGCCTTCATTTTGTTCAGCATTAATTTAGCAAAAATATGAACTGCTCGAATATTTACATCTATCATATCTAAATCTTTCTGTAAATCAGCATTAATAAAGGGTCCACAATCACCAAAACCGGCATTATTAATAAATATGTCAATTTTTTCATCTTTTATTTCTTCAAAAACTCTGAAACATTCATCTTTATTAGTTAGGTCAGCTGTGATTATCCTACTTTCGGTAGTTAATCTGGCTGCTAGTTTTTTCAATCTATCCTCACGGCGTGCGATTAGTATTAGTTTGTATCCCATATTTGAAAGCTTTGTAGCAAATTCGACTCCGATTCCAGAACTTGCTCCTGTGATTACTGCATAATTTTTCATAAAGACTGTCCTTTCTGCTTACTCCTATTATTACTTTACTTATCATCTATTATAGCCTTCATTGAATGCTATTTTCAATAGTGGATTTTAAGGTGAAAATACAACCAACTGGTATAAGTAGTAGAAAAGTAAGTTGCTTTTGCTGTCTATAAAATTCAGAAAAATGTCAAATGAATAAAAATTAGCAGAGTTATTTACGTTAGTCAATGATAGGTCATCAACTTTTCTTGACAGAAACCTAGTTGATTTATATATAAATAGACAGGTCAGTAGTTTATGTATAAATAGATAAAGACCAGTAGGTTTAAGTATTTTAATTATGCTGAATTTGTGGTATATTGAAAGGTAGTGTCTGCTATTTGACGTGAAATATTTGTAAGGAAGTTTTGAATCGGTTAGCGTGAAGAAGGATTCTCCTGCAGACTTATTCAATAACAGATGCATATTATGAGAAAACAGCATCTAAGATGTGTACCAGTTCGAATGAGAAATATATAGGATTATGGCTTATACAAATTTGGCGTATAAGACTTGAAAAAATGAAAAGCGAAAGGCATTAAATATATGGATAGAATAATTGAGATTATAAAATCTAATAAAATATTATTTAAAATACTCTCTGGCATAAATAGTATATATATTGGATTGCATAATAGAATAATTAAATTATCTTGGAGCATTTTTTATTTATTTAAGATAGAGCCGACGAAGGTAGTATTTAGTAATTTTAATGGAGGAGGTTACGGAGATAATCCTAAGTTCATTGCAGAGAAGTTATTAGATACTCAAATGAAAATATATTGGGTATGTGGTAATAAAAATGCAGATTTTCCTAAAGGTATTACATTAATAAAGCCAAATTCTTTAAAATTTGTTTATCATATGTGTACTGCGGCGGCGTGGGTTGATAATACGAGAAAATTATATTATTTCAAAAAGAAGAAAGAACAGTTATATATTCAAACATGGCATGGTGGCCCGGGACTTAAAAAGGTAGAAAAGGATTGTGAAAATGCACTGAGCAGAGAATATATTGAATATGCCAAGATAGATTCAAAAAATATTGATTTATTCTTATCTTGCTGTCGTTGGTGTAGTGAGTTGTATCATTCATCATTTTGGTATGACGGAGCCATTTTGGAAAAAGGTATACCAAAGAATGATATGTATTTTCAAGATGCCAAACCTATTAAGAAATTAGTATATGATTATTATAAATTGGAAGAAGATATTAAATTAATAATGTATGCACCAACATATCGAGATAATAGAAAGACAGATATGTATAATTTGGATTGTGAGCGTTTGATAAAAACTCTGGAAGAAAAATTTGGTGGTAAATTTGCTGTATTAATAAGATTGCATCCAAATGTTGCGACACAGGATAATATTTTTAATTATACAGACAGAATATTAAATGCCAGTCGTTACGCCAATATGCAAGAGTTGTTAGTGGCTTGTGATATGATTATTACAGATTATTCAGGTTGTGCATTTGATTACCCTATGCTTAAAAAGCCGGGATTTTTATATGCTGAGGATTATGAGGAGATGAAAAAAACTAAAGATTATTACTTCTCATTAGAGGAATTACCATTTTCTCTGGCCCTTGATAATAATCAGTTAATGGAAATTATTAAGAATTTTGATTATGAACAATATTGTCTGGATTGCAAAAAGTATGTGGATTCTATTGGATATGTGGACAATGGTACTGCATCACAGGCAGCAGCGGATGAAATATTGAAGCATTCAACAACTATTTAGTGAGGAGACATTATGTACAAATTGGCAACTGAAAAAGATGTTCCAATGCTTTTGGAATATTTTGAGAGGGATTTAAAAAATTGTTTGTATAGCTACATTGATTTAAAAAAATATAAGATTACTAATGAACATTTAAAAATATATTACAACGATACGAATTGCTCATTAACGGTAGCAACAGCATATTATAATGGATTACAAATTTTTTGTGATGGGGATATATTTCCAACAGAAGAGACTGTTGCATTAATTAAAGAGTTAGATTCATCAATTATCAGTTCTACGGTAAATGTAATTGATTTGCTTTCACCTTATTTCGAAAAAGGCTATACTGTTGAAAAAGGATTTGTGACATCAATAGAACGTGTTAGGTGTATGTATAATGACGAGAACGTACTAGTAGCAGAAGAGAAAGATTATGCCGAGATAGCTGAACTAATATGTTCAGATGAAGGTGTTGGAGGGCATTATAACCCTAAGGATTTAGAAGAACAATTATTAACTAGGCGAAGAGAAAATTTTGGAAGAAACTATATTATAAAACAAGATGGCAAGATAGTATGTCATGTTGCTACTTATGCTGAGATAGATAATTTGGCTGTCATTAGTGGAGTTATAACGCATAAAGATTATCAGAAAAGAGGATTTGCAGCAGCAGCTACAGCTAAGATGTGTGATGATTTATTAGCAGAAGGGAAAAAGCCTTGTTTATTTTATTATACTAATACGGCTAAAGCGCTGTATGATAAAGTAGGCTTTGATACACCATCTAGCTGGGGAAAAATCGCTAAATTGCATTAGCAATTAATAATGCTTGGAATAAATTGGAATAAAATAGAAGCAAAAGATTTGTATAAGGATATATGTACTAAAATAAGCAAATTTTTTGATTTTAATTATCATCTCAATTAGAAGACAATGTGATAAGAGTTATCATATAGAAGTTTTAGTGTATAAAGTATTAACTCACATATAGTAAGAGAATAAATTTTTGGAGAAGTAAGGAGGATTTTTACTATGTACTATGTAAATGAAAATATAAAAAATACAGTTAGGATATTCCCAGAACAGGGAAGACACGGGTTTATGCGATTGGATATGAATGAAAATCCGGAAGGTCTTCCAAAGGAATTTGTTGAAGAAGTTTTAAAGGAAATTACGCCAGAATATTTGGCAACATATCCTGAACCAAATAATTTTTTAGAGGCATATGCCAAATTCATTAATGTAAATATTGATAATTTATCTATAACAAATGGTTCAGATGCGGCCATCAGATATACATTGGAAACTTTTGCAAAACCAGGGCATAATGTAGTAACTGTGGCACCAAGCTTTGAGATGTATGCAGTAAATTGCAGATTATTAGGTCTTAATCATATTCCGGTTATGTACAAGCCAGACCTTACAATAAATGCAGATGATATTGTAAATGCTATAGATGAAGATACTGATGTGGTTGTATTGCTTAATCCCAATAATCCTATTAGTAATGCATACTCTGATGAGGAAGCAATTAAGATTATTGAAAAAGCAAGGGAAATGAATGCGGTAGTAATTATTGATGAGGCATACCATTATTTTTATAAAAAAACATTTTTGGATATGATTAACAAATATGATAATGTTATTATTTTTAGAACATTTTCTAAGTTATTTTCCTTAGCTGGTTGCAGATTGGGCGTTATTATTAGTAATCCAGAAATTATTGAGTATGTTACACGTTCTAAGCCAAGCTTTGAAGTCAACACTATTGCATTAAAATTTGCTCAAAGATTGATTGAAAGACCAGAATTAGTGGAAGAATTAATTTCAAAAGAAATAGAAGGACGAAACTACTTAATTGAAGATTTGAAAAAGAATGGTTATGAAGTATATGCAGAAAATAGTAATTTTGTGTTTATTAAGCCAAATAATAATCCGGAAGAGTTAAGTAAAAAACTAAGAGAAAAGAATGTGCTTATTAAAACTTATGGTAATCCAATGCTTAGTAAGTATATTCGTATAAATACAGGTAGCGCAAAAGTTATGCAACAGTTTTTAGAGATTTTTTATGCGGTAGACCAAAAGTAATTTTGAAAATTGCATAAGAAGGAGTAAGAGTACAAATGAAAAATGGAGAGAAGGCTGTAGACAGGGTTGAATGGGTTGATATAGCTAAAGGGTATGGAATTTTATTGGTTATAGCTGCGCATATGGATATATCTACTTTGGGAGTGTGGATTCACACTTTTCATATTCCGGTGTTTTTTTTCTTATCAGGTTATGTGTTTGATATAAAAGGAGATTTTTATACTTTTTTCAAAAAGAAAGTTAAGGTGCTTATAATACCATATTTTTGTCTGGGGATACCATTAATTATTTATGATGTAATTCAAAAGGCTGTGGAAGGATATTATTTTTTGGATATTTTGCTGGAAGATATTATTGGGTTTGTGGTGCAAAAAAGGATGTTTACTTTGTGGTATATAGCGTGTCTGTTCTTTGTGAATATTCTTTTCTATTTAATCGTAAAGTATATAAAAAATCTTAAAATTATTGGAATTATAATTGCAATAGGTGCTATTGTCGGTAGTGTTTACTATAGACTGGATGGTGAAGCGTTGCCTTGGAATATTGATGTATGTGTTATGGCTTTACCATTTTGGTATTTAGGGTATTTATTTAAGAAATACGACAAGTTCCAAGAGTTTATATTTAATAATAAAAACAAAAAATTATTTTTTGCTACTTTTTTATGTATTAATATAGCGTGTGGAATGGGAAACTGTATGATTAGTGGAGAAGTGCTGTCAATGTATGGCTCAACATATGGAATTGAACTATTATCATATATTTCAGCATTTGCAGGTATAATGTGTGTAATAATGTTGGCAAATGGCATTTCATCACGAACTATGCAATACATAGGTGCCAATTCCTTAATATATTTTGCATGGCATCAATCTTTAATTATACCGTTGATTTATGATGTTTTAGAACTATTTAATATTTTTTGCGGTGATTCTCATGCAGTAATATTAGTAACAAAGGCAATAGTATTTGCTGTTTGCTTAATTATTCTGACATTACTTAATATATTAATAAAAGATTCTAAGTTGAAATTTATTATTGGGAGATAGATTTAGGAGAGTATATGACTAAAACTAATTATCAATTTAAAATTTTATATGCTATTGGAATGATTGTAATTGTTGCGGGACATTGCAATAATGCTGGATTATCGTTGGCATATGAGTGGTTTCCACCGTATGCATTTCATTTGGCACTATTTGCATTCGGTTCAGGATATTTTTACAAGGATAGTGCTTCTGAAAATGTTAAAAAATATATTTGGCATAAATTTGTAAGGCTGATTATACCTATGTATTTGTGGAATGTATTTTATGCATTTCTGGTATATGTATCAAGATTTGGTGGTTTTACATTAGGAGCTGATCCTAATTTAAGAACGATTCTTTGGGAGCCATTAGTAAATGGTCATCAGTTCGAATATAATTTGGGTGGATGGTTTGTTGTTCCATTATTTATGATACAAATACTTAATGTTTCGGCAAGAAAAGGACTTGAAATATTGCATATACGTATTAATGAATGGATATTCTTTATTTGCACGTTAATTCTTGGAATAGGTGGAGTGTGCTTGGCTAAGGCAGGTTACTATGAATTACCGTGGTTATTTATAGATAGAATATTGTATTTTGCTCCATTTTTTGGACTCGGAATTTTATATAATAGAAAACTTGAAAAGATGGATAATGCTAATAATTTATTGTATTTTGGCGTGTTGTTTGGACTACAACTGCTAATAACTACGAGATATGGTCATTTGTTAGCGTATACTCCATCATGGTGTATGAATTTTACAGAGAATGCTTTTATGCCTTTCGTGGTAGGAATTTTAGGAATAGCCTTTTGGCTTAGAGTATCCAAAATGCTAGTGCCAGTGTTAAAGGATAGTAAATGTATTAGATTAATTGCGGATAATACTTATTCAATTATGATTAACCAATTCTTGGGAATTATGTTAGTTAAAACAGGATTTGCAATTGTCAGTAGGTTAACACCACTATTTGCGGATTTTAATTTTGCGGAGTATAAAAGTAGTTTGGAATATTACTATTTGCCTTATAATGTAACTAATTGGTATTTGGTGTATGCCATAGCAGGAATAACAGTGCCTATATTAATGCAAATGATTATAAATATAATAAAGACTGTGTTTATTCGGGAATCGAAGTAAATATTAAATAAGAAAGAAGAATCAGTATTTTAAGTAATTAAAAGATTGGTTCTTTTTTTATTTAAACAAGAAGCAATACGAAGAGTGGGAATTCTTAAATAAAGCTGAAATAATCATTTAAGGCTAATTTAAGGATGGCTTGATATTATGTGTTATGTAAAAAGGATAAATGATAAAAAAGGAGGTTAGAAATGTCAAAGTATCAGGACGTTTTTAAGCGGGTAGAAAAGAAATATATGCTTAATGAAATCCAGTATGAACAAATAGTGAAAGCTCTAAAAGAATTTATGCAGATTGATGAATATGGACTTCATACAATAAGTAATATCTATTATGATACAAATGACTATGAGTTGATAAGGACATCTTTAAATAAGCCTATATATAAAGAAAAATTGCGTTTAAGAAGCTATGGACTTTCAACGCAGGAGTCACAGGTATTTTTGGAGATAAAAAAGAAATTTGACGGAGTAGTATACAAAAGAAGGATTGCATTAACTTTAAAGGAAGCAAATGACTATTTACTTAAAGGAAAACAGCCAAATAAGCAATGTCAAATTACAAGAGAAATTGATTGGTTTTTAAAAAGCTATCAGTTACATCCGAAGGCATATGTTGCATATGACAGAATTGCATTATTTGGCAAAGAGGATAGTAACTTAAGGATTACATTTGATACAAATATTCGATGCAGGGATTCGGAATTAGATTTGACAAAAGGAACTTATGGTCAGCAGATTTTGAAACCGGGATATGTATTAATGGAAATAAAGATTCCAGGAGTTATGCCAATGTGGCTGGCGAAAATTTTAGATGAATTACGTATATATTCCACATCTTTTTCAAAATATGGAACATACTATCAAGAGCACTTGATAAATAGCTTTGATAAATACATTAATGAGAAAGTTAATGAGGAAAATAATAAAAATAGTAATGAAGATATAATAGGAGGTATTATTTGTGCTTAACAGTATTTTAACAACAAATGGAATAGAAATAGAAGGTGTATTGATTTGTACAGCAATATCAATAGTTTTGGGACTAGGAGTTGCACTAATTTATATGTATAAGAATACATACAGTTCAAATTTTGTTTTTACATTAGCATTATTACCGGCAATTGTACAAGTAGTAATTATGATGGTAAATGGTAACCTTGGAGCAGGCGTTGCTGTTATGGGTGCGTTTAGCTTAGTAAGATTTAGATCTGCTCAAGGAAGTGCTAAAGAAATTGCAAGTATTTTCTTTTCAATGGCATTAGGTCTTGCAACTGGTATGGGATATATAGGTTATGCTATAATCTTTTTTGTAATTATTGGTGCAGTAATGTTTTTATTAACGGCTATTGGTTTTGGTGAAACAAAAGCAACTGATAAAGAATTAAAGGTAACGATTCCTGAAAGTTTAGATTATAATGGAATTTTTGATGACTTATTTGAAAAATATACAAAAAAATCTGATTTAGTAAGAGTTAAAACAACAAATATGGGTAGTTTATACGAATTACAGTATCAGATTACATTAAAAGACGAGAATGATGAAAAAGCTTTTATAGATGAAGTAAGATGCCGAAATGGTAATTTAAATATTGTATGTGGCAGAGTACCAAAGAATATGCGAGATGAATTGTAAAATCGGAGGTTAGAAAATGAGAAAGAATGTCACTAAATTAATAACATTAATAACAGCAGGTTTATTATGTGTTAGCGGTTGTGCAAGTTCAACCCAAATGACTAATGAAGAGGCAGTCAGTGAGGTTGATGCAAACGAGACAAGTGTTTCTAATAGTGCAACGGCGGAAGAATTAGAAGCACAGTATACAAGTGAGGATATAGATGATACGTGGAGTGAATCCAGTGCTACTTTGGTAACTTTAGATGGTGATAATATTACAGTAAATGGCTCAGGAATTACGGTAAATGAAAATGTTGCAACTATTAGTGAAGCAGGAACCTATGTGTTTAGCGGAAAGTTAAACGATGGACAGATTAGAATTGAAGCAACTAATGAAGACAGAGTAAAAATAGTTCTTAATGGTGTGGAAATTAGTAATGATGATAGTGCTGTAATTTATGGATTACAAGCTGATAAAACAACAATAATTCTGGCAGAAGGCACAGAAAATATAGTTTCAGACGGTACAACATATGTATATGGCGAAAATGATAATGAGGAAGATGAGGAGCCTAATGCAGCTATTTTTTCAAAGGATGATTTATTCATTGTTGGAAAAGGGAAATTAACTGTTAATGGCAATTACAATAATGGTATTCAGTCAAAGGATGATTTAGTATTAGCAAATGGAACATATAGTGTAACTTGTATAAATAATGCATTTAATGGAAAAGATTCTTTAACTATATTAGATGGTAATTATATAGTAGATGCAGGACATAATGCTTTCACAACAAAAGCCGATTTGGTAGTTGATGGAGGCGAATTCGAAATTACGGCAGTGAAAAAAGCTTTTCACGGAGATAATCAGGTAGTATTTAATGGTGGCGATGTTAAGATTTTATCTTCATATGAAGGAATTGAAGGTTTGGTAATTACAATTAATGATGGAATATTTGATATAGTTGCCACAGATGATGGAATGAATGCAGCAAAAACAGATGACAGTACTACAGAGGAATCAGAAAGTGATGATGTTATTATCAGTGCGGACGGAAGTACCACAACTAGGGAAATGCAAAATATGCAGGAACCACCAACGGATATGCAGATGCCAGAAGGAGAAGCACCGGCAGATATGCAGATGCCAGAAGGAGAAGCACCAACAGACATGCAAATGCCAGAAGGAGAGGCTCCAACAGATATGCAGAAACCAGAAGGAGAAACACCAACAGATAATCAACAATTTAAAGGCAAACAGCAAGGAGGTGGAGAAAATCCATTTGATGAGGCAATTGAAGGATGCCAAATTGTAATTAATGGCGGTAAAATAACTGTAAATGCAGGTGGAGATGGTTTAGATTCTAATGGTGATATAATAGTTACCGGTGGTGAAACTTATGTAAATGGACCGGAAAATAGTGGAAACGGTGCTTTGGATTATGCTGGTAATTGCAATATAAGTGGTGGTGTTATACTTGCGGCAGGTGGGGCAGGAATGGCTCAAGGCAGTAGTGAAACATCAACACAGGCAGGTCTTATGTTAAGTACTTCTTTATCTAGTGGTGATACAATAAGTATATTAGATGACAACAGTAATGAAATATTTAATTACTCATTTTCTAAAAAAGCAGATTGTGTATTTATTAGTTGTGAGGAATTAATAGAAGGTAGCACATATGAGATTTTAAAAAATGGAACCAAAACAGGTAGTGTAACACTTAGTGGATGGCTAACTACTGCAGATGAAACAGGAGCAGAAGCTTCGGTTGGAACTATGATGCAAGGTGGTGGAATGGGAAGAAAACCTGCCAATATACAAAATTAAGGTTTGTGAAAGAAATAGAAAACTTAGAATTAAAAAAGAAGTAATGTAGACATTGTGTCTATATTACTTCTTTTAACTGAGAACTTATATTTGCTGGATTCCGGAAATATCAGAATCAATTACTAATGAATAATTAGTATAATAAACTACAAAACCAGGTTTTCCTCCACTTGGTTTTTTAACATTTTTCTTTTCAGTATAGTCGATTTCAATTTTTTCTCCACCACGGTTTTTAGAATAGAATGCCGCTAATCGCCCTGCTTCTTCAAAGGTTCTGTCAGGGAGTTCATCGCCATTAGTTTTAACAATTACGTGAGAGCCCGGAATGCCTTTAGCATGGAACCACCAATCATTTCCTGTGGCAAATTTAAAAGTTAATTCTTCATTTTGAAAATTATTTTTACCAACATACATATGATAACCATCACTTGAAATATAGTGGAATGGCTGACTCTTTATTTTTAATTTTTTATTGTAACCCTTTCTCTTAATGTAACCGTATTCTATAAGCTCTTCTTTTACCTGAACTAAGTCATCCTCAGAAACAGCAATGTCTAGGGCGGTACTAATAGATTCGAGGTGGTCTATTTCAGATTTCGTTTCTTTGATTAATGTTTCTAACGCTTCAAAGGTTCTTTTGAGTTTATTATATTTGTCAAAATATTTTTTTGCGTTTTCTTGAGGTGTTAATTGATTATCCAAAGGAATCTTGATGTACTCATTTGTATAATAATTCAGAGCCTCTAGTTCCTTAGCGTCTTTTTCAAGGTTATATCCATAGGTATTGATTAATTCCCCATATACTTTATATTTATCACGTTTCTCAGTATCCTTCATTTGTTTTAATTGTAAATCGTATTTTTTTATATTACGTTCTAAAGCTGTAGCTACAACACGTCTCAAATCAACTGATTTTTGACGAATTCTTGTGATGATATTTTTATCAGCATAATACTTTTCAAGAACAGGACTGAGACTTTGAAAGTCTACAACTTCATAGTTTTCAAAGTGAGTTTGTTTAATGCTGGAGAATTCAATAGGTTCTTTACCATTGTAAATAATGTTTGGAAAGAAAATACCATTTTTAATATCATCCATAACATAAGAAAAATTGTTGTATAAATGTGTTAACTGGATTTCACTATAGCTATTGGCTGGCTTAGATGAATCCAGAGACGCACGATAGCATATTTCCTCAGCAACAGCTGGACTAATACCTGTAAACGAAGAATATATGGATTTTGATAGTTCCATAGGTTTGTTAAGCACGGCTTCAATAAATGCAGTTGAATTAGTACTAAGAGGGTCTAATTTTGCCTGAGTTTTTGGAATGAAATATTCTCGCCCAGGTAGTACCTCTCGTACTGAACTGACATTTAATGAGATGTGTTTAATACTGTCGATAATGGTGTTATCAGAATTACAAAAGATTATATTGCTGTGTTTTCCCATTATTTCAACAATAAGGAATTTACGACATATATCTCCTAATTCGTTAAGGTGTTCAATTTCAAAATTAATAATACGCTCTAACCCGGGTTGTGTTATGGAAATAATACGTCCATTATTTATATGTTTTCTAAGTAACATACAAAAATTAGGTGCAGTAAGTGGGCTGGGTTTATTTGTATCTGTTAGATATATTAAAGGTAAACTGGCACTAGCAGAAATAGTTAAACGATATTGTTCTTTATTATTTTTTATAGTAAGTAGCAATTCGTCTGTCTCCGGCTGTGCAATTTTGTAAATACGACCGTTTATTAATAAGTTGTTAAATTCTCTTACGAGATTAGCAACAGCAATTCCATCAAAAGCCATAATAAATCCTCCTAATGATTATTTTATGCATTTTTTAATTTACGCGAGCAACGGGGAGAAAATTATGTTTACATAGGTTTTCGACGAGCGCCGCGAAACTAACAAAACTCGCAAAGCGTGTTTCTCATAATTATAACAAAAAAGTAATATTTGGGCAAATATACGTGAATTAATATATATTTAGGGTTCAAAAAATACTATATTTTTGAAAAAAAAAGACAAGAAACCGAAAATATTAAATGTTATACTTAAAGAAAAACATAAAGGAGAATTTTTAAATGAAAATAGCAGTAATTAATGAAAATAGCCAGGCATCAAAGAATGAAATGATCGTAAACACATTAAAAAAAGTAGTTGAACCAATGGGACATGAAGTATTCAACTATGGTATGTATAGTGCAGAAGATGAACATCAGTTAACATATGTTCAGAATGGTATCTTAGCAGCTATTCTTTTAAATTCAAAAGCAGCTGATTATGTTATCACTGGTTGTGGAACAGGCGAAGGTGCAATGCTTGCAGCTAACTCATTCCCAGGAGTATTATGTGGACATGTTGTTGATCCTTCAGATGCATATATGTTTGCACAGATTAATGATGGAAATGCTATTTCTATGCCATTTGCAAAAGGATTTGGTTGGGGAGCAGAATTAAATCTTCAGTACATCTTTGAAAAATTATTCGAAGGTGAAAGTGGACAAGGATATCCAAAGGAAAGAGTAGTTCCAGAACAGAGAAATAAGAAAATTTTGGACGAAGTAAAAAAAGTAACTCATAACGATTTAGTAACAATTTTGAAAAATCTTGATCAGGAGTTAGTAAAAGGTGCGGTAAGTGGAGAAAAATTCCAGGAATACTTCTTTGCTAATTGTCAGGATGAAGCTATTGCAGCTTGTGTAAAAGAAATCTTAGGTTAATT
>CAYOMP010000070.1:0-12919 GCA_964405075.1 uncultured Lachnospiraceae bacterium
TGCTGTAATCAAACTAGCTGAAACATCACTCACTTCTTCTCCCAGAAATATTATTCTATCTGATAAAAGTCTGGAAAAAATATCATAGCTTCTTTCTCCATGACTTGTTTGTTCAACAACATAAGGAATGGTACTCATACGGCAATTCTACCTCCCCACATATAACTTGCATAAGAATAGACACAGTAATTACTGATACCAATTCTTGTTTGCTTTGGATAAAAAAATCCATTTTTTCTATATATTTGTGGTGTACACAGATACAATTGATTAAAGGCCAAGGTAAATGCCTGTTGAGAATTATATTGAGCTTCATAAGCAATTTCTATGATAGGCTTCTTTGTTTCTACTAACTTTTGTGCCGCCAAAGTTAATCTGCGTCCCTTTATATATTTGTAAATTGTTTCCCCTGTTTCTTTTGAAAAAGCTCTTTCAATATAAAATTTTGAATAATTTAATTCTTTTGCAATTTTATCCAACGACAATTCTTCATATAAATGTTTTTCTATATAATCTACAACTTTTTCTACAACGCTTTTTTCATACATCTAAAACCACTCCTTCCTTTACGATATTATATCATAATCTTTAAAAGCAATCTTAATAGAAATTGCCCTATTAAAATGCAAAAATAGATAGTCTTAAAAATCAAGACTATCTATTTTTACCCGTTCACATCTTACAATTTTTATTTTTTTAATATTTTGCTTACTAGCCTTTTCTTTGAATTTCTCATTTTAATCAGGCATCCACTTGTATATAATAATCCAAGTATCATTATTCCATATGCAACACCAAGTATAAAGTCAGCCACATTTCCGCCAACAGTGCTTTCGGCAATACCAGTGCTGCTCAAAATAACATATGCTGTAAATGCCACTATTCCTACTATGAATAGACCAGTCATCTTCTTTGCTAATTTGTTCTTATCCTCATTACTATACTCTGCAACCTTTAATACTGTTTCTTCCAATTCTTTATTCATTTTCTCGCTTTTCCTTTCTCCATCAAGTAATTCTCTCAAGTCAACATCGAAATAATCTGACATATCTATAAGAATGTCTAAGTCTGGTAAATTGCTTCCTGTTTCCCATCTTGAAACTGTTCTTCTAGATACATTAAATTCTTCTGCAAGTTTTTCCTGAGTAAGACCTTTTTCTTTTCTAAGTTCTTTAATAAGATTTCCTGTTTTTTCTAAATTCATTTTTTCTCCTTTCTTGCCTGGATAATAAAATATTTTGCACAAGATTAACAGGACACAAAGCGAGCAAATGCCCTATTTATCTAATGGGACACACTGTGTCCACAGCTATTATTACTTTATTTTTTACTCCACAATTTCCCTATCTCCATGGGATTTTGGCATAGACACTACAATGAATTCAACAGGTTGGTCTGATACATTTGTCATTTGATGAATTTCCATTGGTTCTATTTCAATACCTGTACCAGCTTCCAGCTTTTCTGTTCCATTTTGTAATTTCATTTCTGCTTCTCCTGATAAAATATAGAAAAACTGTCGTGCTTTACGGTGGTAATGCATATCCTCGTATGTGTGTGGTGGCATTTTTTCTGCAATAACACTTAATTCATCAGATTTAATAAAATGCCATCCATCACATACCTCTTTCCAATTATAATGCTCAGCATTTTCACGATTAACTTTTCTCATTTTCTCAACCTCTTTCAATAATCTAGTAAAAGTACCTTTATTTTCTAATATAAAAGCAAATACTCACGACCGTCGTGCTTACTTTTTCTTTGAACACGATAAACTACTTAAGCCATTGAATAAAAGCAGTTTTATCCGTACTATTATACCCTGCATTACTGTAAAAATTAAGAGTTGACTCTTCCTTTGTTCCAGTAAGCAACATCATTTTATAGCAATTGTCTTTTTCTGCTATTTTTCTGGCATAGTTCAGACATTCTGTTGCATATCCTTTCCCCTGATAGTCAACGTGTGTAACGACATTCTCAACAAATGCATATGGTCTTACTCCTCTTGTTAAATTAGGAATAATCACGCATACACAAGAAGATACAATTTTTCCATCCACTATTTTTACAATAATATGATGATTGTCATCTTTCATAATACTCTCCCAAGTATCTTTCAAATGCTTTGACATATCTGGTATAGACTCTTGGTGTAAATGCAAATATAATTCCAATAATTCATTCAGTTCATTTTCTAAAACCTCTCTTACCATAAAATACCTCTGCAATTATCTTTCAAAGAGATAAGCAGTTATCTGCGAACAAAGACGTATATGCAAAGTCCCAAAATGCTTGCATTTTTTGGACTTTTATTATGCGGATTTGTTCATTGGAACGCAAGAATGACCGAAATGAAGCGAAGCGGAATCGAGGTTCTTCTTGCGTTCGCAGATAACGTCGGATAGTTTATTATAAACTAACAAACAGCTTCAACCAATAAAGTCTTCTCACTATATTACGATAGCCTCCCCCTAATCGACTGTTACATTTTTTTCAAAAGTTCATTAATATCCTTCTCAATTAATGGCGCCATACTGTCTTTGTATTTGCTTAAATCAATACCCTTTATGGCACCTTCAATTCTTTCACATAATTCATTCCTATATAGAATTACCTCTGCTAACGCACCTAGGCATTGCCTTACAACTGTTGGCTTCTCATCATTCAAAACAACTAACATATCATCAAAAGTTGCGGACATTCTTCCTTCATTATCCCACCTTGCCTGAGCACATGCAAGACAAAAGCCTCTTGTTCTCACATAAGAGCTCTTATCACTAAGCATACAGATAAATTCATCAAAAAGTTCATAGTATTCATTTGATTCTGCGGATTTTGCTGCTATTTCTTTTGACAATTCATAAGCTTTTTTATTATCTTTATCCTTTAATGCTTCAATTAATTCTATATTATTCATAATTATCTCCCCCCTCTTTGCAAAACAGTCTTTTATATCTTCATTAATTCCCCAACGCGATTTTTTAGAAGTTTTTTTATCGTATAAAAGATATAGAATGTCGCAAACGACTGCGCCCGGCGCGAGAATATGCCAAGGCACATTCTTTGTTCGTGTATCTCTATTTAATAGCAACAATTACAGAAAACTTATGATATGAATATAAACACTTAACCTCAGAGAAATTACATTTGTTTAACATATCAATTTCTGATTCAACAGAACATTCCTTATCAAATTTTCTACGTTCTCTCCATAATTCGACATCTCTGTCTGATAATCCACTTGTATGTAATTGACTCTCCCAATATGTATTAAACCAATTATTCATTTTCATTGTATCAGCACAAAACTGATCGTAATTGACAAATACTCCTCCATCAGACAATTTATCAAAAACTTCCTTAAACAGGTTAGCCTTTTGATTATCATCCAAATGATGAATTGACAACGCTGACATTATAACATCAAAATTCCCTTCTGGAAGTTCCTTCGTATAATCACAGATTTGATGTTTTACATTACTAACTCCCTCAAATCTTTTTCTTGATACCTCTAACATTTCATCGGCAATATCTACCAAAACATACTCTGATGATGGACATTCCTTATACCAAAAGGATGATAATAATCCTGTTCCAGCTCCCAAGTCTAAGACTCTATTAGGTGTATCAATATTTGCAATTATTTGTTTAGTCACACCCTCATAAAAATCATCAAAGCAAGGAATAAACTTTCTTCTATTTTGGTCATATTCCTTTGCTACAAGATTAAATTGTTCTTCAATATTCATATAATTTCTCCTCATTCACCTCAGGCAATCCAGAATCTATAACTGAAAGCCATCAATTTACAGTTCTAATAACATATATACAACTTCTTGAAATCCACTTGTTCGTGAATTGAAACCTTTAGGATTTCGCCCATATTCAACAAATCCTGCCTTTTTATACATAGAAATCGCCCTTGAATTATCTGCTACTGCATTAAGTTCAAGCTGAACAAATCCCGCTTCTTTTGCACACTCTATACATGCATCCATCAATGCTCGTCCGATTCCGAGTCCCCAATATTCTTTTGATACACTAATGCCAAATTCAGCTCTATGTTTTACTTTATACTTTGTTCCAACGGCCTCAATTCCTGCAGTTCCTGCAACTTTACCATCCACCAAAGCAATTATCTCCACCTCATTTACACTATCTGCCTTTTGTTGTAAAAACTTACCCTCTTGTATTGCATCAAAACTATTTTCATCAGGATACGAAAGTAAGAAGTCTGTTTCTGCATGTGTTAGGTTAAAATTCTCAAATACTGCACTTCCATCGGCTTCTATACCATTTCTTAATATAATCTCTGTCCCATTTTTCAAAGTTACTTTTTTACTATATTTCATAATACACCTCACTAAATTCATTCTTAAAGTAATAACTGCTACAAAATTCGAAAGTTATATATCTTATAGAATACAACAACTAAATCGAATTAATTAGTTATTTTCAAATTCATTCTAGAATACTATTCAATCGAGAAATTTCTTCATCAGGTACCTTATCAATATCGCAAACATTATCTTGCAATTTTACAACCTCTTCTAAAGATGCAATGCCTTTTTCGGACATTCATCTATACACTCTAAGCAAAGAATACATTCTGTTGCGTTTTTACGTTTTCGAGAATTTTCTGTCACTTCAACATTCATAGGACATACTCGTTTGCACTTTCCACATGAGATACATTTTTCCTTATCAACCTTTACTCTCATCAATGAAAAATAACTTGTAAATTTAAGAAAAACAGTTATTGGACACACATATTTGCAAAACGCTCGATTATCCTTAAAAGCAAAAGCTAATCCAATGCCAATAGCGTAATACAAAACATTACCTATCACAAAGCTCCAAAACATAACCGTTTCCAAATCACCGGTATAAAATAGGAACAAAGCTACTACAAAAAGTAATGATATAGTAAATGTAATATAACGAATAAAACCATATTTCCTTCGTGGTTCTTTTGGTTGCTTATACGGCAAAAAATCAAGCACCATTGCTGTCCAGCAGGCAAAACCACACCATCCTCTACCGAACACCAATGGTCCAAATATTTTCGCCACTACATAATGGATAGTAGCAGCTTCAAATACCCCTAGAAACAGGTAATACCAAAAACCTTCTATCTGCATATTTTCATTGCAAATCAGACCAAGGTATATCAGCATATATGAACCAACAGCAAGCTGAACAATACGACGTGCATATTTTACTTTTTTTATGTAAAGTGTAGTACCAATAGCAATAAATCCACCAATATAAGTGAAGTTAAAAAAGTAAAATATATTGTCCAATGTAAGCCAAAGTGTAATCGCAACAGTTTCAAAAATTGCAAACATAATTAACGGTAACGCATACTTCTTTAGTGTTTTCATTGTTTATCACTCTCCATTTCTAATTAACCCCTCTATAAACACCAAATACTATTTCTATATTTTATTTCAAATACATATAGTTTTTATCTTTTTAGTAATTCCATCTCATCATTCATTTTAACAAAACCATATTTTTCATATATTGGTCTACCCATATCTGTTGCTTCCAATGAAATAAAGTCAATCCCCCTTTCCTTTGCATCGTTGATGAGTAAATCAAGTGTCTTATAAGCAATACCTTTTCTTCTATATTCAGGATTAGTGTACATATTCATAACATATGCCTTTTTCCCACTTGGATTATGAAATGTTGGCATTACTTTATAATAACTAATCCCACCTGCTCCAATAAATTTATTATTATCAAAAACTAAATATGCAGTATGTGACTCGTCACTTAATGCTTGAACATAATAATTATAAGACTGCTTTTCAACCTCTGACATATCAACATCATCCGACAGCTTGTTAGCTGCTCGTAATACTTCTATTCGAGTTTTTGTCAAAATTTCAATGTCATCAATGGTTGCTCTTTTAAATGTGTACTCCATAGTTTCTCCCTCATTTTCTATCATAATATTATATATCAAAAACACCAATTATTCTTTACAATATCTTTAATTATATCAAATTTTTAAACAATTTATTATATCTTACTCATTTCTACATAAATAAGAAAAAGCTCTGACACAAATTGTGAGAAACACGCTTTGCGAGTTTCGTTAGTTTCGCGGCGCTCGTCGAAAAACTATGTAAACATAATTTACTCCTGGTTGCTCGCGTAAAATAAATCCCAGAACACTTAAGTTTCAAGTACTCTGGGACTCCTATTAATTATATATTCATTTCTACTTAAAGTTGTACATATTCCTTTTCATCAAAATTAGTTTGCATTGTCCATGTACTGGCCAAACCATCCTTCAAACGAAACACAGCTAATTGTGTATCAATTCCCTGTTCTTTCCAATCACGCATAAACTGTCGTGTTGGATGAGCATAAATCTCTTCAACCAATTTCTCATCATTAACTTCCTCAACTGTACCCTTCACTCTAAGCTGAACTGCCGGTGCATTAAAACAAAGTTCTACATTTGGATTCTGTTTAAGCTGTCCGTACAAATCCTTGAATTTTCCTGTATGAAATATAATACCATTTTCATCTGCTCTGAATAAAAGTAATCCTCTTACATATGGTTGTCCATCAACAGATGTTGCAAGATGAAATGCCATATTTTCATTCATAATTTTAAACATTTCTTCCTTAGTCATAATTATCTCCTCCAATATTGTTTTTTGCTTATTCTAATTGAAAAAGATTTATATGGCTTTCATTTTTATCTCATATATTTTCAAAATTATTTCATTTTTAAGTTTAAGCACTATTTAAATTTTATCAATCTTTTACTTAAATTTGAAAATCCAATTTCAGTATATATTTTAACTTTTCATAATAAGAAACTAGTTTAATATCTAAAAATTCTATTTAAATACTTTTACTTAATATTCACAATTCATCTTTCGATAATCAGTTGGTGTGAGTCCTGTATGCTTTTTAAAGATTGTTGCAAAATATGCACCACTCCCAAAACCACAGGACAATGCAATATCTGTAAGAGGAATGTCAACCCTTCTAAGAAGCAGCTTCGCCTTAACAATACGAACTTCCTCTAAATATCTCATAGGTGATATGCCTATTTCTCTTTTGAAATTGCGATTAAAGGTAGACAACGACTGGTGAACATAATCAGCAAAAAATTCTACAGTCAAACTATCTCCATAATGTTGCTCTATATAATACTGTATCTTTGCTATAGAATAATCCGATGACACTGAACGCATATCCATTTCTTCTCCTAACACACTACGAATAATCCAATGAGTCAGAATAGTCATCTGGGCATTCAACGTAATATCTTTATTCATCATATTCTTTTCACACTCAAAGGCGAAAGTATTAATTGACTTAACAACATCTGAACAGATTGCAAACTGCATATTCTGAAATATCGGCAATTTATTACTATATAATTTAAACTGTTCTTCAAAATAATCCTTATCAATCATTATGCAATAATAATGATGTGTCTCCACATCCACATCACAGTGCGGAATATCAGGAGACATTATGGTTGCAATATGATGTTTTCTTTGAATCTTAATCTCACTTAATTCATTATCAAAGAAAATAGCTATCATATAGGATGGGTGTGTATGATTTTCAACTGCTGCATATCCACATTTCCCTGTACTTGGAATAAATATTCCCAATTTATCAAAAACATAATAATCCACGTGTATCAAATCATTCTTAACCAATGCTTCGCCTACTAACGCTTTTGCTATTTCAAAACTATTTGCAACTTTTTTCATTTTATACTCCCGTTATCATTACTCAATATTCTAATATAAATGGTAACACATTTATCAAAATAATATTATCATTTAAGCCCCATCACAGATTTTATACTTACTCCATTTGATATTTTTTTATTTATGAACTATTCATAACCGACTTCGTCGGATAGAGTTTTCCTGCTATATCACGATAAAAACCTACCAAAATCCATATGTAAAAAGGTAAGATATATCACTCATGATATACTTACCTTTTATTGTACTACATAACTCAGATATCAAAACACTCAATTAAAGATTAAACTGTTTAATACATATTCCCACAATTCTCTAAAAAGATTAATGATTTTCTAACCACTGCTTAGCACAATGAGCAAGACATGAAGCACCTATTGGGCAAACATCCTCGTTAAAACGTACCTTTGGATTATGTGCAGAGTATGCACCTCTTTCATCTAAAAATCCTGCTGAAAGATACATAAAAGTACTTGGTACTTTTTCCGCAATTGTAGCAAAATCTTCTGATGCACTTGCGCTAATTCCCGGATATTCTGTAAATCCCGGAATAGACAACTCTCTCATATAACCTAACATTTCATTTGTTAATGCTCCGTCGCAAACCAATGGTGGCACACTTGATAATGATTCCATTTCTACACTTCCACCATATACAGCTGCTGTTAATTCAGCTACCTCTTTGATACGTCTAACTAACTTTTCTCTAACCTCTGCACTATTTGTACGAAGTGTTCCCTCTAAAACTGCTGTATCAGGAATAATGTTGGCAGCTGCACCTGCTGCAAATTTTCCAATTGTTAAAACACAAGCAGCATTTGGATCTGCTTCTCTTGCAATTAACTCCTGTAATGCCAAATGAATATGCACACCTATATTAATTGGGTCAATACCTGTATGTGGATAAGCTCCGTGTGAACCTTTTCCTTGGATTGTAATTCTGAAACCATCTACAGAAAACATCATTGTACTCTGACTATTATACATTACAAGTCCTGTTGGCATCTGCCCTGGTGATACATGATAAGCAAGTGCTACATCTACAGGTGGATTCTCCAAAATCCCCGCTGCAATCATATCACGACTACCTTCAAATGTTTCCTCTGCCGGCTGGAACATAAGCTTAACAGTTCCATTTAAAGATTCTTCATCTTCCTTTAACATTTTGGCTGCTACAAGAAGCATGGCCGCATGAAAATCATGACCACAGGCATGAGCCTCTGTCCCTGTTGGGCAGGCAAAATCTTCTCCGCTTTCCTCTGGCATAGGAAGTGCATCCATATCCGCACGCAGTAAAATACATTTTCCGCCCTTACCAATTGTTGCAGTAACACCGTGTCCACATTTCTGTGGCTTAATTCCGTAAGACTCTAATTTTTCCATAACAAATTTCTGTGCCTTTGGCATATTCAATCCCACTTCAGCATTTGTATGAAAATATCTTCTGTTATCAATAATTTCATCCTTTAATTCGAGTGCACGTTCATAATAATTCATCCTGATTCCTCTTTTCTTTATTTTGTTTCTTCTACATCAACAACTTTGATGATACCCTTCTTCCACATAATATAAGAGCTTAAAATACCTATTGGAAGCATACATACTATAAGGATACCTACAAGTCCTAATAAGCTGCTACCTGCACCAACAAGTCTTGCCAATAAAGATATAACTGATACAAGTACAAGTACAGGAATAACTCCTTTTACAGCTCCTTTTACTACTTTACCACTATTACTTGAATTTGCAAATAGCCCAAGTGCCATAGAACCAAATAAAGCCGGGATAACATAATCCTTTGCTGTATTCATTGCCGGTGTTTCAAAAATTGGTCTGATAAAGCTTGAAAGTAATGCTGCTGCTGCAAGAATAACAACTGCTACAATAGATGAAACTGCAATAGAAACTGTTGCAATCGCATCCCCCTCAGGAGTATTCTGCTCAACATCTGCTACTTTCATACCATTAACAGCGCAAGGAAATTTTAAATTCATAATATTACCAGTGATAAATCCAAGATAACTTGAAGAACCTAATACTGGTATGTAACTTAACGCTTCTGAAAATCCAACTGGAATATATATCATTAAAATACCTATTGTACTGGCATTAATCACATCACCAAATTTTGGCATACAATTATATACTGCACAAATAATAAATGGTAATGCTACCATATAAACAAGTGCTATTACAGTTCCTAATCTTCCCCATGAATGTGCCCACTTCTGAAATGGATCCATTACTTTTGTACTTTTTTCTTTACTCATAATATTTTCTCCTTCCGTATCTTAACCAAATATCTTTACCCAAAGTAAAGAAGACGCCATACCTGCAATTAAGGTAAATGCCATAATAAAGTTATTCAGCCATCCAAGTCCCGGTTTCTTTGCTAAAATACCAAGTACAACTGCAACCACAAGACCTGTAAGCATAACACATGCCTGAACAGTATCACCAATTAAAATAACCGGAATGTATACTGCAAATAAAGTCATCATAAATACTCCACTAAATACATATTTCCAAGTACTGGCATTTTCATCTTTTGTTACGGACATGCACATTTTCTTACCAAATGGAATTAAAATTAGAAATCCACTAAGCATACCAATACTCATAAGAATAAGTACAGCTCCAAACTGTGTTGGACTTAAATTATTCATACTTTCACCAAAGCTGCTTGCCAATAGCCCTGAAATCTGTGTTTCATAAGATAAAGAACCAATTACTGATAATCTCCACCAAGGCCAGATAACACTCTGAAATACTGCTACTAATGCAAAAAACCCAACAACAATTGAAATGGCAGGAACAACCGAGAAGATTGCACTAGATTTAATTACGTTATGTAATTTTTCCTTTGATATACCAAGTTCCAAACATCTTGTATATGCTTTCTTTAAAAAAGCTAAAGACAGTCCAACAATATAGACCAAACCGATGACAATTAACATCATCAACAATGACGAATTTGCGATTTCTTTCATAATAAATACTCCTTTTCTTATCTCCTTTGAATAAAAAAAGGATGCACTCTCAAAAAGTGCATCCTCGCATCACGCTATCTTCAATTTAACCAAATTAAATACTGGTTAATAAGAACTCAAGTAATAATAACCAAAATATTATTAGCACTCTGTCCTTTTGCCTGAGAGATCAGTCTTACAACCTTACACCTTCGGCCCTCGTAATTGAGCTTCTCCAGAGAGTTTTTTAATACTTTATCAAAGTAATATATTAATGTCAAGTGTGATTTTATAGTTTTTTAATAATTTCACCATGATATATTAGTTATATTAATAATAGTTTATTATTTATAGCATCTTACACATAGACATTTACTTTGGCTATTCGAAAGGAGTTCCTTCTAGTAGTAAGCCACCACAATCTACTATTGCTATGTTACTATAATCTGCAAATCATTATAAACTCTTCTTCATTTTCATCAACAATTTCAAATCCAACTTTTCTATACATTTTTTCGGCATAATTTATTTTTTGAACTGATAATGATGCCTGTTTATACCCTTGATTTTTTAATTCAGATAGCATTCTTTTCATCAATGCTGTTCCTATACCATAATTTCTATAATCTTTTAAAAGGGATATTGCAAAGGATGGTGTATCATCATCAATATGTCCATAATCATCCATAATTCTTACCCATACAGCACCAACTATCATATTATCTGTCTCGGCGACAAAGCATATATCACCTTTTACTTTGCCAAAATTACTAATGTATATCTGCAATTCTGGTTGATTGATTATATCTCTTGGTGGTTTCTTTTCACCCTCTGGAATGAATATTGCTTCATATAGAAATGTATCTAATATTTTAACTTCTTCTTGTTCTAGTTCTCTTATTTTATAATCCATAAAAACCTCCGATTTATTATTCTTATAAATCAGTTGTTATTCCACACATAGTAAATCCTCCATATGTAATTAAATAAACACTTTGTCCCGCCGATAACTTAAAGTCTGTTATGGAATATGAAAATTCTATTTTATATGCAACTCCTAATTCACTTTTTATTAATTAAAAGTTTACTACAGTAACTATTTAATGCCAAGTATGTAATTACTAATATAACTAACGATATTGTTTCGTATCTCATATTCTGAGTAAAACAATATGGCAAAGTACATATATCAATGAAAGCGATTACCAAACATAAAATGGTAAGAATTACTTTTGTTTTCTTATTCGTTATCATTTCCCCCTCTCAGTAGCTTCCCATGCATTCAAAATCACTTTTACTATTTTTCCAGATACTCCCTCAAAGCCTTCATTTGCTCTCCCGCAATACGATACCCTGCATCATAGAGCTGGCGAAGTCGTACCGGATCAGATTCCGTTCTTCCAACTCCGAAAGTATCCTCCGGCGCAATAACAAAAATCTTTCCTTCCTTTTCCAAATCCTTCAATTCCTTTAACTGTTGATTATAGCATTCTGGTCGGTTCTCCATTGCCTCAACAACCTTAGGATATTTTTTGTACAGTTTGTTCACAATACGTCCAGATTTTTCTTTTTTCTTCACATACTCACGGTCTCTGGTAAGTACCACAATAATCTTATCACATCCCTCTTCTATTGCACGTCTATATGGAATTGAATCTGTAATTCCACCATCTAAATAATAGTGATGTCCAATCTTGACTGGTTGGAACAAAATCGGAATGGAACAACTGGCCACCAACGTATCTTCCATTTCCTCACTCCTCGGCACAGCTAAATACTCTGTTTTTCCAGTATGAATATTGGTAACAGCCGCTTCTACTCTACCTTCGTAGGCTGCAAAAGCATCATAATCGAAGGGCAACAGCTTATTCGGCACTTCCTCGAAAACAAATTCTATATTATAAAATGTCTTCTTTTTTTTATTTAAAAGATGCCGCATCCCCATATATCGCTTATCTGCCATATACTCTTCCAATAGTTTTAAATTTCTTCCCTTTTGCTGAGACAAATAAGATACTCCAAACGCAATACCAGCTGATACACCGATATAGTAGTCTGGCATAAGATTCTCTTCCAAAAATAAATCCATCACTCCACAAGAAAAGGAGGTACGGCTTGCACCTCCTTCAAAAACCATCCCAAGTTTCATTTTTATTCCTTTCCTGCGTGCACCTGCTGTGCAAGCATATAAGCAAG
>CAYOMP010000071.1:0-12695 GCA_964405075.1 uncultured Lachnospiraceae bacterium
AACCAATATATTTTTCTGAATTATTAGGATCCCATTTTGATAAACGATATCTAACATCTTCTTCAACACCTAATGTCTGTAAGCAGTATCTTGCTAAATCAAGACAACCCTTAAATTCTTCATCCATCTGGTCTGGTCTGACAATTAAATGACCTTCTGAAATAGTAAACTGTCTAACACGAGTAAGACCATGCATTTCACCAGAATCTTCATTTCTAAAAAGTGTTGAAGTTTCACCGTATCTTAATGGTAAATCTCTGTATGATTTCTGACTTGCTTTGTATACATAGTACTGGAATGGACAAGTCATTGGACGAAGTGCAAATACTTCTTTATCTTTTTCTTCATCACCAAGTACAAACATACCATCTAAATAATGATCCCAGTGACCAGAAATCTTATATAAATCAGATTTAGCCATAAGTGGAGTCTTAGTTCTAACATATCCACGTTTTTCTTCTTCATCTTCAACCCAGCGCTGTAATGTCTGAATCATTTTAGTACCCTTTGGCATTAATAATGGAAGTCCCTGCCCAATAACGTCAACAGTAGTAAATAATTCCATTTCACGACCTAATTTGTTATGGTCGCGTTTCTTAATGTCTTCAAGATGTTCAAGATAAGCATCCAAATCTGCTTTCTTAGTAAATGATGTACCATAAATTCTAGTAAGCATCTTGTTCTTTTCATTACCTCTCCAGTATGCACCAGAAGAAGAGATTAACTTAAATGCCTTAATTGGTTTAGTGCTCATAAGATGTGGTCCAGCACAAAGGTCAACAAATTCACCCTGTTTATAGAATGAAATTATAGAATCTTCTGGTAAATCCTGAATCAATTCTACTTTATATGGTTCACCTTTTTCTTCCATAAATTTAATAGCTTCTTCTCTTGGAAGTGTAAATTTTTCTAATTTAGCTCCTTCCTTAATGATAGCCTTCATCTCTTTTTCGATTTTATCAAGGTCTTCTCTTGAGAAAGACTGACATTCAAAATCATAATAGAAACCTGTATCTATTGATGGTCCAATTGCAAGTTTTGCTTCTGGATATAATCTTTTTACTGCTTCCGCAAGAACGTGTGATGTTGTATGTCTGTAAGCAGCTTTTCCTTCTTCATCATTAAATGTAAGGATGTTTAATTCACAGTCAGTATCAACAACTGTTCTTAAATCAACAACCTCTCCATTAATTTCTCCTGCACATGCCATTCTTGCAAGACCTTCACTAATATCAGCGGCAATATCAATTACAGACATAGCGCTTGCATACTCTTTCGAAGATCCATCTTTTAATGTGATTTTCATTGTAAAAACTCCTTTCAAAATAAGCGGTTAATTGCTCTACAGCAATAGTAGTATTAACGACAAAAGGGATAGATTTTGGGGTATAAAAAAACTCCTCCACTTTTGCCACAAAAGCAAAAGGGACGAGACATTCTCGCGGTTCCACCCTTTTTGTTATGAATTTAGAAAATTCAAACCACTTAATTAAGATTATAACGTAATCAACGGACTGGATTAGAGTCTCTCAGAGGTAGTTTTCAAATGCTTCCACATAAGATATTCACAGCAACCAATCTCTCTCTGAATGCTTTCACATTTTACTCTTCTCTTCAACGATTTATCTTTTGTTATTATAGCATTTCATTATCAAAAGTCAATGTGTGAATTTTGGTAAATCATAAAATTAATTAAATTTTATGATTTCGTGGAATTGTTAACATTATTATAGTAGAATTGACTTAAAGTATAATTTTACAAGGAGGCATACAATGCAAAGTTTTGAATATATTGTAACTATGATTGAAGGGGATTATGCTCATTTAAAACGAATTGATATAGAAAGCGATGACGACAAATTGGTTGCCAGAGCACTTCTTCCTCAAGAAATTATGGAAGGCACAAAGCTTTTATATGAATTCTTAGAATACAAAATAATTGAATAATCACAAAAATATGAGAAACACGCTTTTCAAGTTTCGTTAATTTCGCGGTAATCATTGAAAACCTATGTAAACATAATTTTCTCCTCGTTGCTCGCGCAAACAAAAAACCTGCCACTTTAGCAGGTTTTCTTAATCTAATTTAAATTACTTTCGATAACAGTTACGAAATTCTTCCATTCGCCATCTCATATACAATATCTGCCAGATTCATAGTAGACTTTCTGTGAGACACTAAAACTACTGTCCTATCCTCGCAAGATTCCTGTAATGATTTTAGAATAATTCCTTCATTCAAGGAATCAAGGTTACTGGTAGGCTCGTCCAGTAACATAAATGGTGCATCATGTAAAAATGCCCTTGCCATTCCTATTCTCTGTTTTTCTCCACCAGATAAGGTATCACCAAGCTCACCTACCTGAGTATCATATCCTTTTGGAAGAGTCATTATAAAATCATGAATAGAAGCCTTTTTAGCTGCTTCCATAATCTCCTCACGGGAAGCACCAATCTTTCCTACAGCAATATTATTTGCAATGGAATCATGAAATAGGTATGTTTCCTGCGTAACATAGGATTCCATATTTCTTAAATTCTTTGTATTGATTTCTTTAATATTTTTTCCGGAAATCTGTACACTACCACTATCCGTATCCCAAAATCTCATAAAAAGTTTTAACAAAGTTGATTTTCCGGAACCACTGGCACCATGAATCCCTACAACTTTTCCCTTTGGAATATCAATAGAATATTCCTTTAATATCTGTTCTTCTTCATAAGAAAAATCTATCTGCTGTGCAGTAGCACCAGCAAATTCTATTTTCTCTTTTCCATTCACTTCTTCTATTTGAGGCACTTCTTCCAATAAGGAAAGAACACGCTCTCCACTTGCCAAAGTCTGATTCAAATTATTTGACAAATTAGACAAAGCCACCACCGGACCAAAGGAGCCCATCATAGCAATGGTTGAAATCAACACATTATCAAATGATGTATTACCGTTTTCATAATTCCATAACATGAAAAAAAGCATGCCAAAAGAAAACAACAAAATAGTCATATTTGTGAAAGAACTCTGGTCAGCCTCATAGCTATTTAGTTTTTTTTGCATAGAACTAAGCTTTTGTGAGCGTTTGGCTATCTGTGCCATCCGTTCCTCACCTCTATTATACTGTATCGTCTCATCTAATCCCCTCAAAGAATCCAAAACAAAACTGTTCAACTCACCAAAGGCATTACGAAATTCCATGCCTTGTGCTGCTCCTTTCTTTCCATTCCACAAAGGAATAACAACACCAACTGTCAAATATCCCAAAAGTGCAATTATACCAGCTGGTAGGTACTGTAAGCTAATAAAACAAACCATCCCAAGTGAAGTTAAAAAAGCAATGGCAATAGGGGAAATTGTATGTGCATAAAATACCTCCAGAAGTTCTATATCTGATGTAATAATTGAAATAAGATTGCCTTTATCTCTACCTTCCAATTTTGCCGGACATAGTTTTCTCAATGTTTCAAACACCTTATGTCGTATAATAGCCAATAGCTTAAATGCAATAAAATGATTACAATACTGCTCGCCATAATGCAATATTCCTCGCAACACAGCAAGAATAATCAACACTATAGCCAGCGCTCTAATTGTACCAAATTCATGTATTGAAAAAAGTACATTCAAGATGCCGTATCCTGCAATGATAGTTAGAAAAATTCCACACAGATATCCCAAAACACCTAGAAAAATAGCCAGAAACATAATGGGAAGTAATGGTTTTACCAGACCTATTAACTGCCCCATAATCTTTATTCCTTTTCTTCTGTTTTTCTGCTCCATTATTCTTTCACCACCTTTCCATACGCTTCTAATTCACTCTGATAACGATACAAATTGCTATATGGACCTTCCTCTGTCATCAACTCCTTGTGGGTTCCCATCTGAGCTACCATGCCATTTTCCAACATATAAATACGGTCAGATTCCACTACATTCGCCAATCTATGTGAAATCAAAATAATAGTCTTGGTTTGCGCAAGTTGACGGATTACCTCCATAATCATTTCTTCACTTTCCACATCAATATTTGAAGTTGCCTCATCAAAAATATAGACAGGTGTATCATGTAAAAGTGCTCTTGCTAATGCAAGTCGCTGGCATTGACCTCCTGAAAAATTACTTCCCTTTTCCATGACTACGGTATCAAGCCCCTGCTGTGCCTGTAAAAATCCCAAAAGATTTACTTTCTTCAGTGCATCACACATTTCTTTGTCAGTTGCATCTGACTTTCCCATTTTGAGATTATCTCTTATGGTTCCTTTAAATATATAACTGTTATGGCTTACAAGAGTAATGTGATTCATTAGGCTTTTTCCCGAAATATCCCTTAATTCTTTCCCTTGTATTGTAATGCTTCCTCTATATCCTTTATTTTTTCCCATCAAGATACCTGCTATCGTACTTTTTCCACATCCAGAAGTTCCTACAATAGAGTTAAATTCTCCAGAAGCCATTTCCATTGACACACCTTTTAAAATATCTCTGTCCTTTTCATATGCAAACTCTACTCCATCCAAACGAATATCCGTTTCTCCATCTTCCAGCATTACATCCTTTTCTTCTGGTTCCGGTAAATCCAGTAGTGCAAAAATTTTATCACTGGCCGCCATACCATTCATTGCAATATGAAAGAAAGAGCCTAAAAGTCTCAACGGTATAAAAAACTCTGAAGCCAGTAGAATAATCATTAATGCTCCACCTATTTGAATATTCCCCTTGGCAAATTCAGAAAGTGTTACAATCATACCAACGGCAGCTCCACCATATGCTATTATATCCATCACACTGGTAGAATTAAGCTGCATAGTCAGCACCTTCATAGTGATTTTACGAAATTTCTGAGATTCTTCATCCATCTTTGCTGCTTTATTCTCGTCTGCCTGATATATTTTCAAAGTAGTTAATCCCTGCAAATTTTCTAAAAATGAATCTCCTAGTTCTGTATAAATCCCCCAATATTTATGAAGCAGTTTCTTTGCCAGTTTCTGCACAGCCACAATTGATATAGGAATTAGTGGTACACACACGAGAAGTACCACACTTGCCTTTATATTTACGAAAGCAAGAATAGCAAATAAAGTCAGTGGAGCCATTAAACTGTAAAATAACTGTGACAGATACCTTCCAAAATATGTTTCCAACTGCTCCACACCCTCTGCTGCCATCTGTACCACTTCTGAAGTAGCCACATTTTCGCGATAAGAAGCTCCCAGTTTCAACAATTTCCTATATATTTTCTCACGCAAGATTCTTTTTACATCCACACTGGCTTGAAAAACCGCATATGATGCCTGTCTATCACAGAAAAAACGTATCAAAATTACAAAAAGAACCATAATACCGTATACCAGCACCTGATTCTTTGTAATCACTCCCAATAATGCTTGTTGCAAAAGTTCTGTAGCTGCATAAATCATCACTACCTGACAAATAAGCGACAACCATTTCCATATTACCTGATAAACAATATATTTCTTCGCATGAGACAATAAATGAATCAGTCTCATTTTAATCATTTATTTGTCTTCCTTTCTCTTTTTCCTTTTCATCATATAACTTTCCCATTTTGTACTTATGAGATGCCATATAGCCATCCAAGGATGATACAATATCATCCTCGGACCAGCAAAACGCATAACTTCACGTATTCGTTCGCGCATATCTGATCTATAGCAATGCACACGACAATTTGCACAAAAAGTCTTTTTCTCCATAAATGGACAATATTCACTTCGTGCCTGTGCGTATTCGCATAGCTTTTTGCATTCTGGACACAACTCATCTTTTGAAGTAAGCCCATGTTTTTTATAACAATAAAGAGTAATCATCTGAGATACCACTAACTTCTCCTGGTTTCTTTTCTTCGCTACTTTTAATGAATCTTGTTTTTTCATGTTCTCACTCTTCCACTGCTTCCTCTGATTGTATAGTCTTGACACGCAAGAAGAAGTACAACAAATGGCATATCCATACTACTGCAAGACAAATTCGTCCAATTGGTACATTACGCATACATAAAAAACTGATAAGCATCACAATAGTTGTAGTACTGACAATTCTTATTTTCGTTTCCACAGTCATAGCTCGTTGCTTTACAAAGCTGTCTAAATGTTTTTTGTAAAGTTTCGTTTCAACAAACCAGTCATGTAGTTTTTTTGAACTTTTTGCAAAACAAAACGCAGTCGCCATATAAAAAGGTACTGTAGGTAAAACAGGAAGAATAATTCCTATAGTACCAAATCCCAAACAAACAAATCCTAAAGCAATCCATATAATTCGTAACGGACTCTTATTCATCAATATTAACCTCCATTTTTTACTACACAAATTATATATGTTAGTTATAACTAACTTGCATTATATATAACGTTTTACAGATTGTCAACTGGTAAATATTTGAATTTGTTTATAAAAATGTATGTTTTTTGCTTCATACACTTTTTAATAAAAATCCTCCACATAAAAATACCTTTAATTATTTTACGCCTCCTACTTTACAATTAATTATAACGAAAGGGAGATGTTCATCTTTTTATTTCAATGAACATCTCCCTTTACTAAATATCCCTGTCTTTATAGCAATTAATAATGCTACCATACACAATTTATATTTTTCCTACAAAATCTTGCTTCTTGTAAGCTTTACTATTCTTCTCTTATTCACTTTCTAAGTTTCTACTTACCTTCTTATGCAAGTATAATGCATATCCACCTGCTATAAGTATAATGAATATTGTTGCCATATATCCCCAAGCGTCATCCATCTTTTCTGATATATTATGATTCGAAAACTTTGATGTAAGGTTAATGACACTGTGGGTTATAATACATGGAATCAAACTACCACTCTTATAAAATATCATAACAAATGCAAAACCAATTGCGATAGCATAGCCCATCTGCAGGAATGTATCTAAACTGCCCTGACCTGTCAAAAGGTTTACAATATGTCCTGCTCCAAATGTTACAGCTGATATAATGATAGCTTGCAAAACACTGTCTTTCTCAATTGCTCTGAATAAAAGTCCTCTAAAGATAACCTCTTCAACATAGCCTGCAAATACCATAGTCATTACAGCAAAAAACTGATGTAGCAAATCATAATGCATTGAAACACCAAACCACAAATTAACAGTACATAAAAGTACTAATGGAATAAAATACAAGTATTTCCTACTATCAGACACAAGCACTAATCCATATTTTTTTCCCAAGTTATTTTTAACAATAAATGCTGTTAAAATAATTGCAATTATCAATGCACCAAGCATAGAATATGGACTCTCGTCTCCGAAATTCCCTCTAAGATTTCCCATTACTACTACATAAATGATAATCCATGCTACACCAAACCAAATTTCACTTTTTTCATAAAAATTTTTCATATAATCATTCTCCTTATCCCATAATATTTTTAAAAGTATTTAGTAAAATTCTCTTAAACTTTTCTTCTTCATACTCCATTGCATTATTTGCCAGTAAACTTGCACATCCGTGAGCAGTAATAAATAATTGTAAAAATATTTCTTTTGCCGTCTTCTCATCACATTCCATGGCTAATGACACCATATGAAGAACTTCAACTAATCCCGGATTATCTATGAGATCATCCATTCTAAATCCGGTAAACTGATTCGTCTGAAACAGAAATCTAAAAAGCCTACTCTCTTCATAACCGAATCGGATATAATTTACCCCCAACTCCATCAGCGGATTCAAATCTCTATTTCCTTTTGGCATAATATATTCCGAATGAAACAAATCAGCTTTCTCATATACAGCTTTCTTAATATCTTCTATTGTAGAAAATTGATAAAGAACTGGCTGAGTAGAGCATTTCAATTTTTGTGAAATTCCTCGAACAGTTAATTTTTCCACTCCTTCACTTTGAACTATGCTAAAAGCTGCCTCTATTATCATCTCTTCTGTAATTTTTACTCTTGGTGGCATAAAAACCTCCTTTATATAACTTATGTTATATAACATACATTACATTTAACATTTTGTCAACTATAAAACGGAAGAAACATACATTTTCTTCCGTTTTTACTTTATATATTGTTTATTGTAACTGCAACTGTCTAAAACTCTCAAGCAAATCCAGTTCACCATATCCCCACTCTCGATTGGGATATCGTAAATTGGCTCTCCTTCTGGCTCCCCTTATAAGAATGGTTTTTATCTCTTCTGAATTCATATCAGGTTGATTACCTCTAACCACGCCCCACTCAAATAGCATTGCTGCTGCACCTGATGTTATAGCTGCAGCAACACTAGTTCCTTCTGCATTGCCATACCTATTATTAACTCTGGCAGCAAAAACGTTTTGGGATGGTGCAACAATATCTGGTTTCACCGCATTATTAGCATTGAAACCTCTTCCTGAATTAATGTCAATACTATTATTTAAATAATTATACCCTCCTACAGTTAAAACATCTGGGGTTGCGGAGGGTTCTGTTAAGGTTATATATGGATTAGATTCTAATACAAATGTATCTTCTGTTATAAATCCACGTATAGGTAACCACATATTAATAACTCCTTGAATTACTGATGTATAATATACTCTAATTCGCCATATACCCTGAGTGGGTGTAATGAACCTAATCAAGATTAATTGCCTTCCACCGCTTTCTTCAATTATCTTATAGTCTATTTCGACTCTTGAAGCATCAAAAATAAAATCATATTCTCCACCTTCATTAACCCCTACAGGTATTCTAGGAATAGTCTCTCCTGTTGGAGATGTTACCGACACTGATAAAACGTCTGGGGCCTGCCCCCATATTTCCGCTATAAAGCTTTCTCCGCCAGCGCGAATTTCAATTTCGTCATATTCTGTATTTTCCTCTCTACTTGAGAAATAATGATGTCTGGTATTAGCTTCATTTCCAGTTGCCACCACTATTGCCCGCTCTCTAATCCGCGCCAACCAAGCCGCTACTCTTGATAAATAATTATCCCCTGTATGTGCACCCATATTAGTCCCCACTCCTAAGCATATGACTAACGGCATTTGCATACTTAATGCCAATGTATCTAAATATCTAATACCAAGAATTATATCATTTTCCTGATATGCTATTGCATCCTCCTGTATTAGAAAGAAATCTCGCAAATACTTTTTAGCTGGTTTTAGTTTAACAATACCTAACATTGCTTCAGGTGCTGCTCCTTGAAAATCATTAACTATATTAACATTTCCAGCTGCCACAGATGCCAATACGGTTCCGTGTCCTATCTCATCTCGCGACGGCACATAATCATAAGGATTTTCTTGTCTGATAGCATAATTAATCATTTCATTAGTATATTCTGCTCCAAATAGCATATTTCTAGGCAAAGTACCTTCTAATGCCGTTTGGTCCCAAATAGCCGCAATTTTAGAATTACCATCTTCATTTATGAACACGTCATTCATGTAATCAATTCCTGTGTCAATAATTCCAATCATTACCCCTTTTCCTGTTAATCCCATAGCCGGTTGATTTCTTACGGATATTATTCCACTACTTTCCAGGCTAAGAGTATCCATCAGACCATACAATTTGGGAATTGATGAATATCTATAATTACTAAATTTAAACTCACTTATATCACTAAGAGGCAGATGATATGAAATGTATACACTTCCCAATGGTTGTATACATTTATCTTCTGCCTCTTCTATCGGAATACTAAATATTTCATTCCATGCATACATAAAATCTGCATAGTCTTCTGACATTATTATATTTCTACATTGTTCAAACATAATGAACCCTTTTACTTTTTATATATAATATACATAATTTCAGAATATTGTGACGTTAGAGCATCCTCCTATTATGAAAGGAATTTTCTAGCTAATAATTGCTACCGTTGCACTAGTTCCTAATCTATTAGCTCCTGCTGCTACCATAGCTTCTGCCGTAGCCTTATCTCTGATACCACCTGATGCTTTAACACCCATTTCTGGTCCCACTGTTTTTCTCATTAAAGCAACATCTTCAACAGTTGCTCCACCTGTACTAAATCCAGTGGAAGTCTTAACAAAATCAGCCCCTGCTTCTTTTGACAACTGACAAGCTTTTACTTTTTCGTCGTCAGTTAATAAACAAGTCTCGATAATTACTTTAAGAATGGCCTTATTGCCGCAAGCTTCCTTTACTTTCTTTATATCTTCACGAACATAATCATATTCGCAATCCTTTAATGCACCAACATTAATAACCATATCAATTTCCGTAGCACCGTCTTCAACAGCTGCCTGTGTTTCCATACATTTTGCCTTTGTTGAAGTCTGTCCAAGAGGAAATCCAATTACTGTACAAGTCTTAACATCTGTTCCCTCCAACTGTTTTGCAACCAATGCAGTGTAAAACTGATTAACACATACAGAGGCAAAATTGTAAGCCTTTGCTTCTTCACAAATTTTTATAACCTGCTCTTTTGTTGCATCTGCTTTTAATATAGTGTGATCGAATAATTTTGCTGATAACATAAAATTTCCTCCTAAATTTAACAATACTTATAGTTTAGTTAGCAATTAATTCTTTTATAGTTACTTTGGTAACATTATATTTTTCTAAGGAAATTCTAGCATTTAAGAAAATTTTAGTCAATATATTTCGTTTCATTTTGAGTTATTTTTAACAAAATATGTTACTATTCTAACATTTATTATTTACATATTAACTTTTTATTGTAAAATAGAATTAGATATTACTAGTATAATGGTTCATAAATAACTCGACTATAAACGCAGAATATTTTTTTGAGTGTGCGGTTTCAAAAACGTAGGCGTAGCGGGCTACGCTGAGGATTTTGAAACTGTGCAATCAGAAAAATAGTCAAGTTATAGAGGCGGGTTATTTTGAAACCGTTATACTAGTACGCGTCTTCGAGAAGCGTTTTATTTTATATGAAAGAACTTTCCTATCAAATAAAAAAATGTCTTCTAATGACCTATTTACTAAGCTATTGTAATACCCGAAAGGATTTGTATATGAAAAAAACAGAACGAAAATCCAAAATTATGGATATTCTAAAAAAACAAAATGGTATATCAGCAAAGGAATTAGCAAACATCTTCAATGTATCTGAAATGACTATTCGTCGTGATTTAGAAGATTTAAAAAAATCAGACCTGATTCTTAACTCATATGGTGCTTTTTTTATAAATGACTCTTCTCAGATGGAAGGATATTTCCTGGATAATGCTTCTACCAAATATACTTTGGAAAAAAAGCTTATTGGTGAATTTGCTGCTTCTTTAGTGACTCAAAACGATATTTTGATTATAGACACAGGCTCCACTACCGAAGTTTTGACAAAAGCATTACCAACAGATATTCCTTTGACTGCTTTATGCTATAATTACAACATTTTGTCTCAACTGGTTCAAAAACCTAATATTAACACTATTTTTGCCGGTGGATATTACCATGCTGATACTCAAATGTTTGAAAGTACACAAGGCTTATCTTTAATTCAAGCAACAAGAGCTAATAAAGTGTTCATTTCTGCAGCCGGGATACATGAAACTTTGGGCGTAACCTGTGCCAATAATTATGAAATAGCTACTAAACAGGCTATATTTGAATCAGGTATTGAAAAAATACTTCTAGCTGATTCCAGTAAATTTGACATAGTAAAACCTTCCTATTTTGCGGAAATTAGCAATTTTGATACTATAATCACAGATAATAAAATTTCTCAAAAATGGGTAGACATATTAACCCAATATAATATAAAATTACATATTGTGTGACAATGTAGAAAAACTTTTAAGGTTTTTATTTGATAAATATGATTTGTATTTATAGCAAGGAGAAATTTATGAGTATTTTAAATGTCGAAAACCTTAGTCACGGTTTTGGTGACCGTGCTATATTTAATAATGTTTCTTTCCGCCTTTTAAAAGGTGAACATATTGGTCTTATTGGTGCCAATGGAGAAGGAAAATCCACTTTTATGAATATTATCACCGGTAAATTACAGCCAGATGAAGGAAAAGTGGAATGGTCTAAAAATGTTCGTGTTGGATACCTTGACCAGCATACAGTCCTTGAAAAAGGAATGACTATTGGTGATGTTCTTCGTTCTGCATTTGCCTTCCTTTTTGATATGGAAGCTTCAATGAATGAAATATGTGACAAAATGGCTGAAGCTAACGAAGATGAATTACAGGAAATGATGGATGAAATGGCAACTATCCAAGATTTACTAATGGCACACGATTTCTACATTATTGATTCAAAGGTTGATGAAGTAGCAAGAGCATTAGGACTTGATGATATTGGGCTTGATAGAGATGTAACTGAGCTTAGCGGTGGTCAACGTACAAAAGTGTTGTTAGGTAAACTCCTTTTAGAAAAACCTGATATTTTACTCTTAGACGAGCCTACTAACTATCTGGATGTTCAACATATTGAATGGTTGAAACGATACTTACAAGAGTATGAAAATGCATTTATCCTTATATCACATGATATTCCATTTTTAAATAGTGTAATTAATCTGATTTACCATATGGACAATCAAGAGTTGAATCGCTATGTTGGAGATTATGATAAATTTCAGGAAGTGTATGCTATAAAAAAAGCTCAGTTAGAAGCTGCGTACAACAGACAGCAACAAGAAATTGCTGAATTAGAAGACTTCGTTGCCAGAAATACAGCCAGAGTATCTACGCGAAATATGGCTATGTCTC
>CAYOMP010000072.1:0-12628 GCA_964405075.1 uncultured Lachnospiraceae bacterium
TACCAGCCAAACTTTTTCACCAACGATTTCTTCATCATCCTTTTCACAAGTAAAAGAGAAACCACTTGTACTCAAGTCATGCACTACTACATTGAATGAACCTTTACGCGAGCCAATTCTAACCGACCCTGTATAGCCCAAAGGAATTCTATATCTCCCTCTACGATTTAACTTAGCCCCTAATCTATTGCAAGTAATCATATGATATACTTCTTTTTTATAACGAACACCTTTAACAGTACATTCTCTGAACACCACCGGTTGTTGTCCAGGTATCTCTACAATGGCATGAATAATAAGATTACCAGTATTAAAATCTATCATCTTGTCATTTTGCATTATTGGTTCAATAAATACCGCATCAAATTCTGAGAACTTAGCAACAGTTTCAAAAATCATCTTTTGTCTATTACAATATACTTCTAATTGAATTGGCATCTCTTCTTTAACGTCAACAATTCTCATATATTTTTCCTCCCCCGCCTGATTTTATTAAAATCCTGCCTAGTAATACAATTTTAATCATTAAGAGTCTGATATGTTGCTATTCTGAACTTATCAGTATCTGAAATAATTACAAACTCACAACCATATGTATATCCTGGTCCATCAACATTCTCTTCAAAACGAACCACCTTAATAATTGCCGGAATTATTTCTTTTGTCCAAATCTGTATATCTGCATTATAAAAAGTCCCAACCGGAATCTTTTCACCATCATAAGAAAAACCTAATCCACCCTGTGAAATATCTACTAAATTAACCTTTATCTTGCCACTACCCTGACATTCCTGTAAAAATAGTTCAACTCGCAAATCACTTCTTTTAAACTTCCTGTCTTTTATTCCGCCATCCATTGCTTTTATCCTCCCAATTCTTTCGTAACAGCCTAATGTATAAACATTGCATCTCCAAAGCTAAAAAATCTGTATTTTTCCTTAACTGCTTCCTCATAGGCTTTCAAAACATTCTCCCTACCTGCTAAAGCAGATACCAACATTAGTAAAGTTGATTCAGGCAAATGGAAATTAGTTATTAATCCATCAATTATCTTAAAATCATATCCTGGATAGATAAATATCTCTGTCCATCCGGATTTACCTCTAATAATTCCTTTTCCCTCCGCCGCTGATTCTAATGTTCTACAGCTAGTTGTTCCTACAGCAATAACTCTATTTCCTCTAGCCTTTGTATCACTAATAATCCGAGCAGCATCCTCATCAATACAAAAGTATTCTGAATGCATATGATGTTCTAATATATTTTCAACCTTAACAGGTCTAAATGTCCCCAATCCTACATGTAATGTAACTCTAACAATATTAATACCCTTGTCTTCTATTGCTGCTAATAACTCCTCGGTAAAATGAAGTCCTGCAGTAGGCGCTGCCGCTGAGCCCTCATGTTTTGCATAAACAGTCTGGTATCTATTTCTATCCTTTAATTCATGTGTAATGTAAGGTGGTAACGGCATTTGTCCTAACTTATCCAAAATTTCCTCGAATATCCCTTCATATTCGAACTTAATAAGTCTGTTTCCTTCTTCTACCACATCAATGACTTCTCCTATAAGTAATCCATCACCAAAACTTATCCTGGTTCCAACTCTGGCCTTTTTTCCTGGCTTAACCAAAGTTTCCCAAATATCATTTTCATGTCTTTTTAATAAAAGAACTTCTATTTTGGCATCTGTTCCAACCTTACTACCATAAAGTCTGGCTGGAATAACCTTCGTATCATTTATTACCAAACAATCCCCTGTATTTAGGTAATCTATGATATTCCTAAACTTGTTATGTTCATATTCACCTGTATTTTTATTCAATAGTAATAATCTAGAATCAGCTCTATCCTCTAATGGATCCTGAGCAATTAATTCTTGTGGAAGATCAAAATAATAATCTTCTACTTTCATATTATCTGACATATTTTTTCTTAACTCCTAAATATCTTATTGTACTTTTCCAAATTATACATAACCTTTTTTATATAATAATGTGAATTATTAGCCCATTCATCTTATAAACAAAGCCACGAGCATTCTTTACCAAACAACAAAATAGGGAATATATAATTTCGTTAAAAAAGTATACAATCATATATATAATACCCTATTTTATAAGTATTCACAATAATTAATTTTTACATTTTGCGATTTTTTTATTAAATGCAACAATCCACAACATGCATATTGCCACACCACAGACAAAATTCCATATATTTCCAGTAATATACAATTCACTTAACCAATATCCGGGTAAAATACTAAATAGCACTTTAAAATTCCCTTCCATAAAATATGGAACTACTATTCCAAGCAAAAATACCCCTGATAATTTTGTTAACGCCATACCTTCTAGCTTATTATGAGATAGTGCAACAACTACTAATCCTATAATTATTCCCTGTAATAATGCCATAAAGCTTAACATCAATATCATTTTCATATCTTTAATTTCTAATGCAAAAAATTTCACAACAATTATTGTTATAACAAATGCACTGATAGCTGGCACTGCTAATCTTGTGAAAAAGTATCCTCTCTTGCCAACTGGTGTTACCCATAAATATCTTGCCGTTCCATCATCTAACTCTTCTAATATACACATTGCACCTATATAGCTATACATTACTGACGAAAGAACAATTAAAAGCAAATCAAACAGACTATAATACGGCATTATAAACTGCTCATACCCAAAATACTTTTCTATCATATTCTCAATAAGAGGAATTCCAAATTTAAATGCCATTCCAGCTAACAAAGGTGCCAACATTGCTGCAAACAGCATCATATCTTTTTTTATTTGATAAATAAACAATTTTGTACAATTAACTATTGCCATCATAATTTGACTCCTCCTAGACGTTTCCATGATTTTTTTGTTGCCTTATATGCCCATAAAAACAATCCACCAATTGCAATTATCAATACAATTATCTCTAGAATAATGTTTGTATGTATATTAGCCACTAGACCTATACAAATATTTGCCGGATATAAATACATATATTTAACACCCTTTCCAAATAAATAAAAAACAGGTGGAACAAACAATAATAATTCAAAAGGTGTTGTATATAATATAAACTGATTTAATGATGATATTTTGGTACCTATAGCTACTCCAACCAGTGTAAACATACTGGAAATTATTCCTGTATATACTGCCACTAAATACCACCTTTCCAAGCCACCCGCCTTTGCCAGAATTGCTGATATTATCGTAGCAATAAACGCCATAGATATTACTTTTGACAATATATATTCCCATATTCTTAATGGTGATACAGCCAAGGTATTTAGAACTCTCTGGCTTTTTTCTAATAGTATTAAAGCCCCCATTAGAAAAATTCCTATGGCTGCCGGGTCAGAATATATTAATATAATAGCAGCTGTATTCTTTACACTCGCCGGTAATATTCCCAAAACAAAAATATACAAAATGCATATAACTGCATATATAAAATAAAATCCATATCTAAATTGAAACTTTATATCATTCAAAATCAAGCTAACAAATCTCATATTTTTCTCCATTCTATACTAATGTTTTTCCTGTAACTTCAATAAAAATATCATTCAAATCCGGTTCTGAAGAATGTATTGATAATATTTTATTTTGAGCAACAAGTTCTTGAAGCTTTTTATCTGATGCAGTTTCCTTAAGCAAACACTTACCTTTGTTTTCTATACCATTTTCCAAATATGTATACTCTATCTTGGATGCACCCTTTGACATGATTAAATTATGCGGTGTATCAAGAGCACATATTTTACCATTTACTATAAAAGCAACTCTGTCACATAATTCTGTGGCATCTGCCATATTATGTGTTGTAAGAATTATTGTTTTGCCTCTTTGCTTTTCGCTTAATATAATATCCTTCATCATTCTACTATTAGTAGGATCCAATCCACTAGTTGGCTCATCTAAAAATAATAAGTCTGGCTCATGTACCAGTGCTTTCACAAAATTCATTCTGGATTTCATCCCCTTGGAAAATTCTGATATTTTTTTATTAGCGTCATTCTCTAATCCCACTATTTCTAATAATTCTTTAACACTTCTGCCTTGATTCTTATATAAAGATTTAAAAAAATCCAAATTTTGTTTTGCAGTCATTTTTTCATAAAGACTAGGAAATTCAAAGTCGACACCTATTTTTTCATAATAACTGTTATTATGTTTCTTACACTCTTGTCCATCTACCTGAGCACTTCCATCATAAGTTGTAATTAACCCTGTCAATATTTTTTGTAAAGTACTTTTTCCAGCTCCTGATGGACCTAAAAATCCAAATATTTCACCTTTTTTCACCTCAAAATTCATTCCTTCTATAAAAGTTTTTTTAGTGTAACTAAAAGATAAATCCTTTACTTTTATCATTCTTTCATTCATACTTAACTCTCCTTTTTTGACTATTTTACATTTTTTCGTCAAATAAAATTTAAAATAATAAGGTTGTTTTAAAATATACGAAAAAATCGTAATCAACAACATCTTTCATTTTCCTAATTCATTATCTGCAATAGCAACCCCTTAATACATACCCTCAAACTTTCTTCAAAATACTCATCCTTTGTTTCTTTGATAAATATCGTATTCATAAACAAGTTTCTAAAAGCTGCACTAAATATAGGTATTTCAGATTCATCTAATTTGGCATTTGGCATACATTCAAAAATCTTTGTTAAATCTTCCTCATCATCCTGAAAATGCTCTAACAATACTTCTTGTGGTAACTTCTTGTATAGAATTTCCACTTCGCTGGATGTCATAATTTTCAACAGTGGATTATTACCTGCTACCAAGAAAAATTCTAAAAGCAATTCTGTCCACTCTTCCACTGTAGAATCGCCTCTCATTTGCCCAATGCCTTCTTCTATCCGTTTCTGAACATCATTATGAAAATCCATTAACACTTCAAACAACAGCAGTTCCTTTGATTCATAAAATAAATAGAACGTACCCTTAGGTATCTTTGTTCTTTTTACCAGTTCGTCAACGGTTGTTTTCTTTATTCCATACAAAGCCATGCATTCAGTTGCATTTTCTTTTAATCTTTTTCTGATGTCTTCCTTCTCTATATCTGAATAACACTTAGGCATTCAACCACCTCTTTTTTGACTAATTATTTATTTTTAGTCATAATATCACCAACAAATAAAAAAGTCAATATTTTTTACTTGTTTAGATTCTTGTTCCTATTTTGAAAAATAATTTTTCTGTGCATATCTGAAAGCATCCAAATAGAATTCTCTTGCTCTTTTAGTTACCTCTGCTTTTGGACACACAATATCAAAACCATGATAACATCCTTCAAACTCTTTAAAGAACACTTCCACAGCTGCTTTTTTCATATTAGCAACGTATTCTTTGGTTTCATCATAAAAAGGATCTATGCTCCCTATATATGTACACATAGGTGGCAAATTTGAAAAGTCTGTTTCCCTTGCCGGTGCAGCATATTTTGATACAGTATCCTTGCAATCTCGCAAATACATTTTCCATGCTATTTCATTTGATACACTGTTCCATACAGGTGCATCATTATTTTTAGAAGACTCCGTAATCATTCTATCATCCAGCATAGGATAGAAAGGCATTTGAAAAGCTATATCAACTTTTTTCTCATCTCTTGCAAGTAATGTTACCGCAGCAGTTAAATTACCTCCAGCACTATCTCCACCTACAAATATCTGTTTTTCATTAATCCCCAATATTTTTGCATTGTCTTTCATCCATAACAATGTATCATAGCAATCATTCAAAGCAGCTGGATATGGTGCCTCTGTACTCTTTCTGTAATCTGGCACAACTACAATACAATTATGCTCTTCCAAAAAATTTTCCACAAACCTAAAGTCCTGTTCTGGAGCTCCTATAGCAAAGCCACCACCATGAATCCATAATAATCCTGTAGCATTTTCGCAAGTCTCTTTCTTAGATTTGCATACACATACGCGAATGTCATTTCCATCACGACCCTTTATAATCTGTTCCTCCATTACTGTATTTTTCCCAAGCCATTTTCCTTTACTGACACCCATAATTTTATTAATAAGCCTAAACTTTCTTTCAGTATAATAATAATTAAATCTCCTGATAAATTTACCTGTTCTTCTTAATTCTGGTAAAATCGAATCATTAGATATCCTATATTTCTTCATTCGTATTATTCCCTTCTATCTCTAATTGTCATTATTACCTTACTATATGAACACGCTTAATCAACACTTTTTATTTATCACACTATGCAAAGCAATATATATGCTAAGCTTTAACGCAAATTTTAGCAAAAAAAACGTCTTAAAACGTGACAAAAAATGGCATATAAATATGTTTTTCACCTTATTTTGATTATAAAATAACTTTCCTACATAGTCAAAAGACAACCTTAAAAGTCAGATTAAATCCGTCTTTCAAGGTTGTCCTTATTATTTTAATTATGTTATTTTGTTAAACAAATCATATTTGTTTATTTGAATTACTTTTAATAATATCTATAAAACCATAATCTTCCATAGTTTTTAAGTACTGAATCAGTCTATTATAAAGTGGCTCTGCCTTTTCTCCAAATTCCTCTTTAACACAGATAGCTATATCATACACAGTATTCTCACCATTTATTAGCGGCCATATAAAATTTCCCATAGCATCTAAATGAACTTGTGATACCCTTGGCTTTTTTAAAAGCTTCTGAGCTAAACTATTAAATATCCCTGTATTTTCGACCAGAATAGTTACCTTACCTTCCTCATCAATTTTGCTTTGATATTTATTACTATGCTTTGGAATATAATCTAAATAATTATCTGAATTTTGTTTTTTATTATTTTGCATTACCATTTTCCTTATTTTGCATTGCAAACTTCCATACACAGCCAACCATTACAATTGTTAAAATAATTCCACCAACTAATCCTGTATCTAAAACACCTGATAAATCAATATACTTATCAACGCCTACTACTGCTAAAATTGCCAGGATTATACCTACTAGCCCTTCACCAGCAATCAGACCTGAACAGAATAGTATTCCGCTATTAGCTTCTGAATTCTTATCCGCATTAGTATTCTTTTTATCATAAAACCATCTTATAACTCCACCCAACATAATGGTTGTGCTAAGTTCTAATGGCAAATATAAACCTATTGCAACTGGAAGAACTGGAATTCCAAGTACTTCAATTGCAATGGCGATAAATACACCAATGAACACAAGTGCCCAAGGAAGATTACCTTCCATTACGCCTTCAATAATCATTTTCATTAGAGTTGCCTGTGGCGCTGAAAGCTGACTTGACCCAAATCCCCAAGCTGAATCTAATAAAATGAGAACTCCACCAATTGCCAAAGCTGAAACAACAGAACCTATTAACTCTCCAATCTGCTGTTTCTTTGGTGTTGCACCTAAAATGTAGCCTGTTTTTAAATCCTGTGAAGTGTCACCTGACATAGCAGCTACAATACAAATAATTGAACCAATGGCAATTGCTCCTTGCATTCCGTGAACTCCAATATCTCCTGAAGCTTTAAGAGCAAGTGTAGAAAATAAAAGAGTTGCTATAGCCATTCCCGATACAGGGTTGTTACTACTTCCTACTAAACCGACCATTCTTGATGATACTGTTGCAAAAAAGAAACCAAATATAACTATTAAAAACGCTCCCAAGAAAGTAACAGGAATCTGTGGTAATAACCAAATCGCAACAATCATTACTAAGATACAAATCAAAACAAATCTCATATCTAAATCTCTGTCAGTACGAAGTCTACTGTCGGATTTGCTTCCCTTCATTGCCTTAATAGCATCCACAAATGTAGTAGTAATTAAAGGTAATGATTTAATAAGGCTAATAATACCACCTGCTGCTACAGCACCTGCACCTATATATCTAATATAACTGCTCCAAATGCCGCCTGCTCCCTGTGAAGCATACATATTAGCAATTGTTTCTGTTCCCGGATATAGAATAGTATCTCCACCAAAAGTAACAATTGCAGGTATTAATACAAACCATCCTATTATTCCACCAGCTAACATATAAGCAGAAATCTTAATTCCACAAATGTAACCAACACCAATTAATGCAGGATATACTTCTGCAGAAATCTCTGTTTTCAATGCTTTAATAGGTGCTGCAATAACACCTGGAACCACTTTGATTCCATCTACAATAAATTTAAATGCTGCAGCTAACCCCATACCTGCAAACACTGTACCAGCACTTGAACCACCTTCTTCTCCTGCTAAAAGAACTTCGGCACAAGCTGTTCCTTCTGGATATGGAAGAATTCCATGTTCTTTTACGATAAGTGCATTTCTAAGAGGAACCATAAATAAAACACCAAGTACACCTCCACAGAGTGCAATCAAAGCTATTGTGATCAAGCTTGGTTTATCCATAATTCCTTCTTTTGCCCATAAGAAAAGTACAGGTAAAGTAAAGATTGCTCCTGCCGCCAAAGATTCCCCTGCAGAGCCTATTGTCTGAACCATATTACTTTCTAAAATTGAATCTTTTTTCATAATAACGCGTATAACACCCATAGAGATAACTGCCGCTGGAATTGAAGCTGAAACTGTCATACCTACTCTAAGACCCAAATACGCATTTGCTGCACCAAATATCACTGCTAAAAGCACACCCATAATTACTGACGTAGCTGTAAATTCCGGTGTAACCTTATCTGCAGGTACATATGGTTTGAAATTATTTTCGTTCATTTGTCTACCTCCAAACGTCTAACTTGCATTTTTATAGTATACATAATCCCTATCAAATTTTTTAATCCCGACTCATAATATTTTTCTAAAAAGCAATACTCCCTTTTACTTTTAAAAAAATATCCTTTTCATTGTACCACACTTTTTCTCTTTTTAATACATAATTTAAAAAATGCCTTAAATAAGATTTCCTATTTAAGACATTTTTGTTATAAATATCAAATTTTTATTCCTGTCCCGGTTTTTCCACCTGTACAATTGCACTCTTTTGCATTGGAATTCTACAATTCTTATTATTACCAAATTCTACGATAACTGTATCATCTGTAATATCAATAACAACACCATAAAATCCGCCACTAGTTAATACGCTATCTCCTGTTTCAAGATTAGAAAGCATTGCTGCAATTTTTTTCTGTTCCTTTTTCTGTGGTCTAATAGCTATTAAGTACATAAATCCACCTAAAATTACTACATATAAAACCATAACCATAATACTTGAACCAGCAGATGCTGATGCTGTTGCTAATAAACTCATTTTCAAATCCTCCTAATGTATATACATAATTTTAAACACTTTCTATATTCTACACAAATCATAAAAATACATCAAGCACTTTCACATTTTTTTCTTTTTTTATTTAAAGAATTCTTTAAAAACTTTTTATTTCAAACCATTTTCTTCAAAACCAGCTAATTTTGCCTTTTTATAAGCCGCAAAATTACCATTATCCAAAGCCTCTCTAATTTCTTCCATCATTGTATTATAAAAATACAAATTATGGAGTACACATAGTCTCATTCCAAGCATTTCTTTCGCCTTTAGTAAATGTCGAATATAAGCTCGGCTATATGTTCTACATGCAGGACACTGACATCCCTCTTCTATTGGTCTTGAATCCAATTCGTATTTTGCATTAAACAAGTTAATCTTACCCTTATTGGTATATAAATGCCCGTGTCTGCCATTTCTTGTTGGATATACGCAGTCAAAAAAGTCAACACCACGTTCAACACCCTCCAAAATATTAGCAGGTGTTCCTACTCCCATTAAATATGTTGGTTTGTCAACAGGCAAAAAAGGAACTGTAGCCTCTAATACATTATACATTTCTTCATGACTTTCTCCAACAGCCAAACCTCCAATTGCATATCCGTCCAAATCCATTTCAGAAATAACCTTTGCATGTTCAATACGAATATCATTAAGAGTTCCACCTTGATTAATACCAAATAACATCTGATTTTTATTAATTGTATCCTCAAGGGAATTTAGTCTATTCATTTCTTTTTTACAACGCTCTAACCATCTGGTAGTTCTTGCTACAGAATTTTCAATGTAGCTTCTTTCAGCCTTACTAGGTGGGCATTCATCAAATGCCATAGCTATTGTCGATGCAAGGTTTGACTGAATTTGCATACTTTCTTCCGGTCCCATAAAAATCTTTCTTCCATCTATATGTGAATTAAAGTATACACCTTCTTCTTTGATTTTTCTTAATCCTGCAAGTGAAAACACCTGAAATCCACCTGAATCTGTAAGAATTGGTTTGTCCCATACCATAAATTTATGCAAACCACCCATTTGCTTGACCACTTTATCACCTGGGCGAACGTGCAAATGATAAGTATTAGATAATTCAACCTGTGTTTTTACCTGCTGTAAATCTTCTGTAGAAACAGCTCCTTTTATAGCTGCTGCTGTTCCAACATTCATGAATACAGGTGTTTGAATAACACCATGTACCGTATGAAATTCGCCTCTTTTAGCTCTTCCTTCTTGCTTAATTAATTTGTACATATTATCTCCATTTCTCAAATTCCATTTTTAAAAATTCTTCAGCTTGTTCATATTCGAGTTCATCAACTAATTTCTTCAAATTATTTACCACTTCTTTTTTTGAATTTGATAAACTATATTTCTGTAATTTTACTATTTGCTCCATCGCGTCTGAAGAATTAAATTCTTCAACATATAAATAAATACTCTTCAATATTTCCTTATACTCATCATCCGATAAACTCTTATGATTTTCATTTTCTTCAATATTACCATTATTCATATATTTTTCAATATTATCAAGTAATTCTAAGTATTCATTTAACAAATTATCAATATCATCTTTAATATATTGAATATTACCTTCCTTGCCAGCAAACTCATGTTTCTTAGCATGTTCCGAGAGTGCAACTGCTCCAATGGAAGCCATAGCTCCCTTTATGCCATGCACTTCAACAATATATCTTGTAATGTCACCCTTTTCTATAATATCTCTAATATATTTGCATTTTTCTTTACCTTCTAATAACACCACAGACAGAATTGCCTTATAGCCTTCAATATTATTATTGCAATGTTTCATAGCTTCACTAGAATCGATACCTTTAATATCAATATCTAATTTCATTTTTTTTTCAACTGCATTATCTAATTCATTATCCTCAATAATATTGATAAGTTCTTTTGGCAAGAACTTCAGCAATACGCTTTCTAATTTATTCACATCTATAGGTTTTGAAATATAATCCTGAAATCCCTCTTTCATTAACATTTCTCTCGCACCGCTAACAGCATTAGCCGTTAATACCGAAATAGGAATATTTTCGAAATATTCTCCACCTGTTTTTCTTATTGCCTTTAAGGTTTGGATTCCATCCATATATGGCATCATATAGTCTAAAAATATCATATTATATTTTTGCGACTTAAGCATTTCTATTCCTTCCATACCACTAGAAGCCAAATCAACATTAATTTTGTAATATCCTAGCAGTCCTTTTATAACCTCTAAATTTATAAGGTTATCATCTATTACTAAAACATTTGCCCTAGGTGCTTCAAATTTAATGTTTTTCTTTCTCTCACCAAACTCTAATCTGTTATCATCACCATTTAAAACTGCAGCCACATTCATACAACATATAGGTCTTTTTATACTAATTGCATTGTCAAAGCTATTAATTGCGCCATTGAATTTGATTATTACGCATATTTTAACATTATTCAATTGAGTTAAAATACTTTTTTCCTCTTGATAATGCTGTTGTGATATAAAAATAAAAGTGGCTTTGTTATTTTCAATTTCTCGTTCAAATGATTTTTTACTATTAACCACTGTGGAGTTACATTTTAACATATCCAACGTTTTTTTCATACTTTCAGCATAATGCTTATTATCTTCATATACTATAACTGATTGTGGCTCATCATTAATTACCACCATCGTTTCTTTATTAATTACCTTTTGTGGTAATACTACAGAAAAATTACTTCCTTTTCCATATTCACTTTTAACAGTAATGCTTCCATTCATGAGTTCTAATAATTCCTTGCATATAGACAATCCAAGACCTGTACCCTCTATATTACCGTTTTTACGTTCATCAAATCGTTCAAAACTATTAAATAGCTTATCAATATTCTCTTCTTTTATTCCTATTCCTGTATCAATAACATTTATCATCAAAAGAACCATATCTTCTCTAATTCGAAAACTAACATTCAATGTTATGGAACCAGAATCTGTAAATTTAACCGCATTATTAAGCAGATTAATCAAAATCTGCCTAATTCTAATAGGATCACCCTTTAATACACCAGGAATACTAGGATCAATATTTACAAACAATTCAACATCCTTGTCCAGCAATCTCACAGAAATCATATTTACTACATCATTAATTAATGATGTAAAATGATATTCTTCTTCACCTATAACCATTTTTCCTGATTCAACTTTAGACACATCCAAAATATCATTTATAAGGGCTAATAGCGAAACTCCTGATGTCTGAATATTATGCGCTCTTTCTCTTACACTTTCTGATATTTCATCTCTCAAAATAAGTTCAACCATTCCTAATATTGAATTCATAGGAGTTCTTATTTCAT
>CAYOMP010000073.1:0-12391 GCA_964405075.1 uncultured Lachnospiraceae bacterium
CTATTGCAAGTAATGGTGAATTGCCAAAAGAGTCTATATCGTCTGTATTTATGAACGAAGAAAGAGAGCATGAGAATAATATTCAACGAATTATAGAGCTCCAGAATGATGTTGAAGAAAGAAATAAGCATCTAAAAAAACTGGATTTTGAAATTGATGAGTTAAGAGATGACAGAAGCAAATTAATGGAAATATCTGAAAATTTAAATATAGAGATAAACAATCAGTCTGCTCATATACAGCAGCTTATTGAAAGTGAACGTATATTGAAGGCAAAAGCAGAAGAGTATGAGCATGTAAAAACAACGCATTCATGGAAATTGATGAAAAAAATTCAAAAAACGGGGGATACAGTGCTTCCACCGAACAGTAAGCGAAGATTCTTTTGTAGAGTGCTGGTTAACATATTTAGAAATCCTAAAGTGATGGTTAAGATGCTATCTGTTAAGAGAATTAAAAATTACTTTAAGTTTTTAAAGCTTGAAGGAATGGAAGGAGTTCAAAGGAGATATAAAGAGGCTTTGAATCTTGAAGATGCCAGAATGTCATCAACAGAAAACGTTTCATTGAATGTAGTAGAAAAAATAAAAACAAAACAATTTGAAGAGTATGACAAATTAGCATTTGAACAGTTTGATTCTCCAAAAGTATCTATTATTATTCCTGTGTATAATCAGTTTGAATACACTTATAATTGTTTAGAATCAATCAAAAAAAATAGTGGAGATGTAACATATGAAATTATTATCGGGAATGATTGTTCTAGCGATTTGACACAAAGAATTGATGAGATTATTACAGGCATTACGGTAATTAATAATGAAGAAAACTTAAGATTTTTGAAAAACTGTAATAATGCGGCAAGCTATGCAAAGGGAGAATACATTTTATTCCTTAATAATGATACGCAAGTTCAAGACAACTGGTTAGCACCATTAGTTAGTATATTAGAAAATGATGAAAATATTGGTATGACCGGCTCAAAATTAGTATATGCTAATGGAATGCTTCAAGAGGCTGGAGGAATATTTTGGAATGATGCTTCAGCATGGAATTATGGGAACAAATGCAATCCTGAAGAACCAGAGTATAACTACGTGAAGGAAGTTGACTATATATCCGGTGCTGCCATAATGATCAGAAAGAGTTTATGGAATGAAATTGGCGGATTTGATGAAAGATTTACACCTGCATATTATGAAGATGCTGACCTGGCATTTGAGGTAAGAAAACATGGATACCAAGTTGTATACCAGCCTTTATCAGTAGTTGTGCATTTTGAAGGAATTTCAAATGGTACTGATACATCAACAGGACAAAAGCAGTATCAGGTAGTAAATAAAGATAAATTCTTTGAAAAATGGCAGGATGTATTAGAGAAAGAACATTTTGCCAATGCAGAAAATGTCTTTTTAGCAAAAGACAGAAGTAAAAATAAGAAACGTATATTAATTGTTGACCACTATGTACCACATTATGATAAAGATGCGGGCGGAAAGTGTACTTTTATGTATACAAGTCTTTTTGCTAAATTGGGTTATCAGGTAACATTTATTGGTGATAATTTCTTTAGACATGAACCATATACCACAGAACTACAGCAAAAAGGTGTAGAGGTTATTTATGGAAATTACTATTACAAGAACTGGAAACAATGGTTGAGAGATAATGCACACTATTTTGATTATGTCTATTTAAACCGACCTCATATAGCACCTAAGTATATAGATATTATTCGTAAGTATTCAGATGCTAAAATAGTTTATTTTGGACATGACCTTCATTATCTTAGAGAGTACAGACAGTATCAGATTGAAAAGAATCCTGAATTGTTAAAATCATCGGAAGAATGGAAAAAGAAAGAATTCGAGATATTTGATAAGGCAGATGTAATTCATGTTGTTGGTTCATATGAACAGCAGGTTGTTCAAAAAGAGGTAGGCGAAAAGCCTGTAAGAAATATTCCATTATATATATATGAGAATATTTTGGATGATATAAATAAGGATTTCTCCCAGCGTAATGATATTATATTTGTTGGAGGTTTTGGACATCCACCTAATATTGATGCTGTTTTATGGTTTGGAAAGGAAATATTCCCTAAGATACTCAAAAAGCACCCAGGGATTAAGTGGTATGTTGTTGGTTCCAAGGTAACACCAGAAATACAGGCTCTTGCCAGTGAAAATATTATAATTAAGGGATTTGTTCCAGATGAAGAATTAGATGAAATGTACAGACAGTGCAGGCTGGCAGTTGTTCCACTTAGAGTAGGAGCAGGGGTTAAGGGAAAGGTAGTTGAAGCTGCTTATTACCAAATTCCTTTGGTAACAACGTCTATTGGCGGTGAAGGTTTAAGCTCTGAAGAAGAAGCATTTATTATGGAAGATGATGCAGATAAAATGGCACAGCTTATAAATGATTTATATGATGATTGTGACAGACTAAGAGAAATATCCGATAATGGAATTGAATTTATTCAAAAGTATTTTATGTTGGAAAAAGCAGAGGAAGTTATAAATTTGGACTTTAAGTAAAATGCTATTATGAGAAGGAGCGGCAAATGAAAAAATACAATTCAAAGGTAATTATTATTGTTGGCTTTGTTGGAAGTTTGATAGCTTCATATGCATTAGGAAAAGGTTTGAAGTTGAATAAACAGGAAAGTGAAGCGAATAAAAGTATTATTTCTTCAGATTTTAAATTGGAGGATTGTATTCAAATTACCAAAACCGCTCCTTTTGAAATTGTTGATAAGTGTGAAAGTCCGGTTTTGAAAAAGGGAAATATGGGCGAATGGGATAGTATCGACTTATTAAATCCTTCAGTTGTTGAAATTGAAGGAAAATATTATAACTACTATTCAGGATATGATGGTGAAAAGTGGAGTACTGGAGTAGCAATGTCTGATGATGGGGTTGAGTGGGATAAGTATGAGAATAATCCCGTTATAACATTATCAGATTCGGGTTGGGATTCAAGCTATATTGCTGCGAATGGCTCTGCTGTATATTATAAGGAAAATGTGTATTATTTTTATCAGGGAAATGATGAAAATGGGAAAACTCAGATTGGTTTAGCTATTTCTGAGGATAAAGTTAACTTTGAAAAAGAAGAAGCGCCTGTAATCACATGTGGTGAAAATGGTGAATGGGATTGTAATGGAGTTGCGGATCCTTATGTTATTGAACATAAAGGTAATTTATATATGTATTATTTGGGAATGAATGAATTAGGAGTTCAAAGACTTGGAGTTGCAGTGTCAAATGATGGAATAAATTGGGTTAAGAGTAATGCAAACCCAATTTTAGATGTCGGTGCAAAGGGGAGCTTTGATGAAAATGGTCTTGGTGAACCAAGCGTATATTATTCGTCCCCTTTCTTTTATATGTTATATACGGGAAGAGATGCTGATGAAATAAGAAATATAGGACTGGCATACTCGTTAGATGGTGTTAATTGGTATAAAGAAAATTATAATGGGTTGATTGAATTGAAAAATGATGCGTGGGACAGTAAGGTAATATGTGATACCACGTTTTTATATAATGATACACAGGATTTACTATATGTATGGTATGGAGGCGGCAATGAAGCAGAGCCTGCCGAAAATTTGAATGGAAATGTTGGGGTGTTTACTGTAGATATTTCTCAAAATCGTGATATGTATAATTGGGATTCGGATGCAGATTGGAGTAATAGTAAGGCAAAAAGTACAGATGTACTTAAGGGGTCATATGAGATTGAAGATGGACAGGCATGGGTATCAGAGAAAGTTTCAGTTGATTTAAAAAACAGTGTTGAAAGTGATAAAATATCAATTAATGGATATATGCCTCTTGATAATTATAAGAAGATAGGAATAGAAATTGTAAAATTAAGTATCTATATTGATAATAAGTTTGTAGTAGATAGGAAATTTACACAAGATGGGGTTTTTGAAATAGAAATTTCCAAGAGCCAGTTAGGAATTACAGATGAAAATGAATATTTTAACATTACAATAATTTCAGATTCATATGTGGTGCCTAAGGAGATTTTAATTGGTGATGATGAGAGAAAATTGGCATGGGTGGTGTATAGTGTGTTGCAGAAGTAATAGATTATGATTAGAAATAAATTTGAGTAATAAAAGATTAGAAATGGAGAGATAGAGTTGAAGAAAGATATTTTAGCAATCGTTGTACCATGTTACAACGAGGAAGAGGTTTTTGCAGAAACAGCAAAACAATTAACCGGTGTAATAGAAGATTTAATTAAAAAAGAAAAAATTTCTTCTGATAGTTACATATTGTTTGTTAATGATGGAAGCAAAGATAGAACGTGGGAATTGATAAGTGAAGAAAATAGTAAAAACAAGTATGCTCATGGAGTGAAACTGGCGGGAAATGTAGGACATCAAAATGCATTAATGGCGGGACTGATGACTGCAAAGGAAACAGCGGATATTACTATATCAATAGATGCAGATTTACAAGATGACATTAATGTAATAGAAGAGATGGTAGATAAATATCACGAAGGATACGATATAGTATACGGTGTCAGAAACAATAGAGATACAGACTCTTTCTTTAAGAGAACTACAGCTTTAGGTTTTTATAAATTGATGAGTATTTTAGGTGTTAAATCTGTATATAATCACGCGGATTTCAGACTAATGAGCAAGAGGGCTGTAGAGCAGCTGGGAGAATATGGAGAGAGAAATTTGTTTTTAAGAGGAATTGTTCCGCTTATCGGATACAAAACTACTTCTGTTTATTATAAGAGAGGAAAACGTGAAGCAGGAGAATCCAAATATCCATTGAAAAAAATGTTGGCATTTGCATTTGATGGGATAACTTCATTTAGTATAAAGCCTATAACAATGATAACTGGATTAGGGTTTGTAATATTAGTAGTATGTGTAATTGCAATACTATATATAATTATATCAAAATTATGTGGTGGCAATACAGTTGATGGTTGGTCATCTTTAATTGTATCTATTTGGTTTATGGGTGGTGTACAATTAGTATCAATAGGAATTGTTGGCGAATATGTTGGTAAAGTATACGTAGAAGTAAAGAAACGTCCAAGATACAATATTGAGACAGTTTTAGATGAAAAAAATGAAGAAAACAGTGTAGATTAAATTAGTTTAGAGGTTTGAAAATGACAAATAGTTTGTTTAGAAGTCTTAATGATAAATATGTAAAAGGACATGAAAAAAAATATGTTTTTGCAATTTTTAGTTTGGGATGGATATTTTTGCTATTACAGCATTTATGTTTAGGCATATACTATGATGATTATGGAAATGCAGCATTGGCATATGCTTATAATGTCGAAGGTGTAAATGGGACGAATTATGGAATAGCGGATATATTAGAGTGGGCTAAGTGGATATACAATAATTGGGGTGGAAGGTTATTGTATGCTTGTGCTATTTTGATTCCGGCTTTAAAAGAAGGAATTAAGCTATATATGATAATGCAGTCTATGGTTATAATACTGATATTGTATGTTATGTATAGAGTGGTTTGCTTTTATATGAATAAGCAATCAAGTATCGGTGTTGCTATTTCCATGTTAATAGCATATGGTTTAATAGACATAAATTTACATGTTGCAGGGACATATTGGGCATCTGCATCAGTCTTATATATATGGCCTCTACTACCAATGTTTATTACAATTTTTGAATATGATAGGACCTGTAAGAGGTATTTGGTAGAAGATAGTGTGAATTTAAAAAGATTTTATATAATACAATTTATTGGAATACCTCTTATTACATTATCCCAAGAGCAATATGGTGTGGCTTTAATTGTGTATTATGGTATGTACATTGTTTTGCATAATATAAAGAACTGGAAGAAATATTGGAAAATAGATTGTTTTTGTGTGGGTTGGTCTATATTGACATATTTAATTATGTTTTGCGCACCAGGGAATTTTGTTAGACTAGACACTAATGGGGATTTTGCTTCATTATCAATTTTAGAGAAAATCGAAACTAATTTACCTATAATATTGGATATGTATTTAAAGAATTCTATTCAAATATTTAATTTAGCAACAGTCCTAGCCACATTTATTATGGTTTTTGATATGCTGAGAAAAGATAAGAAAAAAATAGATAACATAATTTTTTTCATAACAACAGTGACTATTGGAACACTGATGGCAGCTACTGTTAAAATTAGTGGACATAATGATATGGAAAGAATAATATGTTTGATTTTCTTAGTTCATACTGCAATATTGAGTCTGTGGTATTTTGGAAAATGCAAAATGGAAGAGGTAACGGCTTGGGTATTTATGGCTGCTGCATCTGATTTTTGTTTAATAATGTCGCCTAGTATAATGCACAGATCATTCCTATGTTATATATTTTGTGTAATTGTAATAATCAACATAGTGATTTGGAAATTTGTAGATAATCTAAATTCTAATAAAAAGATGGATATTGCAATTAGAGTAATAGGTTGCTGTACTTTCTTAGTATTGGCGAATAGAGCATTTCAAAATAGTAAGGCTTTATTATGTGGATATTATGAAAATAGCTATGCTTTGGAGTATAATCACGACAAATTAAAGGATAAAGATATTACAGCTGAAAATAAGATAGTATTATTAAAATGTAAGAATAAAACTTATAGACCACAAATGGCATATGATAAAGGTTTTGAATACATCGAATATTGGATGAAGGAATATTATGATTTATCACAAGATGTAAATTTTGTATGGGTTACAGAAGAAGAACTTGAAAACTATAATGAGTAAACTATGGAGAATTGAGTTCTTGGTTTATTGACATAGAAAGGTTGGAATGGAAAGTGAAATATAATACAAATCATACCTTTGCGGTATGTGCATATAAAGAATCAGAATATCTTGAGAAGTGTGTGAAATCGTTATTAAAACAATCTGTAAAAAGTAATATTATAATATGCACATCTACTCCTAATGAACATATAAAAGGTATTGCGGACAAGTATTCTTTAAAATTATATGTTAGAGAAGGGAAAAGCGATATTCAGGATGATTGGAATTTTGCATGTGATTGTGCCAAGACAGATTGGGTAACAGTTGCACATCAGGACGATTTCTATAATCATGATTTTGAAAAAATGTTATTAAAAAAGATTAAAAAATATCCGGATGCCATAATGGCATTTACTGATTACAGACCGGTAAAAAATGGTCAGATAACAAGAGATATTAATAATTATTTGAGACGTTTTTTAAGAACACCTATGAAATTTAGTTTTTTAGCAAATAAAAGGTTTTTTAAAAAATATTCGTTAGCCATGGGAAATTGCATATGTTGTCCAGCAGTAAGTTATAATAAGAAGTTGATAAATGGACCGATATTTACTTCGAACTTAAAGTTTTCTTTAGACTGGGATACATTTTATAAGTATGCCTGTGCTAAAGGAAGATTTATTTATATTGATAAGCCATTAACCTATTATAGAATTCATAACGAAGCTACTACAAAGGAGTTTATTGTAGATAACAGACGTGTTGCAGAAGATATGGAAATGTTTGATAAATTCTGGCCTCATTGGTTTACCAAATTTATCATGCATTTTTATAAGATTGCTTATAACACATATGATTAGAAAGAGATAGGGAACGATATGAATAAAAAAGTAAAGAACAGTATCAGCATATGGTATAAAAAAGATAAAATTGATAAATTGGATTGGAGTTTAGCAATTTTGGTGCTTGCCATAGGTACTTTTTTGTTTTGTTACAATTTTGATTTGCCTATTGTAGTAGAACAGGCGAATGATGCAGTAAACATCTTATTTTCAGGAAAGATTTTTTCATTCTATTCTATTACTATGGAACATGCAGTGAATGGATATTATAGTTTTGGTGAGTCGATGCTTAATTCACCTAATTATAATGTGATTGTGTATCTTATAGTAGGAATATGGAACTTACCTATAAGGCTGTTTGGAATAATTTTAAGCACTGAAACTATGCGTATGATGTACATTATGTGGGCAAAATGCCTGATTGTTGTTTTAGGTGTGGTTTCTGCGATTTTGATGGATAAAATTACATATAAGTTAAAAGAAAAAAATGTATTTGATAATAGTACGGAAAATATAGGTTTCCTATTTCTTACATCAACTGTATTTCTATTTGGAAATGTTATTTTTGGACAATTCGATATTATTGCGGTATGTTTCGTACTTATAGGATTATATTTTTTAGTAAATGATAAAATGATAAGATTTTGTCTGTTTATGTCATTAGCAATGTGCATTAAAGGTTTTGCAGTATTTATATTAGTTCCTATTGTATTATTGTTAGAGAAGAGAATTATTTATATATTGAGAAACCTTATTGTGGGAATGAGTTTGCCATTATTGTATAAGGTAATATATAGGTTTGACCCGGCATACAGTACTGTTCAGCAGTTTATGGATTCTAATTATAACTTTAAGGGAAGACTATTTGCTGTAACATTTTCTGGTGGGGTTGCTAATATAGATGTATTAATTCTTATAGTGGGTATTGTTTGTGCTATATGTTTTTATATAAAAGATGAAGAAAAAAAGTGGAGAAATGTATTTATAATGCCACTGGCAATCTTTTTAGCATTTTCAATATTAGTGCTATGGCATCCACAGTGGTTGGTTATAATGAGTCCATTTATGGTATTTTCATATGGATTAGTTAGGAATAAGAGAGATTATCTTTTTACAGAGTTATTATATAGCGTAGGTTATATTGCTGTTGCAACAACGTATTTATCTGGTATTGATGTGTATATGTTAAATACGGGAATACTTACTAAAATAGTAGGAAGACCATATACAGGTATAACTTTTATTAATTTGATAAATCAGGTTCTGAAATTGAATAATTTTATTGATATAGCATTAACTGTATTAACAGTAGGAGGAATTGGAATGCTCCTTGTTTTAACTAAGTTTAACTTAGAGAATAATAATTCTTCTGAATTAAATGTATTAAATAGAGGGATTTTATGGCTACGTATGATTCCTATTGTTGGTTTTGTTGCTGTGTCAATATTAATGTATATATTTATGTAATGCGAAAGAGGAGAGAAAAATGAGCAAATTGTCGATTGTAGTACCAAGTTATAATGAAGCAAAAAATGTTCCTAAGTTAGTAGAAAAAGTGGAAAGCTGTTTAAAGGGAATTGATTTTGAAATACTATACGTAGATGATAGTACGGATAATACACCAGAAGTAATTAGTGAAATTGCAAGTAGGGATAGCCATGTAAGATTATATCACAGAGATAATGAAAAAGGTTTGGCAACTGCTGTTTTAAAAGGATTTGAAATAGCTGATGGAGATATATTAGCAGTAATGGATGCGGATTTACAGCATCCACCAGAAATATTAAGAGGAATGTATGCTGCTATACAAAGTGGAGCAGATTTCTGTATTCCTAGCAGATTTATTCCAGGTGGAAGTGATGGGGGATTGAATTTGTATAGAAAGTTTGTATCTGGTACAGCTAGATATATGGGTAAGGTATTACTTCCATGTCTAAGAAAAATTACAGATCCAACAAGTGGATTGTTTATGTTTAAAAAAGAAGCACTTAATATAGAGGAAGAATTAAGTCCGATTGGATGGAAAATCATGGTTGAGGTGTTAGCCTTAGCAAAATATGACACTGTTGTTGAAATTCCATATGCATTTTGTGATAGAACAGAAGGTGAATCGAAGTTATCGTCAAAGGTTACCTTAGAGTATATTAGTCAGTTGTTTAGTTTAAGAAAACGTGGTAAAAAACAAAAACATGTTGTTGTTACAAAGTGGACTAAAGAGAAGATGTTAAGTGAGGAAAAGAAATATTTTCATAATTGATTCTGACTATATACGAAATAATTCAGAATGGGGAATTTTAGATGAAAAGAAATGGATGTTTAGATTTTCTAAAATTTGTTGCGGCAATAGTTATAACGTGTCTGTATCACTATAGGAATATGTGTATGGGAGGAGCGTTAAATGGAACTGCCGAAAGATACATATTTGGAGATGTTGCTTTTATTGGAAAAATTTCTGATATGGGATGGATGTTAGTTGAACTATTTTTTATAATATCTGGCTTGCTGGCATATCGGGCATATTTTAACAAAATAACAGATGGGGAAGGAATTAAAAATTTTTACTTAAAAAGGTGTAAAAGATTATTACCTATGACAGTGCTTACAACTATGGTAATGGCTATAGGACAGTGGTGTTTCTTCACTGAAAAAGGTGGGTATTGGATGAACTTGGGAAACTGTAGTTTGTCAGAATTACTTCCACATCTATTAGGTGTAAATATTTGGATGGGATCAGGTTGTTTTGCATTTAATCAGCCAACATGGTATATAAGTGTATGCTTATTTTGCTATATAGTGTTTTGGTTAATTTCTGCTGCTAATAGAAATGCAGATAGAAAATGGTTATTTTTTATACCTGTATATTGTGGAGCACTAATTGGTAAGCTAGAGTTTGGTTTTTGCAATTCTATGATGGCTAGAGGTTTACTAGGATTCTTTATAGGAGTAATTTTGGCAATTATCTTAGAAAAAAATTATTCCAAAGAAGTATATATTACTTTGTCAATAGTTGTATTGATATTTGTGGCTGTTTTATACAACGTAATAGGGGAGAATATATTTGGAAATGTTTTGTGGGTTCTCGAGTTTTTTGTATTTCCTGCTATTATTGTTTTGGCTATTAAGAGTAAGATTTGTGAAAAAATATTTAATAGAAGACTCTTTTATTACCTGGGAAATATTTCATTTGGAATATATATTTGGGATATACCTATATTTTTTTGGGTTAGTTATATAAATCAGAAATTTAATCTAAACTATAGTCTGGATTCGTTGAAAACATTTTTAGCTATATTAATCATACATATAGTTGTTGGAATTGTTTCCTATGAAATTGTTGAAAAAAGATTATTTATATATATATAGAAAATAAATATGATATTCTAAAAGAGAATAGTAAAAATAACTAGGAAAAAGAAGAGGAATAACATGAAGAATTACGACTATCTAATAGTAGGTGCTGGACTATACGGCTCAATATTCGCCTACGAAGCTAATAAACGTGGAAAGAAATGTCTTGTAATTGATAAGCGTAACCACATTGCAGGTAACATTTATACTAAAGAGGTTGAGGGTATTAATGTTCATGAGTATGGTGCACATATTTTTCATACTAGTGATAAAGATATCTGGGAATATGTTCAGCAGTTTGCAGAGTTTAACAGATACACTAATTCTCCAGTAGCTATTTACAAGGATGAATTATATAATTTGCCATTCAATATGAATACTTTTAGCAAAATGTGGAATATTAAGACTCCTACAGAAGCTAAGGCTAAGATTGAAGAACAGATTAAGGAAAGTAAGATTGATAATCCAACTAACTTAGAAGAACAGGCTATTTCACTGGTTGGTAAGGATATTTATGAAAAGTTAGTAAAAGGATATACAGAAAAACAGTGGGGTAAAAAAGCTACAGAATTGCCAGCCTTTATTATTAAAAGATTACCTGTTAGATTTACATACGATAATAACTATTTTAATGATTTGTATCAGGGAATTCCTATTGGTGGATATACTCAGATGGTAGAGAAAATGTTAGATGGTATTGAGGTACGTCTTAATGTTAATTTTTTTGATAATAGGGAAGCGTTAATGGCAGAAGCTGACAAGATAGTATTTACCGGTATGATTGATGAATATTTTGATTATTGTTATGGCGAGTTAGAATACAGAAGCGTTAGATTTGAAACAGAAGTACTTGATATGGACAATTATCAGGGAAATGCAGTTGTTAATTATACAGAGTATGAAGTGCCATATACCAGAATTATTGAACATAAGCATTTTGAATTTGGTACACAGCCTAAGACAGTTATCAGTAGGGAATACTCTAGCACATGGAGTAGAGGTATTGAACCTTATTATCCTATTAATGATGACAAGAATAGTTCATTATATGCTAAATATAAAGAATTAGCTGATAAGGAAACTAATGTTATATTTGGTGGACGTTTAGGTGAGTATAAATATTATGATATGCATAATGTTGTTAAAGCTGCATTAGATATGGTGAATCGAGAGATTAGCTAAAATAGGTGAAAGCACAGATACAAGTTTACGTGCACTTAGTATAAAGAAAATAGTAATTTGGTAACCCAAAAACCACTAGAAATTTACTGAAATGGTTCTTTTGTTGCGCAAGGAAAGTAAGCGACAAATAACATAGTTCTTACCGAATAACAGTCGTATTGTATTTGTTAAAGATGGCTTAAAGGATAAAACTTGGAAATTAATACAGGATACTTAAATGAAAAACTAAATTCCAGTTGTGGACTATCCCAGAAAATTTGCGGGAT
>CAYOMP010000074.1:0-12331 GCA_964405075.1 uncultured Lachnospiraceae bacterium
ATTTAATAATTCAATTACACTATCTTGCTTTTGCAAAAATTTCTGATAGACATCTTTTTCTAACTCTGATGCATTTTCATCTGAAAAATTTGTAATGTCAATTACATTATTATTTATCAATGCATAATATACGTCATCTATTGGAATCTTAATATCTGCAGCTGTGCTAGTAGCAGTCGGCACATACTCTTTAATATTTTCAATCTTATCAATCAAAATACCAGCCAATGTCTGTTCTATTATTTTGTACACTGCTTCCTGAAGTTCTTTATCAATAGTCAAATAAACATCATTACCTGCTTTCGGCTCAGAACTATCAGCTGTTTCAATTACTCGTCCCAAGTTATCAACATAAACTGTCTCGTAACCTTTTTCTCCTTGAAGTTCTGTTTCCATAACCTGTTCAATACCAGATTTTCCAACCACATCAGTCAAACTATAATTTTCATCTATCTGCTTAAAATCATCTAATTCTTCTTGTGAAATTTTTCCTGTATATCCAATGATATGTGCAAAATATTCACTATCTACATATCTTCTAATGGTATTTTCCGAAATAGATACCCCTTGAAGTGTGTCTTGGTTTTCCATAATAACAGCAACTGTTTCATCTGAAACATCACTAGCAACCGTTGTTGTTAAATATTTCTGGTAGCTATTGGCAGACATTGCATATCTTACAGTTATTATTTTTAACGCTTCTTCATCAGTATATTCTTCACTGATTCCATACTTTTTGTCACTCTTTAGATATTCAATCATACCTTCTGCCGAGATATTTTTTTGTTCTTCCTCTAAATCATCTATTTTAGCTTCACCATATACATCTGCTATAAATCTTAATAATGAACGTTCTGAAACATTATATGAATAATTTCCTGAACCATCTAAAACAATATTAAAATTTCTATCAATACAGTCTCCATTTTTTTCAATCATTTTTATAAGATTATAAATGGTTGTATTTAATTCTTTGTTTTTTTGTTTAGTCGTAGAATATGTTCCATTATCTTCAATTGCTACCGAATATGCCAACTCATTATAAGCCAACAATTCACCGTTTCTGTCATATATATTACCTCTTGTACTATCAATTGTTCTCTCTTTCATTATTGTCATAGTAAAATCGTTTAAATATGACTCACCATTAATAATCTGCAATTGAAAAATACGTTGAATAAGAATTGCAAACATCACTGTAAACACAATAACTAAAACAAATAATCTTGATTTTACAATACTAGAAATTACTTCTTTTATACTATTAAACAAATTTGCTTGCACTCCTTTTTTCACGAGTTTCTAATCTTCTATTTATACCCCTAATAATTCTGTATAACACAATTGTTACTAACACAGTGTATACAACTTCTGGGATAATAATATTAATTAGATAATAACCAAAATTAAATCTTGTTCTAAATAAAAACAAAAATACATATATTATTATTCCATAAGCAAAATCACTCATTGTTATTAAAAACATTGGTAGCTTAATATCTTCATCATAAAAAATTTTGTTAAAAAAGCCATTAACATAACCTATATACATATATACCAACGCATAAAATCCTACTATATTACTATAGAATATATCAATTAATAAGCCACAAAAGAAACCTACAAACAGACCTTCTTTCTTTCCTCTCATAAATCCAATTGAAGACGTAAGAACAATCAATAAATTAGGTCCAATAGAGGCAAATGTCAAATATCTAAATAATGTGCATTGAAGACAAAAACACACTATAATCAAAAGTGTCATTACTATCTTTCTTTTCATAATTACTCCTTTGATTCCTTTAAATCAGTAATTACTAATACTTCTTCTAAATGCTTAAAATCAACAACCGGTGTCAAATATCCTGATTTAGTAAGATTATTAGAATCTGTTGTAATTGCTTTTATATATCCTATCAAAATGCCTGGTAAATATTTGTCACTAATATTCGATGTAACAATCTTATCTCCAACATTTACCGCATCGTCATCATCATCTAATTGAGAGAAAGCGATTACTCCTTCACTCATTAATTGTAAATCACCACTTACCATACATCTGTCAGATGTAGTCAAAATCTGAGCACTAACATTTCTGGAATCATCTATAATAGAATGAACCGTCGCCCAATTTGGTCCAACCTCTGTAATAATTCCAACAAGTCCCCCACTGGCAATAACATTCATATCCTCTGCCAATCCGTCATTAGAACCTTTATCAATTACAAATGTACTAAACCAGTTTCCTGCATCCTTACCTGTAATTCTGGCTGCAACCTTAGTATAGCTTGAATACTGCTGATCTAATTCGTATAATTCTCTTAGTCTTTGCAATTCATATTTATCCTGCTGAAGACTATTATTCTCAAGTGTCAATTCATCTACCTGAGCTTGAAGTTTTTCATTTTTCTCCATTACTTCTCTTAATGTCTGGAGTTCATCTGCTTTCTCAGTAAATGTTCTGCCTATATAATTGATTCCATTCTGAATAGGCACTAAAACATATCCGGCAACAATCTTTAAAGGACCAACTGCCACATCTGTAGTGAAGGTAATACCTATCATACCTAAACATAATAAGGTAACAATTAATAATACATATTTACTTGGCATTACAAATTTGGCTTTAACCTTCTTTTTCATAAACATACCTCAAGTCATTACTTATTTTTTGTTGAATATGCAAGCTTTCTATAAGCTGGTTCCTTAATCATTGCTCCAAGTCCTCTTGCAACGCTTTCTGCCGGCTTGTCGCACTTATTAACCTTTAAACCTGTTTCTTTACTAAACATCTTGTCCAAATCTTTAATATTAGAAGAACCACCGGTAATATATATACCTGCTCTTATAATATCTGCACCCAATTCAGGTGGAGGTCTTTCTAAAATAACTTTTACAGCATCTATAATGCTATGTAATGGCTCTGCAATAGCCGAATAGATTACTTCTGAAGTAATTGATAATTCAGAAGGTAAACCTGTTACTATATCTCTTCCATATACACCTGCACTAGATTCATCCGGAGCCAATGCATTAGCAAGTTCTTTTTTAATATTCTCAGCTGTTTTATCACCAATTATAAAATTGAAATTTCTCTTAATATAGTTAATAATAGCCTCATCAAACTTGTTACCGCCAATCTTAATTAGTCTGCTGACAACAATTCCGCCTAACGAAACTATAGAGATTTCTGTAGTATCCGCACCGATATTAACAATCATAATACCGTTTGAACTTGTTACATCTATACCAACACCAATGGCATCTGCAATAGCTTTTTCTGTAATAAATACTCTCTTAGCCTTTACATTTGCATTTTCTACCAAATCATAAAACGCTCTTTTTTCTACTTCTGTAATATCTGTAGGAACAGCTATATAGTAATCAGAATTTCTCAAAGCCTGTTTAGAAACTTTTTCTAACATATGTTTCAAAATCAATTGCATATTCTTGATGTCTGCAATTACACCATTATTCATTGGATATGAAACATTAATATTAGCTGGTGCTTTTTCATACATTTCAAATGCTGAATCACCTACTGCAAACAATGTATTCTTATTCTGAATTGCAATAATATTTTTTTCATTAAGAATTACTTCTTCATCATGATTATAAATTTTAATATTACTCGTACCTAAATCGATACCAAAAACGTTACTAGCCAAATTAATGACCCCCTTCTTTATATTCTGCCTTGTTCTCTAAAACTTACGTATACTTTATCACCTATAATGATATGATCTAATAGCTTTACTCCTACTAAATCTCCTGATTTTTTAATCCTTTCAGTTACCATCAAATCCTCCCTGCTAGGTCGTGGATCGCCGCTTGGATGATTATGTAGCAATACAAGATAAACTGCATTTTTATTCAATGCCTCTACGAATATTTCTCTTGGAGAAATTACTGATGAATTAACTGTTCCCTTAGAAATAACCTTATCGCAAATAAAGTTATTCTTTGTATCTAACAATACAATTCTAATTGTCTCATATTTAAGAAAACGCATATCCTCCATATAATATTCTGCAATACTTTGAGCCGAAGAAAAGTTCATTTTCTTATAAGCTGTAGTTTTCGAAATTCTTCTTGATAACTCCGCTATACACTTTACCTGAATAGCTTTTACCTTTCCAACACCCGGTATCTTTTGCAAATCATTTAAAGATGTATCTATTATATTTAGAATACTGCTTGTATTATCTATTCCCGTTAATATTCTTTGTGACAATTCTACCGAATTTTCTTCTCTATTACCCGTTCTAATAATAACAGCTAACAATTCTGCATCCGTCAGCATTTCAGGTCCGTACTGCAAAAACTTTTCGTCTGGTCTTTCTTGTAATGGTTTTAAGTTTGTATTAACTTTTATTCTTCGATGCTCCATGAATACTCCTTATATATCACAAGGCATCTCTCCAAACATATTATAAACAACGATATACAATTATTGCTATTATTACCCCAATAATACTAGCCATCGTTATCTTAATATTCAATCCAAATGTAATAACCAAAATTCCTAAATTCAATACGATTGGATTATCTAACCCAAAGTTTTGTCCATAATTAAGCCAGCTAAGAAATGAAACTCCTTCAGCTAATGAACCGATAAATCCACCAAGAACAATTCCTGTAAGCACTAGTAGAAATAATGCCCACGCATTTTTACTTTTAAGATTACCTGCCACCTTTATTCGTCCTTTCATTTTATCTTTAGCAATTATTTGCATAATTAACAATTCATAAACCTTTGTTTACAATAACAAAACAACTTTTATTTTAACATAATCCCAAATTAATGTATACAAGAAATTAGTTCTATTTTTCGTGCAATTTTGCAATACCTGCATCTTTTAATTTCTGTAACGACATTAATATACCTAACTTTGCATGCTGCCATGTAAGTCCACCTTGAAAATATACAGCATATGGTGGTTTAATAGGACCATCCGCACTAAGTTCAATAGAAGAACCCTGAACAAAGGCTCCAGCTGCCATTATTACATCACTATCATATCCTGGCATTGCCCATGGTTCTGGAACTACATAACTATCAACCGGTGCTGCTGCCTGTATTCCTTTACAAAATTCAATAACACCTTCCGGCATACCAAATTCAACTGCCTGAATAATATCATGTCTGCTTTCATCTTTGTTTGGAACTACCTTAAATCCTAAAGTTTCATAAATATTCGCAGCAAAAATAGCTCCTTTTAATGCACCTCCTACTACACTTGGCGCCAAAAACAGCCCTTGATACAATGTCTGATTAATTCCAAGTGTTGCTCCAACTTCTTTTCCCAAACCAGGCGAAGTTAATCTGTATGCAGCATTTTCAATACATTCCTTTGTTCCAACAATATATCCGCCAATTGGTGCCAAGCCGCCACCTGGATTTTTTATAAGAGAACCAACTACCATATCAGCTCCAACATCACTTGGCTCAATTCTCTCTACAAATTCACCATAACAATTATCTACCATACATATTACATCTGGTTTAATTTCTTTTATAAATTTTATTAATTCACCAATTCTTGAAACAGATAATGTTGGTCTTGTCTGGTATCCTTTTGAACGTTGTATAGTAACTAATTTTGTTTTTTCATTAATTGCATTCTTAATTCCTTCATAATCAAAGTCACCATTTTCTAACAAATCAACCTGTCTATATGTGATGCCATACTCTGCCAAAGAACCTTTAGATTCTCTAATACCGATAACTTCTTCTAATGTATCATAAGGTTTACCAACTGGTGATAATAATTCATCTCCTGGTCTAAGATTGGATGCCAAAGCTACATTTAATGCATGGGTTCCACATGTAAGCTGTGGTCTAACCAGTGCTGCTTCTGCATTAAATACAGAGGCATATACATCTTCTAGTGTATCTCTACCCAAGTCATTATAGCCGTAGCCTGTTGTAGCTGCAAAATGTACATCACTTACCTTATTCTTTTGCATTGCAGCAATAACTTTCATCTGGTTATATTCTACATTTTCATCAATTTTAGCAAATCTTTCTTTAAGCGTTTCTTCTATTCGCACTCCGAAATTATACACTTCTTCATCTATGCCTAAATTTTTATACATTTCATTAATTTCTGTATTCATAATATCTCCTTTAGTTAATACCTGCATTTTTTAAAATTTCCAATGCACTATTTAATAACTCATCTTTATCTTTATAATCTTGTAAATTAAGCCATGTAACATTCTTTTCTCTTCTAAACCATGTCAACTGCCTTTTGGCAAAATGTCTCGTGTCACGCTTTAAAATATATATAGCTTGTTCTAGTGTAATTTCACCATTGAGATAATCCAGAATTTCCTTATATCCTAATCCCTGCATTGAAACCATATCCTTTGTATATCCTTTTTCTTTTAACGCTTTTACTTCTTCTAACAAGCCCTCTTCTAACATAATATCAATTCTCTTATCAATTCTGTTATAGAGAACTTCTCTATCGTTATTCAAAACAAAGTATACAAAATTATATGGCGATTCCTTCTGACACTGTTCATCATTGTGCAATGAAATCCGCTCACCAGTCTGCTTATAATACTCTAAAGCTCTTATTACACGTTTAACATTATTAGCATGAATGTTTTCTGCAGATTTAGGGTCAACTTCTGCTAACATCTGATGTAAATATTCATTTCCCCTTTCTAATGCAAGCTGTTCTAGTTCTTTCCTATAGGATGTATCTTCATTAGTTTCAGTAAAATCTATATCATACAATACTGCCTGTATATAAAAGCCTGTTCCTCCAACAATAATAGGAATTTTTCCTTTATCATATATTTCCCGAATATATTTATCTGCATATTTCTTAAATATAACAACAGTAAACTCTTCATCCGGTTCAAATTCGTCAATAAGATAATGCTTCACACCCTGCATTTCTTCTTTCTTTATCTTTGCCGAACCTATATCCATATATTTATATACCTGCATTGAATCAGCAGAAATAATTTCACCATTTACGGCCTTTGCTAAGGATATTGACAATTCAGTCTTTCCTACCGCCGTAGGACCTGTTAATACAATAATTGGTTTTTTCAAAATATCACCTACACAATACGTTTAAATTTCTTTTCTAATTCATACTTAGTCATGGAAATAATCGTTGGTCTGCCATGAGGACAATTATATGGGTTATCCAAGGTCATCAATTCATCTATAAGTTCTTGTGCCTCCATTACAGACAAATTAGTATTTCCTTTAACAGCCGCTTTACATGACATAGATGCAATCTTGTCTGTAATCATTTCAGTAGTTGCACTACCCATATTTTCTGCAAGGCCATCTAATATTTCTATAAGAACATCCTTTGAAGCTAGTCCAAACAAATTTGCTGGAACTGCACGAACAGAATATTCTTTTCCTCCAAATGGTTCAATTTCATATCCTAACTGCACAAAATTATCCATATACTTATCCAACAGTTCTTTTTCCTGCATTGAAAGAGTAAGAATTATTGGTGGACTAAGTAACTGCGAAGTAAATTCGTGTTCCTTTAGCCCCTTCATTGTTCGCTCGTACAATACCTTTTCATGTGCTGCATGCTGATCAATAATATACATCTTTTCTTGAAACTGTACAATCCAATAGGTTCCAAATACCTGTCCAATTATCTTATGCTTATCCCTAGACTCCTTATCCAGCAGATTTTGTTCAAACATATCAATTTGCTGAACATTTTCTACAGGTTTTTCTAAGATAGAAGTTTCTTGATTTTGTATTTTATTATCTATTTTGTTATCTATTTCATTACTAACTTCTTTTATTTTTTCTTCTGATAAAATATTATCTTTAGATTGCTTTTCATCAATTGCTTTACTCTCGGCAGTAAAATCTATATGTTTAGTTGTACCTAACATCTTTTCTTTTGGTACTGCAACAGATGTCTTTGCTACATACTCCTTCTCTGCCTCTCTAAACATCATCGCAACTTTACTATTATTTTCCTGTTTTACCTCATCCGTTTTTTTATCTTCATTTCTTTTGGCAAAAACATTATTAGCTTTTTCTAAAATGTCATTTGAGGTTGAAATGTTCGAAATATTTTTAATCCCATTTAATTCTAATCTTTTCTTTTCAAAAGGTTCCGGAGCCTTTTCAATTACTCTCTTTTCTTCACTTTTATTTTCGCCAACTGTCACTTCCGGTATAAATTCTCGCTTATTAAGTCCTTCCTTAACTGCCTCATATATGAATCTATACATCTGTTCATTTTCACTGAATCGTAATTCCATCTTAGTTGGATGAACATTTACGTCCAACATATTTCCATCTATTTCAAAGTGAAGTGCTGTAAACGGATACTTGTGTTGCATCATAAAAGTCTTATAAGCTTCTTCTATTGCTTTAGCCACAATTCCACTTTTAACATATCTTCCATTCACATAATAATTTTCGTAATTTCTATTTCCTCTGGAAATAATAGGCTTACCAATGAAACCATAAACCTTAACACCTTCTGCTTCACGATTAATTTCTACCAAATTAGAAGCGATTTCTCTACCATATATATGGTAAATAACATCCTTCAAATTACCGTTACCTGATGTGTGCAGCTTAGTCTGATTATTATTTATAAATTTAAATGAAACATCTGGATGTGATAACGCCATCTTTTCCAACAAATCATTGATATATCCCGCTTCTGTTTGAGGTGTTTTTAAGAATTTTCTTCTGGCAGGAGTGTTAAAAAATAATTTACGAACAAGAAACGTTGTTCCATCTGGTGCACCTATCTCTTCAAACTCTTTTTCAACACTTCCTTCAATTACGTATCTTATTCCCATCAGACTGGATTTGGTCTTTGTAATCAACTCTACATTAGCAACTGCTGCTATACTTGATAAAGCTTCACCTCTAAATCCCAAGGATGATATGCTTAACAAATCATCTACATTTCTAATCTTACTTGTAGAATGACGCAAAAAGGCAATGGATGCATCTTCTTTTGAAATACCACACCCATTGTCTGTAATTCTAATAAAACTAGTTCCGCCTTCTTTTATCTCAACAGTTATTGCTGTAGCCTTTGCATCTATGGCATTTTCTACTAGTTCCTTAACAACAGAAGAAGGTCTTTCAATAACCTCTCCTGCTGCTATTTTATCAATTGTGTTCTGGTCGAGTAATGCAATATTAGGCATTTAATCACCACCTGTTTTTAATCTTGTTTTGAAGTCTGTTTATAGTATTTAGTGCTTCAATTGGTGTCAAGTTACTTATGTCTATATTTTTTAATTCCTCTAGGATATCATCATCTTTTACCGTGTCAAACAGTGACATCTGGTCCATATCTACTTCGTCATATTTAATTGGCTTAGCTTTCTTGTTATTATCATTAGCTATATTTCTAACTCTTTCCGTAATATCAGCTTCGCTTAATTCTACAACAATTTCTTTTGCCCTTTGAATTACAGAATCTGGTACTCCGGCCAATTTTGCAACCTGAATACCATAGCTCTTATCAGCCCCACCTTTTACAATTTTTCTCAAGAAAACAATGTCGTCTCCTTGTTCTTTAACTGCTATACAATAATTATTTACACTATCCAGTTTGCCTTCTAATTCTGTCAATTCATGGTAGTGAGTTGCAAATAATGTTTTTGCACCTAGAAGCTTAGTGTTACTAATATGCTCAACTACAGCCCATGCGATACTCAAACCGTCAAAGGTACTGGTTCCTCTACCGATTTCATCCAAAATCAAAAGACTGTTTGACGTAGCATTTCTTAAAATATTTGCCACCTCTGTCATTTCTACCATAAATGTACTCTGCCCTGAAGCCAAATCATCTGACGCTCCAACACGGGTAAATATTCTGTCTACTATTCCGATTTTTGCCGAACTGGCCGGCACATAACAACCAATCTGCGCCATTAATACTATCAACGCAGTTTGACGCATATAAGTAGATTTACCTGCCATATTAGGTCCTGTAATAATAGATACTCTATTTCCAGAATTATCAAGTAATGTATCATTAGGAATAAACATATCATTACTAATCATTTTCTCAACTACCGGATGTCTGCCGTTTTTAATATCAATAACACCTTTTGTATTAATCACCGGTCTGCAGAAATTATTTCTTTCAGCAACCAACGCTAAAGACGTAAACACATCAATCTTAGCAATAGCTTTTGCAGTTGCCTGTATGCGCTTTACTTCTTCTGCAATCGCATCTCTAATCTGGCTGAACAACTCATATTCCATAGCAAACAATTTATCTTCTGCTCCAAGAATAATATCTTCCAATTCCTTTAGCTCTGGTGTAATAAATCTTTCAGCATTTGCCAGAGTTTGCTTTCTTGTATAATTGTCCGGAACTAAATCTTTATAAGAATTAGTCACCTCTAAATAATAACCAAATACCTTATTGTATTTAATTTTTAAATTCTTAATCCCAGTACGTTCACGTTCCTCATTTTCCAAATTAGCAAGCCACGTTTTACCTTCTGTTTTTGCATGTCTTAACTTATCAATTTCTTCGTTAAAGCCTTCTTTAATAATGCCCCCTTCTTTAATGGTAATAGGCGGCTCTTCTGTAATAGCATCAGCTATCAGACTCTGAATATCCTCTAAAGTATCCATTTCCTCACAAATTTCTTGTAAAAGCGGAGTTTTAAATGATGTTAATAAATACTTAATATGAGGCACCATTGCAAGAGAATTAGAAAAAGCAATCAAATCTCTTGGATTTGCTGATTTATAACTAATACGCCCTATCAATCGCTCCAAATCATATACCGGTTTTAAATATTCGCGGATTTCTTCCCTTGTAATAGCATTTTTATTAATTTCTTCTATTGCATCTAAACGTTTCTCAATATCTTCCTTTTCAATAAGCGGCTGCTCTATATAACTACGTAACTGCCTAGCTCCCATAGCTGTTTGCGTTTTATCCAAAACCCACAATAAAGAACCTCTTTTGTTCTTTTCTCTTAATGTCTCCACCAACTCCAAATCATATATTTTCCTGTAGAATACGGTTTTAATGAAGTCATATGTGACAATGAATTCTTCTGTGTTTCAAGGAGATATTGTAACAATGCACCAGCACCGATTACTCCACAATCATAATCTCCCAAACCCATTGCCTGTAATGAAGCAGCATTAAAATGTTTAATTAATGCGCTTTTGCATAGTTCATCTTCAAAATACCAACTTTCTAACGCATATACACACATTCCAAGTCTATTTTTTAAATCGTCAATATCAATTCCACTAACAAAAAATGAATCATTACAAATAATCTCAGACGGTTCAAATTTATTAATTTCATCTATTAATTTTCTATCTGTATCTACCTCAGTAACGAAATAATCTCCGGTTGTTACATCAGCTATTGACAAACCATATCTACCATCCATATAGACAATACACATAATATAATTATTCTTCGTTTCATCTAAAGCCTGTGTATTAATATTTGTTCCTGGCGTAACTATTCTAATTACTTCTCTCTTTACAATTCCTTTAGCAGTCTTTGGATCTTCTACCTGCTCACAAATAGCAACCTTATAACCTTTTGACACTAATTTATTCAAATATCCATCTACTGCATGGTATGGAATTCCACACATAGGTGCTCTTTCTTCTAATCCGCAGTCCTTGCCGGTCAAAGTTATCTCTAACTCCCTAGCTGCAGTCACTGCATCATCAAAAAACATTTCATAAAAATCGCCTAATCTATAAAATAAAATGCAATCATTATATTGCTTTTTAGTTTCAACATACTGTTGCATCATTGGTGTTAACTGTGCCACAATTCTTTCCTCTTTTCATTTATACATATATAGAACATAGAATGTGCCTTGGCACATTCTTGCGCCGCTTTTGCGTCGCATTTTGCGGCATTTATCTACTGCAAAAGCGTGCGCATCTTCGCGGAGCGATTTATTTGATAAGAAAGAACTTTCCTATCAAATAAATCTAGGGACGCATCCTAAGTATACGCCCCTAATATTTTAAATCATTTAATATTTGCTTTCAAGATGTTTTATCGATAATATCAATCGGGTATTTGAATAATATTTGTTTTTTTAACAGTTTTCAAACTGATAGCCTGTCTTTGCTTCTTAGCAATATAATACCCTACCATACTATTAGCAGTTTCTAATCTACAACCATACAGTATTCTGTTTGAATTGTACTCCTGCTTTCTAACAACTACTCCAGCTAAATTGAACTTAACATCTTCATCTGTATCAATGAATACCAGCCAAACTTTTTCACCAACGATTTCTTCATCATCCTTTTCACAAGTAAAGAGAAACCACTTGTACTCAAGTCATGCACTAC
>CAYOMP010000075.1:0-12328 GCA_964405075.1 uncultured Lachnospiraceae bacterium
CTTCTTGCCCTTCGGACAAGAAGCATCCCTCGCTCTAAAGAGCTCGGTCAATTCTTATTTTTCTATTTCTTCCACCCTCTCACCATCTCCATATTCATTCTAATTCTTTTTGTGTATAGTTAAAATAGAATTTTTATATTCCATATCAGACTGTCATACATACGTCAGCACTTAATGAGCACTTGTGCGAATTTAGTACTGTTACGTATGTATCAAGCACAAGCGTGTCTGTATTGGAAATGAAAATTCTTTATAAATATCAAAAAAACACCCAGCAAACTTCTATTTTTTCTATTTCTTCTACCTCAAAAATTCCAGACACTTTGTATCAGCCATACTTCGCCATTTCGATTTTATCGATATTGCGCTAGCAAAAGTAAATACTCACGAACTTCGTGCTTCTTTTTTCTTTGAGTATGATAAATTAGAAGTGGTTAATTAATCTGCTCATTATAAAAATTTACAAACTCCTCAAACAACTCATCATTTAACATATCACTCCATCTATCTCTATCAAGATTATTATTTATATAAGTAGTTTTATCCTCAGAAAAACGTTTCTTGTTTTCTTCCATATTATAGTCGTAATCAAGTGTTTTAAGCCATTTATCAAAATCTGCATTAAATTCATTTATATAGGTCAAGTCTTTGTAAATATGGTCATGTCCTCTATCCTCAAAACGAATAAATCTAAAACGAGGGTCATCCTTGTATTTTTCATAGTAGATGTCATAACCATACTCTATTGGAACAGTATTGTCATCGACACTGTGTATTATCATAACCGCAGTCTCTGAGAAATCAAATCCATCCATAGCAGTATTTGAAGCATAACTTCCATATTTTATACTCTCGTACAACTTTACAAAGGGCATAAATAGATATATTCCGTCACCGGCAACTTTCTTTCCTTGTGCTTCAAATATTCCTTCTGAACTATTACATCCTGAACACGAAATAACTGCTTTTACTTCTGGATGATATGTAAGTACACTGCATGCGCTATAACCACCCCAGCTATGTCCGAATAAAACTATCGGCAAACTAGGAAAGTTTCCGCTTTCTTCAACAAATGATATTGCATAATCAAGGTCAATAACTCCCTGCGGGAATCCTCCTACTCCTTCACCCTCGCTTTCGTCATTTCCGGTAGCGTCATAAGCAAAAACATAGTAACCATTATTAGCAAAATAATTCGCACAGTCCATATAGGAATTATGACCTCCTCCACCAAGACCGTGTGCCATTACTATAATTCCATGCTGTTCTTCTCCCGAACTGTACATATAACCTGTCAGCATCTGCCCCTTATCTGAAGCAAACTCATACTGTGTACGCTGTAGTCCATCAAAATCTTCAACATTCAGCATTAAAGGTTCATAACTTTCAAAACGCTTGTCGAAATTTTCATTGTAAATCATCACGGATATCGTTCCAATTCCAGTAATTATGAGTACTACCAAAACACATAATATAATGATGACCTTTTTTATTTTTGTTTTTTTCATTATTACTGCTCCTCAACATCTACTTAACATTTCTTTGTGTATATTGATAATAGAATTTTCATATTCCATATCAGACTGTCATACATACGTCAGCACTTAACTTGCAATTTATTGCGAGTTTAGTACTGTTACGTATGTATCAAGCGCAAGCGTGTCTGTATTGGAAATGAAAATTCCTTATTAATATCACAAAAAATATTTATCCATTACACCTTCTTATACTACAATTATAAACCAGTTAATTATTTCATTCTATCCAACTTTATTCCTAATATAATATTTAATTTTAATCTGAATCTATCATCATATACGTATTTTTTAACAAATTGTTTCACAAAATCAAACAGGGAATGTTTCACGTGAAACATTCCCCTTCTCTTTTATCTTAATATAATCCAACTATATTATTTTTTATTGCAAATAGAGCTGCTTGAGTTCTATCAAGAACACCTATCTTCTTAAAAATACTTGAAACATGATTTTTTACTGTTCTTTCACTAATGTCTAATTTTTCTCCAATTTCTTTATTAAACATTCCCATAGCCACTAATTTGAGAACTTCTACTTCTCTCTTTGTTAACTCTTCTATTTTTTCCTTATCACTATCGCGATCTAATAATCTGGCATTTAACATAGGTGATAATTCTGGCTGGATGTATGTCTCACCCTGATTTACCGCTGTAATAGCATTTTTTAATTCATCATATCCTGAATCTTTTAACACATATCCATTAATACCAATATCAATAGCTTTTATTAAATATTCAACTTCATTATGTATTGTTAATACAATTACTTTTATTATTTCCTTATCATCCTTAAGTTTCTTTAAAACTTCCAAACCATTCATATTAGGCATATTGATATCCAATAATAGAACATCCGCTTGTACTGTTCTAATAACATCTAAACATTCAATTCCATCCTTTGCCTGAGCAACGACTTCAAACTGTCCATCTAATTCCAATAATTGTTTTAAACCTTCTCTAACCATTGTATGGTCATCTGCTAATATTATTTTAATACCCATTTATTTTTCCTCCGTACTTTTTTTAGGAACAATCAAATGTATTTCTGTTCCTTTTCCGATTTCTGATGTAATTTTCAAATCAGCTGAAAGAAGAAAAGCTCTTTCTTTTATTATAGATATTCCATAACCTGATCTCTTATCTATTTTCTTCTCTAACTCTTTATTATAATCAAATCCCTTACCATCATCTGAATATATTAATTCGTAATTATCATCATTATATATGAATTTAACATTTATCGTAGATGCATTGGCATGTTTAACAGTATTATTACAAGCTTCCTGTACTATTCTAAGTAAAGTTATTGTTACAAGAGAATCTATTTTTTCTGGATTTCCCTCTACTATATAATTAACAGCGAATCCTTTTTCCTTATATTTTGCTATTTCTCTTTCAATAGTAACATCTAATCCCATATCATCAAAGGACATAGGTCTTAAATCATAAATAATATTACGCATATCATTAATAATTTCTCTTAAGCTTTTAGATATAGTCATTAATTCTAATTTTGATCTTATTTGATCTGTATCCATTATTTTCATTGCAAACTCAGATTTATGAATAAGCATTGTCAAATTTTGTACAGTTGTATCATGTAAATCTCTTGCAATTCTTTTTCTTTCAAATTCCTGTGTTCTTAATATCTCAATCTTAGATTTTTCATCAGCATCATCATTTTTTATATAATCTAAATAGCCTACTAACCTTGCCCTTGTTATTACACTTTCAGCCTTTTCTATTCTTTCACAAATCTTATCATAATAAGAATCATTATTTTTCTTATCTTTTTCTAATATCTCTAACTTTTCATATAATTCAGATAATTCATTTTCATCTTCTTCACTACTATAATTAGGATTAAAAACGTTTTCATCACATTCAAGTTTTTTTATTATAGCAATTATTTTTTGATTTAAATCACTGATTGAAATATTAATTTCATTTTGTTTTTCTATTATTCTATCTTTTTCATATAAATAATCTTCATACAAATCATTTATAAAATCATTTACAAAATCGAAATTATTCTCTTGATTATATTCTGGTGTACTTTTACACATAATATACTCCTGTACTTTTTCCATTTTACATTATGTAAACCTTTGTTTAATAAAATATCGTGACTGTTCAGAGCCAACCTCAAAAACACTGAGTGTTTCCTCGATGTGGCGTATCCCCAAATAGATTTATACAAAAATTGCTCTTGAATTCAAGCATTCATCACTCTTTTTTTATAAATCTGCTTGGCTCTGAACAGTTACAAAATATCTACATTACAATATTTTGTTAAACACACTACCTTTACTATGTAAATTTTAAAATTCCTTAATAGTATTAAATAATGGATAACACCTTCTTAATAACTTAAAAACTAATATTAACATCATCACAAGAAAATATTAATTATATACCATTATTCTAAAAAAACTTATATTCGTTTTAATTATTCATAGGGTTTATATATTACTTTTGAACTATACTAATAAATTTCAATTATTCTATCCACATTTTCATACAAACAATTTATCACTGTAATCTTTAAATACTCTTATAAAAAAATTATTATTCTAGTTACAGCTTAAAAACAAAAATATAAGAAAATGAATTTAATTAAATTTTAAACACACAAAATAGGTCTATATCTGTATTTTTAAAATATATATTCCCGTTACCACTGAAAAAAATAACACAATCATATATATTAACATTTTACATATTTTCTGCAATTAGTGTTCTTAACCTATATATTATCTCAAAAAAACGTCAATAATACAATAGTACTAGATTACTAAAACTTATTGAATAGGCTCTTTTGTTGGCATTCCAGCTTTTCTTGGATATTTTTTTGAAGTAGCTACTTTTTTGTCTATAATTACAAAACTTCTCTCTATATCCGAATCAGGTAAAAATATTTTCTTTGCACCAACTAATTTACCACCTAATACTTTAATTGCCTTTTCAGCATTTTTTAATTCTTCCTCAATATTACCTGACTTATATGGAACAAAATGACCTCCAATTTTTACATAAGGCATACAATATTCCGATAAAGACGCCAAATTGGCTACAGCCCTTGAAACACAGATATCATATTTTTCTCTATGTTCTGTCATTTTTGAAAAATCTTCTGCCCTTCCATGAATCGTACTAATACCATCTAATTCCAATTCATCTATAACTGCATTAAGGAAATTAATCCTTTTATTCAAAGAATCAAGTAATACTACTTCTAGCTCTGGAAAAGCAATTTTTAATGGAATACCTGGAAATCCAGCCCCAGTTCCTATATCAATTAACTTCTTCTTTTTTGAAATATCAAATACCTTAACAATCGCAAGACTATCTACGAAATGTTTTTCAATTACTTCGTCAAATTCTGTAATACCAGTTAAGTTCATTACTTTATTCCATTCAACTAACATTTCATAATACTTCATAAACTGACTAATTTGTATTTCAGTTAATTCAATTTTTAAATCTTCTAATTTATTTTTAAAAATATCAATATTATAATCTTTCATCTATACCTCTTGATTCTTTTTACCTCTTTGCTGCTCCATATAAACCAATAAGACAGATATATCCGCTGGTGATACACCTGATATTCTTGAAGCCTGTCCTATTGAAATAGGTTTATACAAACTAAGTTTTTGCTTAGCTTCTATTCTGAGTCCATTTATATCATCATAGTTAAAATCTTCTGGAATTTTCTTTTCTTCCATTTTCTTAAACTGCTCTACTTGTTTAAGCTGCCTATTAATATAACCATTATATTTAAGAGTTATGTTAACCTGTTCAGTTATTCTTTCATTTAATTCAGGTCTTTCCTTATCAATACTGCCAATAATATCATATGATAACTCAGGTCTTCTAACTAGCTCTGCCAATGGAGTTCCTGATTTTAATAATGTACTCTCGTGTTCTTCTAACAATTTCTGAACTTCTTCTGATGTTCCTACATAAGTATTTTCAAGACGATTAATTTCTTTTTCAATTTCTTCTTCCATAAATAATAAATTATTATATACTTCATCAGAAACTAAACCTATATCATGTCCTATTTTTGATAATCTAAAATCTGCATTATCCTGTCTTAATAAAAGTCTGTACTCAGCTCTTGAAGTCATCATTCTATATGGCTCTTTATTTTCTTTAGTAACAAGATCATCTATTAAAACACCTATGTATGCCTGTGATCTGTCAAGAATTATCATTTCACGATTAAGAGTCTTTAATGCCGCATTAATCCCTGCAATTAATCCCTGTGCCGCAGCTTCTTCATATCCTGAACTACCATTAAACTGCCCACCACTAAATAAACCTTGAATATTTTTGAATTCCAAAGTCGGATTTAGCTGTCTTGGATTAATGCAATCATATTCTATAGCATAAGCATTTCTAACTATTTTTACGTTTTCAAGACCAGAAACTGTTCTATACATAGCATACTGAACATCTTCCGGCAAAGAACTTGACATTCCTCCAACATACATTTCATTAGTGTTTAATCCCTCTGGTTCAATAAATACCTGATGTCTTTTCTTATCAGCAAATTTTACAACTTTATCTTCTATTGAAGGACAATAACGTGGTCCTGTTCCTTCAATCATTCCAGAATATAAAGGTGATCTGTCCAAATTATTTTTAATAATATTATGTGTTTCCTCATTTGTGTATGTTAACCAACATGATTCCTGTTTAATTTGAACATCATCAGGATTTGTAGAAAATGAAAAAGGAACTACTCTTTCATCGCCAAACTGTTCTTCCATTTTAGAAAAATCTATTGTTCTTTTATCAATTCTAGCTGGTGTACCAGTTTTAAATCTAAACATTTCTATTCCATTTTCTTTCAAGGAATCTGTTAAATGATTTGCTGCCTGTAATCCATTTGGTCCTGTATAATTTACAATATCACCATACAAACATCTTGCTCTAAGATATGTTCCCGTACATAAAACTACCGCTTTGCAATGATAAATTGCTTTAGAAAAAGTCTTAACACCTGTAATTTTTCCATCTTCAACAATAATTTCCGTTACTTCAGCCTGCTTAATAGTAAGATTATCCTGATTTTCAAGAGTCTTTCTCATTTCTCTACTATAATTTGCTTTGTCAGCCTGAGCTCTAAGTGAATGAACAGCCGGACCTTTTGATTGATTCAACATTTTTGATTGAATAAATGTTTTATCAATATTTTTTCCCATTTCTCCACCTAAAGCGTCAATTTCTCGTACTAAATGTCCCTTTGAACTTCCTCCGATGTTAGGATTACAAGGCATAAGACCTATACTATCTACACTTACTGTAAAAATTATTGTATTTAATCCTAAACGAGCACTTGCTAATGCTGCTTCACATCCTGCATGACCTGCACCAACAACTACAACATCATAATTTTCTTCTAAAACTGGCATTTTCTAACCTCTTTCTATAACTATTTACCCATGCAAAACTTACTAAATATCTGATTAACCAAATCATCTTCAACAGATTCACCTATTACCTTACCAAGTGATTCATATGCACTCATTAAATCTATTGAATAAAAATCCTCTGGCATATCATCTAAAATACTTTGTTTAACTAATTTCAAACTTTCAAAAGCCTCATTAATCAAAGACTTCTGTCTTACATTTGTTATATATATTTCATCATTAAAGGATACATCACCACTGATAAACATATCCTTAATAGTTTCTTCCAAAATATCAATACCCTTATCTTCTTTTACAGAAACAGGTATTATCTTTTTGTTAATCTTCTTACTTAATAACTCTTCTGAAGTTATTGTATCAAGGTCTGTTTTATTTAACAATATAACAGCCTTTTTATCTTTTATCATTTCAATAATTTTTTCGTCACTTTCATCTAACTTTGTTGACGAATCAACTACGTATATAATTAAATCCGCATCATCAGCATACTTAAAGGCTCTCTCAACACCGATTTTTTCAACAACATCTTCCGTATCTCTTATTCCTGCGGTATCTATAATATTAAGAGATATTCCATTAAGATTAATACTTTCTTCAATTACATCTCTTGTAGTTCCTGCAATATCAGTTACTATTGCCTTTTCTTCACCTACTAAAGAATTTAGAAGTGATGACTTTCCAGCATTTGGTTTTCCCACAATAACTGTTTTTATCCCTTCTTTTAAAATTTTTCCATCCTCTGCTCCACTTAAAAGCTTACTTAATTTTTCAATTAATTCTTCAACAGTAACCAATAATTTATCACTATATCCTGTAATATCAATATGTTCAGGATCATCCAATGCTGATTCAATAAAAGCTATATTATATATAATATCATCTCTTATAGATTTTATTGAGTTAAATACAGAGCCCTTTAACTGAGTCAAAGAATTTTTTAAAGCAAAATCATTTTTTGCATTAATAACATCAATTACTGCCTCTGCCTGAGATAAGTCTATTCTGCCATTTAAAAAAGCTCTTTTGGTAAATTCTCCCGGTTCTGCAATTCTTGCACCTGCATCTATAACGGCTTCTAAAACTCTTTTGGTAACTAATACTCCACCATGGCAATCTATCTCAACTGTATCTTCTTTTGTATAACTATTAGGTCCTTTCATTATCAGAACCATTACTTCATCAATTAGTTCATCATCATTATATATATATCCGTAATGTATAGTATGAGATTTTACATTTTTCAAACTCTTTTTATCATTTCTTGCTCTATATACTTTATCAGCAATCTCAATCGCATTATTACCACTTATTCTTACAATTCCTATTCCGGAATTACTCATAGCAGTTGCAATTGCTACAATAGTATCATTATTCATAAATTACCTCCACTACCAAACGGTTATTTTCTCTATAACGATAGAATAGGAACAGTAAAAACTGTTCCTATATTCACACTTATTTCTTTAATGTAACTACTACACGTCTATATGGTTCTTCACCTTCACTATGTGTTACTACATATTTATCATTCTGCAATGCTGCATGAATTACTCTTCTCTCATATGGATTCATAGGTTCTAAAGAAACCGGACGTTTACTTCTCTTAACCTTATATGCAATATTGCGAGCCAAATTCTCAAGAGTATCTTTTCTACGTTTTCTATAGTTTTCTGTATCTACTTTAACCCTTACATATCCATCGCTATACTTATTAGCTACCAAGCTGGCTAAATACTGAACTGAATCTAATGTTTGTCCTCTTTTTCCTATAAGAACTCCCATTTCACTACCCTTTAATTCAATATCAAGGTTATTCTCATTAGCATCAAATTTCATATCAATTTCAACTGTTAAATTCATATTCTTAAACATATCGTCTAAGAACTTTCTAACATAACCTTGCATATCCATTTTTTTACGAACTTTAATTACTGCTGGTTTGCTATTAAACCCTAAGAAACCTGAACTACCTTTTTCTACAACTTCATACTCAATCATATCACTTGTAGTTTCTAATCTGATTAATGCTTCTGTTACCGCATCATCTACTGTCTTTGCAGAAATATTAATGTAATCCATTTAAATACCTCCCCTATTTAGCGTTCTTATCATTAAACTGCTTAACCATATTAGCTTTTGCAGTTATACTACCTGGCTTAGCCTTTCCACTATTATAGTATTCTGTTGCTTTTTTCAAAGCTTCTTCCTTCTCAGCCTTTGTCTTATTTGAAGTTTTAGCAGTTGTACTATTTGAAGTTTTATTTGAACTATTAACATTCTTTGTACTTACATTGGCCTTAGATGAAATTTCAGGCAGACCCTGCTTTTTACGCTTTTCATTTGCTTTTGCAATATTCTTCTTAACTAATTCATCAACATCAAGCTTATCCATATATTTATTAATAATAATCTGCTGAACACATCTGAATAATGAACCAGCAATCCAATATAAACCAATACCTACCGGTAAAGTAAAACAAAATACTACTGACATAATTGGCATTGTAGCATTCATCATCTTCATCTGATTAGCCATTGTATTATTTTCTGAATTAGAAGGCTGCTGTGGTTGTGGCATTAATTTAGTATTTAACCACTGTGTAACACCGGCTAAAATTGGAATCAAAATAGCAAGTGACATAATATTTGATGCCGGAGCATCTCCAATATTGATTCCACCTACAAATGAATTCATGTGATTAACTGTTTCTGATGTGGAAGCAATAATATCTGCTAAATCAGGAAACTTTTCTGTAAGTGTTGCCCAGTCTGATGACTGAAATTTGTATAATACATCAATAATTGTATTTGCTTCATCATAAGAGAATTTACTTGCAGGTATTCCCTTTGGTTCACCGATTTCCTGCATAATTGTCTGGAAACCATTAGTAGACATAATACCTGAAACTAATGCTGAATAGGCATTTTTAACGCTTGTAACATATGCTGGAACATTATATATAACCTTGTATAATGCCCAAATAACTGGAAGCTGAATGAATAACTGTAAACATCCGCCAGTTGGTGAAGTACCATACTTAGCATAAACAGCATCTGTCTCTTCCTTCATTGCAAGCATTGAATTCTGATCATTCTTGCCTTTATATTTTGCCTGAATTTCCATAATTTCAGGATTCATTCTCGCTGATAGTTTAGAAAATTTTTGTTGTTTTATTGTTAATGGTAACATTAAAGCATAAGCAATAAATGTAAACAAAATAATTGTTAAACCAATGTTTTCAACTCCAAATGCACTGGCACAGAAATTATAAATTCCATTCATTATCCAACCAAATAATCTGGCTATATCCCCAATAATAAATGTACTATTTTGTGTCGCAAATAAAATAGTATTCAAAATAAAAGTCCTCCTTTTTATGGTACTGGATCATATCCTCCTTTTGAAAAAGGATTACATCTCAGTATTCTCCAACAGGTTAATAAACCTCCCTTTAATGCCCCATATTTTTCAATAGCCTGCAGGCCATATTCAGAACATGTTGGTATATACACACAATATCCATGTCTCTTCATTGGTGAAATATACTTTTTATAGAATTTTATTAACGCTATCAAAATTTTCTTCATCATTATATCTATTCTTTCTGGAGCAAAACTCCATGAAGTTTTCCTAAATGCATCATGGCACTGTCAATTTCAGCAAATCCTTTACCCTTTGCGTTTGCCCTTGCCACAACTACTATATCCAATCCACAGTCAAATTTTTCTTCACTCAATCTATAACTTTCCCTGATTAACCTGGTTAATCTGTGTCTCACAATACTGTTACCAACTTTTTTGCTAACAGATATTCCAATACGATTCTGCTGTGTATCATTCTTATTAATGTACATTACCAAATACTTGTTTGCGTATGACTTTCCTCTTCTATACACCTTTTGAAAATCACTATTCTTTTTAAGACTTTCCGAATATTTCATCTAACCAATCCAATCACTATTTATTTATAAATAGGTATATACTCATTTTTCTTTAGATAGAAGAAAAGGCCACATATATGCGGCCTACGCTGATAATTTTTTTCTTCCTTTAGCACGTCTTGCAGCTAAAACTTTTCTTCCGCCTGCTGTGCTCATTCTAGCTCTGAATCCATGAACTTTAGATCTTGATCTCTTTTTAGGTTGGAATGTCATTTTCATAATTAAGGCACCTCCTTCAAATAATAACCAAATATATAAGTATAAATAATACACTATTTATAATATATAGGTATAAATTAATTTACGTGTTAATAAAACATCATTTCAATTATATTCAAAATGCTTGTTCACGTCAAGTAAAAGAAGTGTTTTTTTATATTATTTTCAATCTTAAAAGTTATTCACACAATATTTTTTTCACATCTGATTTACATAATACTTTTCCACACTTTGTGGAAACTTTGTGGAAAACTTTTGATTTTGATGTTAATATCATTTTAAACATGTGGATTTTTTTCAGATTTTATCAAGGTTTAAAGAGGTTAATATCTTTTTTCCACTATTCCACAAATTCATTTTTTTTATGTTTAAAAGTATGTTGAAATATTGTTTATTAATTTTCTTTCCACATTTTTTCAACCAATTTTTTTTAATTATATAATATTTTTTTTTAATGTTAAATAGCGATTATAAATTTTATATCTTTATAAGTTTTCTTTTTTTTAACATTGATTAATTAAAAATTTTGTTTTAATATTATGTTGAGATATTATACTTCATATTAATAATAGGGAGATTAGATAAAAATGGACTTAGATTTATCATTAATAAAAGAAAAATGGGACGAAATACTAGATTATATACGTATTGATAATCAATTAACTGACGTTTCATTTACAACTTGGTTGAAACCTTTAACTGTTCACGATGCTACTAATAATGTAATTACAATTGTCGGACCTGATGAAACTAACACCCTTAATTATATTAAACAAAAATATAACCTATTTTTAAAAGTAGCTATCGCTGAAATAACAGGTATTGATCCTACCTTTGAGCTTAACTTTGTTTCGAAAAAAGACATTACCGGGCTTGATACTGCTAATACTAATAATCCATCAGACTTAAAAGCTAACAATTTAAATAATGTAAAAGAAAATTCAAACCTTAATCCAAAATATACGTTTGATACTTTTATTGTAGGGAAAAATAATAATTTTGCTCACGCTGCTTCTCTAGCTGTTGCTGAGTCACCAGGTGAAGTTTATAATCCTCTATTTTTATATGGAGATGTTGGATTGGGAAAAACTCACTTAATGCATTCAATTGGACATTTTATATTAGAAAAGAATCCTAATGCAAAAGTTCTTTACGTTACTAGTGAATTATTTACAAATGAACTTATT
>CAYOMP010000076.1:0-11392 GCA_964405075.1 uncultured Lachnospiraceae bacterium
CGTCTCGAAATTTTTAATCTTTTCCTTAAATTTTTTGTATGATTAGATACAAGCATTGTAATTTCTTCTGGTGTTTCCCATATATATTTTTGCACGTTTCATTATCTCCTATACCATCTTATATATAATTATATTTTAGCTAATATATTAGCTTTTTTCAAGTATATCTGTATTTTTTTGTTAATATATTGACCGTAATGTGGATTTACAAATCCATATATGACTATATCCCAAAAGACACATCTGTAAGCAAGCTTACTCACAGACTACGACCAAGCCCATTCGCATGCCTTCGGCCATGCTCATGTTTGACTTTCGCCAAATTGTACACTCTTAAAATTAGGCTCATACAAGCAAGCTTGCATCGCCTCATTTTACGAGTGTACAGCTTGGACTCAATGTTCCAACATATCCTCAATAAATATTCCATATCCTTTTGTTGGATCTTGTACAAATACGTGGGTTACAGCCCCACATATCTTCCCATTTTGTATAATAGGTGCCCCGCTTAATCCTTGTACTATTCCTCCTGTCAATTCAAGCAATTCCTCATCAACTATCTTTATTACCATTCCTTTATTAATACTATTTTCGTTTATATTTACTTTTTCTATTTCTATTTCGTATTCTTTCATTGTCCCTGTCAAGTCACTTCTAATATATGCTCTGCCTTCTTCTATATCTTGCTTCAAGCACACCTCATACAAGGGATTTTGTCCTATTTTTTTTAACAATACATTTGACATTCCAAAGATTCCATGAGATGTATTGTAATTTATATCACCAATAATGTTATCTTTATTATAGTTAATACTTCCCGTTAGCTCTCCTGGAACACCTTTTTCCCCTTTAACAATCGAAACAATCTTAGTGTTATATAAATTACCTCCTGACACTTTCATTAACAAACTGGTGTCTACATCATTTATTCCATGTCCCAATGCACCAAAATGTCCTTCCTTATCAATATATGTTAATGTGCCAATACCTTGAGTATTATCACGAACCCAGATCCCTAACTTATAATCATTTAATGCGCACTCCACAGCATTCAATTTAATATCTACTAATTCATCATTTCTACATACTGTTAACACTATATCTTCATTTCCATATTCATTTATCTTTTCAATTAATTCAGTTTTATTTGCCAATGGCTCATTATTTATTGCCATAATGTAATCTCCAGAATCTATCTTATTAAGTGCAGGCTCATAGTTAATACCATCCATTCCTGTTATTGCACCTGTTCCAATAACCATAATCCCGTCTGTCTTTATATATATTCCTATAGAATTTCCACATGGAATTACATATTGTTTCTCAATTACATCAATATCAATGTCTTTGATGCTAAATATTCCAAATAATTTGCACTCCATATTATAGCTTCCAGTAGCTTCATATTCTAATTGAAATGGCTTATTCAAATTAATTTTTACCGCACCCTCAGGAATATTACTTTTTTCTATCTCAGCTACTGGTTTAATGCTAATAATCCCTTCTAATGGTAAATTAAAATCAAATTCCTTACTTTCATTTACCACCACATTCAAATGGCTGGGAAGACTTTCCTTCAAATTATTTATTCCTATAACTGATATAAATAAACCCACTACCATACAAACAGTAATTGACAATTTTTTCATCTATATATCGCCCCATTTTCCAGAATATCCATAAATAAAAAGAGAACACATCTTATGTATTCTCTTATTATTATTATAGATATTCAATTTTTCAAACTAGGCTTTTTTTGTACTATTTGCCAAATATTTCATTTCTTTGGCACTATCTATCACTGTCTGGGTAATCTGAGCACCACCAAGAATTCTTGCCAACTCATCAATAATTTCATCATCATTCAACCTACGAATATTGGTTGTTGTTCTAACATTATCCGATTTCTTTTCAATAACAAAATGACTATCTGCCATAGCTGCTATTTGCGGAAGATGCGTGATACATAAAACCTGATGCTTCTTACCTATTACCGACATTTTTTCAGATACCATTTGAGCTGTACGACCACTAATACCTACATCTATTTCGTCAAATATTAGTGTATCTGTCTCATCCTTGTCCGAAAGCACAGTCTTAATGGCAAGCATTATTCTCGATAATTCACCGCCTGATGCTACTTTTCCCAATGGTTTCATATCTTCACCTGGATTAGTTGATATAATAAACTCCATATCATCTACGCCATTCTTGGTAAAATGATTAATAGTATTAATTTCCATTCCAAACTGAACATTTATAAAATTCAAATCAACTAATGCCTCTTTAATTTTAACAGATAACTCGTCTGCCGCTTCTTTTCTAATTTTAGAAACCACCTTTGACTTATCATCTAATTTTTTAGTAATCATTTCTAAATCTTTATTAAGCTTAGCCACATATTCTTCATAGCTAATTAGCTTATCTAATTTAATCGATTGCTCTTTTTGATAATTCAAAATATCTTCTATTGTTTTGCCATACTTGGCTTTAAGATTATTAATCAAATCCAATCGTTTTTCTGTTTCTTCGTATTCCTCATCAGAAAAATCCATTGAATCCATATAATCAGATATTTCTCTATTCAAATCACTCAACAAAGAATCTATATCCATTAATTGTGTAGCGAACTCTTCCATTTTCTTATCATATTCAACCAAATGACTAATCTTGCCGGATGCTCTGCCAATGCCATCTCCCGCACTACCATCATCATATCCGGTAATTTGATAGATCTCATTTAACGTGCTAATGATTTTTTTAGAATTAACCATCCTTTTATGAAGTTCTTCTAATTCATCATCTTCTCCAATTTTTAGGTTAGCTTCTTCTATTTCATTAATTGCAAACTCCGCAAAAGAAATTTCTCTTTGCTTTTGTTCTTCATCAATTAATGACTCTTCTAATTCATTTTTAATTCTCTCATACTCAAAAAAAGTCTCTTCCAATTCATTCTTAGGAATTTTTAACTTTTCCTTCGCATATGCATCAATAATTTCTAAATGTTTCTTTTTGTACAAAAGTGACTGATGTTCATGTTGTCCATGTATATCTATCAAAATCTCTGATACTTCTTTGATTTTACCTATTGGCACAGTTTCTCCATTTATTTTACTAATACTCTTTCCATTAGTTATTTTTCTGGAAATAATAATCTGTCCATCGTCACATTCCGCAATGTCCATTTCTTTTAATTTTTCAATTTGAGCCTCATTATCAATTTGAAAAACAATCTCAACAAGAGCATAATCGGCATTTTCCCTAATCAAATCTTTTGAAGCTTTTGCCCCTAATGCAAGGCTTATAGAACCAATAATTATTGATTTACCTGCTCCTGTTTCTCCTGTAAGAATATTAAGTCCATTAGTAAAATCAATCTCACATTCATCAATTAATGCAAGATTTTTCACATGTAAATTAGCTAACATTATTCCACTCCTTATGTATAATGCTCTCTCTCAAAAATCGTAAAAAGCTACCCCTATCTTCCTACAATCTTTTTAATCTTTTCCATTAAAATCAATGTATCATCTTCACTTCTAATGGCACACATAATAGTGTCATCTCCTGCAATACAACCAACCAATTCACTAAATTGCATTGCATCTAATGCAGCGGCTACTGCCATAGCCATTCCTGACACTGTCTTAACTACAAGAATATTCTGTGCCATGGCCATAGAAACAAACCCATCCTTTAGCACCCTGATAAACTTTTCACTCATCCATCCTTCTTGAGCCTGCAATACAACATATTTCTGTTTATTTCCATCCACAGCAACCTTTGTTAATTTTAATTCTCTAATATCTCTGGATACAGTTGCCTGTGTAACGTTAAATCCCGCCTGATTTAATTTTTCTGCCAATTCTTCCTGTGTTTCAATATCGTACTTACTGATTAATTCAACGATTTTCGTATGTCTTTCAATTTTCATGAAAATTCCTCCTTTAATTTTTAACCGCCTTAATCCCTCTCATTAAATCTTTGCGATATTATTGCTTATCGCCCATTTTATTTCTAAGTACTTCCAGAAAACTCATTTTGCTGAGTTTTATAAATTTTATAATTTTTGATGAAGCCGTTATTTCTATTCTGTCACCTGTAACCATCTTAACTACTGTGTCTCCATCGTAAGTTGCGATTGCATTTTCTTCTTCGGTTTTACGTCCAGGACCTATTTCTACTTCTACCTTATCTGTGGCTGCTAATACAATACTTCTGGTATTTAACGTATGAGCACATATCGGTGTTATAACAATTACTCCTGATAAAGGTGACACAATAGGTCCACCTGCAGACAAATTGTAGCCTGTAGCACCTGTTGGTGTGGAAATTATTATACCATCAGCACTGTATGAATTTAAATACTGATTATTTACATAAATATTAATGTCAATTATACGCAAACTTCCATCTCTTGTTATTACTATATCATTTAATGCGCGATTACGAAATACTGGTTTTTTATTTTTATGCAAAATCCCCTTAATCATTAACCTGTTTTCCACTTCAAAATTGTCTTGAAGCAGACTGTCTAATGCAGGAAAAATATTATTTTGCTCAACTTCTGTTAAATATCCTAAAGTTCCTAAGTTTATCCCAAGTAATGGAATACCTTTGCCTGCAGTATCTCTTGCCGCCTGAATCATTGTACCATCACCACCAAGTGATAATATACATTCAATATCATCCGGAATAGTACTGGCATCTGTATAACTATAAGCTGCCCCTTTTTCTCTAGGTTCATACTTATGAACAAGACATTTACCACCATTTTTTTCAATATAATCAACAATTTCCATTGCAACCTTAGCATGGTTCTGTTTTTGACTATTTGCAATTATGTAAAAATTTTTCACAAAAATCCTCCCCTTATAAGGTATTATGTGCCTCATTTACTATTGCATCAATATCCACATTGACATTATCGTATATCTTATCATCAATATGCTTCTGCAAATACAATAAATACTCTATATTTCCCTCTGGTCCCTTAATTGGTGAAAATTCCAAATTAAGTACTTCAAATCCAATACTAATGGCATATTGGATTACCATTTCTATTACTTCTTTGTGTACACTCTTATCTCTTACTACACCCTTTTTGCCAACTTTTTCCCTACCAGCTTCAAACTGCGGTTTAATTAAACATGCTATTTGACCATCATCTGTAAGCAGGTTCTTTACAGGTGTTAACACTTTTGTTAATGAAATAAAAGAAACATCAATTGATGAAAACTCAATCCTGTCAGCAATATCCGTTGGTTCCACATAACGAATATTAGTTTTTTCCATACATACAACACGTTCATCATTTCTTAGTTTCCAATCCAACTGTCCATGTCCTACATCTACGGCATATACTTTAACAGCCCCATTTTGAAGCATACAGTCTGTAAAACCTCCTGTAGATGAGCCTACATCCATACAGATTTTTCCAGATAATTCTACTCCAAACTTGTCCATAGCTTTCTCAAGCTTTAGTCCGCCACGGCTAACATACTTTAAGGCTGCACCTTTTACTGTAATTTCAACCTTTTCATCAAACATTGTTCCGGCTTTATCTTCTCTTTCGCCATCAACAAATACATTTCCTGACATAATAATGGCTTTTGCCTTCTCTCTAGACTGTGCCAATTCTCTATTAACAAGCATAACGTCTAAACGTTCTTTCATTGTACCACCTAAATAACCTTCCTATTTATCTAATAAAGCCACATAGCTTGTAAGAATTTTCTTCAAAATTGATTCCTCATCAATTCCAACTTCTTTTTTTAATATATCTACATTTCCATGTTCTACATATTCATCTGGCAATGCTATAATTAATACTTCTACATCTAATTTCATTTCCCGAACATACTCAAGTACCTTTTCACCAAAACCACCTGTTTTTACATTCTCTTCTAAGGTAACAATCAATTTGTGATCCTTAGCTAATTCGGATATACATTCTTCATCAATTGGTTTAACAAATCGTGCATTAACCAAGCTACATCCATAACAAATATCTTTTATTTTTTTACGCACATTTTCAGCAGTTTTTACCATGCTACCAACTGCTAAAAGTGCAATATCCTCTTCATCATATATAACTTCACTTTTACCTAAACAAATCGGTGCACGATATTTTTTCAAGCCATCATACGCTTCTCCCCTAGGATATCTTACTGCAATTGGTCTATCAAAGTTAACAGCAAATTTCATCATATCTGACAATTCCCATTTATTTTTTGGTGCCATAATATGCATATTGGGAATGCATGATAAAAACGACAAATCAAATATTCCCTGATGGGTTTCTCCATCGCTACCAACCAAACCAGCCCTATCTATTGCAAATACAACATGTAAATCTTGTATGCATACATCATGAAGTATCTGGTCATATGCTCTTTGTAAGAATGAGGAATACACTGCAAATACTGGTTTAAGTCCACCAGCTGCAAGACCTGCTGCAAAGGTTACAGCATGCTCTTCTGCAATACCCACATCAAAAAATCTATCTGGAAACATATTCCTAAATCTCTTAAGTCCGGTTCCATCAGGCATAGCCGCAGTTATAGCAACCACCTTATCATCTCTATCGCCCATTTTTCTCATTACTGTAGAAAAAATATCCGAATAACTGGCCTTCTTACTTTTATTGCTAGGTAAACCCGTATCAATGTCAAATGGCTCAGCTCCATGAAATCTGGAAGGTAGTCTTTCAGCCGGTTCATAACCCTTGCCTTTTTTTGTAACCACATGAACAACTACTGCATTATTAAGCTTCTTAGCTTCATTAAAGGTCTTTACTAATTTTTCAATATTATGTCCATCTACAGGTCCTAAATAAGTAATTCCCATATTTTCAAACATCATACCTGGAATCACTAGTTGTTTCAAACTACTTTTTGCTTTCTTAATACGATTAACTGCTCTTTCACCATATAAAGGAATCTTTGACAAAACATCCTCAACATTAGATTTTAGACCTGTATATGCCTCTGCCGTTCTAATATTTCCTAAGTATTGAGATACTCCACCTACATTCTCTGAAATAGACATATTATTATCATTTAATACAATAATAAAATTGCGGTTTAACTGTGAAGCATTATTCAACGCCTCATAAGCCATACCACCTGTTAATGCACCATCCCCTATAATAGATACAACATAGCTATCATCACCTAGGATTTGATTTGCATTGACATATCCTAATCCTGCAGAAATTGAAGTTGAACTATGCCCTGTATCAAAACAGTCACATTCACTTTCATTTCGTTTAGGAAAACCACTCATTCCACCATATTTTCTAAGTTGGTCAAACCCTTCTTTTCTTCCTGTAAGAATTTTATGAGTGTATGACTGATGTCCTACATCCCATATCAGCTTATCTTTTGGTAATTCAAAAGCCAAATGCAATGCCATTGTTAACTCAACAACACCTAAATTAGATGCAAGATGCCCACCTGAAACACTGATTTTATTAATTAAAAAGTGTCTAATTTCTTTTGCTAAAGTATCCAGTTCTTCACCATTTAATTTTTTTATATCATTTTCTTTATTTATAGATTCTAATATCATAGCGAACCCTCTATTTTTCCCTTGTTATAAGCATTAAAATAAGTTCATGTAAAAATTCATTTTCTTTATTTAAATCATCTAATATAGTTAATGCTTCCTTTGAAATCAATTCAACATCCGCTTTTGCTTTATCTATTCCTTCACAAGTTACATATGTAATCTTGTTATTCTTTTCATCACTATTAATTGGTTTACCTAATACCTCTACTGTACTGGTAACGTCTAAAATATCGTCTTGAATCTGGAATGCTAGTCCAACTTTAGATGCAATCTGCTCTACCTTTTCAACCTCTTCATCACTGGCACCTGCCATAATAGCACCAATCATCATTGACGCTTCAATTAATGCACCAGTCTTTAGTGCATATATAAAATCTAACATATCTCTGGTAATTGGTTTACCATCATTTTCAACATCAACAGTTTGTCCACCAATCATCCCATATATTCCAGCCTTTTTAGAAAGAACCTTCATAGCCTTAACAACCTTTAGACAATCATCCGTCAAATCGAAGGCATTCATAACCGTTTCAAAAGCATAGTTTAGCAAAGCATCACCTGCTAATATTCCCATAGCATGTCCGTACACAATATGAGTTGTCTTTCTTCCACGCCTATACTCATCATTATCCATTGCCGGCAAATCATCATGTACCAATGAATATGTATGTATCATTTCCATTGCTACCATAAAAGGTTCTATCTCTTCTGAATCTCCTCCAAACATCTTATAAGTTTCAGAAATAAGCATAGGTCTTAATCTTTTTCCGCCAGCTAATAAGCTGTAATTCATAGCTTCAAGAATTGTCTTCTGATACCCCTCTTCTTTAGGAATATACTTACTTATTACATCCTCTATTTGTGCTGTTTTTACTTTTAATTCGTCCTTAAAATTCATTTAGCTCACCATTATCATTAATTTGCATCATTTTCTTTTCAACAGTATCTATTTTTTCACTACAAAATTTTAAAAGTTCTATTCCTTTGTTATAAACTTTAAAAGAATCCTCTAATGAAATGTCTTTATCTTCTAATTTTTCTATAACAAAATCCAATTCCTCAAATGCCTCTTCTACAGTCATATTATTCTCTTCTGACATTACAGTTCTCTCCTCTTAACATCTGTTACAGTTGAAGTAATAATACCATTTGCAACATTAATTACTAATTCATCACCCGTATTAACCCTATCTATGTCATTAACAGTATTCCCTTTTTTATCTGCCACATGTGCATAACCTTGATTAAGCTTGTTTGTTGGTGATAGCCCATTTATTCTTTCAATATAAATACTTAATTTGTGTCGCTTACTCTCAACAGATTCCTCCATTAGCTGTATAATCTGTTTCTTATAATCTTCTAACTTCTTCTTTTGCTCATTTAACTGAGTTATAGGATTGAATAGCTTTAAATTAAGCTTATACTTTTCCAGCCTATTACTATATTCAGTTAGTTTCATCTTCATTGAAAAATCTAAATTTCTCTTATAGTAGCTAAACTGTTCAATAATTGTATCAAATTCTTCTATAGCTAGCTCAGCAGCAGCCGATGGAGTAGGTGCACGCATATCTGCTACAAAATCTGCAATTGTAAAATCCGTTTCATGTCCTACTGCAGAAATAATAGGTGTATTACATTCAAATATAGCCCTAGCCACCATCTCTTCATTAAATGCCCACAAATCCTCTATAGAACCACCGCCACGTCCTATAATAATGACATCAACACCGTATTTATCAAGAGTCTCTATTCCCTTAACAATACTTTCTTTGGCTCCATCCCCCTGAACTAATGCCGGATACAGAATAAGTTGAACGTATGGATTTCTTCTTGTAGCTATATTTCTTATATCTTGTATAGCAGCTCCTGTAGGTGCTGTTACTATACCTACTTTTTTGACAAACTTCGGAATAGCTTGTTTATATTCAGGGGCAAACATCCCCATTTCTTCTAATTCTATCTTTAATTTTTCAAACCTTTGATATAACTCTCCGGCTCCGTCTAGAACTATTTCTTTGGCGTACAACTGATATTTTCCATCACGTTCATATACACTAATACTTCCCATAGCAATAACCTGCTGTCCTTCTTGCATACGAAAAGCCAATCCTTTGCGTTGTCCTGCAAACATAACGCACGCCAAGGTTCCTGTTTCATCCTTTAATGTAAAATATATATGTCCAGAGGTGTGATACTTACAATTAGAAACCTCACCTTTGATATATATTTTATTAAGTGCATAATCCTGCGTAAACATATTTTTGATATAGGAATTTACTTGAGTTACACTGTACACGCTTGCCATAAACACACTCCGAAAAAAGTTATTAATCCGCCAATTTAGCTAAAATACCATTAATAAATGATGGAGACTCTTCCCCTCCAAAAATCTTTGCAATTTCTACCGCCTCGTTTATTGCAACACTTACTGGTACCTCTTCATCATATTTCATCTCATAATATGCAAGTCTGATTATAGTCAAATCAACCTTACCCATTCTATCTGTTTTCCATCCTTCTGCAACAGCATTTATTGCTTCATCTATTTCATCTATAATGTCTACTATTTTGCTGTATTTATTCTGAATATATTCTTCATCATTAGCGTGAACTTCTCCAATACCTTCGAAAAATAATGTAATCTGTTCGGGCATATCCTCTACATTATGAAACTCTCTTCTAAATAATAATTGAAAAATGCGTTCTCTTAATTCTCTTCTATTCATTCTGCATCAAACCTTTCATCTATATCCTAAAGATTTTTGCCAAAATCCTTATTATTTATATTTTGTATAACGGTAAAAAAGGATGCCTGCTTCCAAGACACCCTCCTTATCTTAAAATCACTAATTGTTGTTTTCCATATTCACACCGGCAATTCTAATATTTACTGATGCTACTTCTAATCCTGTCATATTTTCAATAGCAGTTTTTACTCTTTCTTGAACAATTTCAGAAGTCTTAGGGATATTGTAACCATACTCTAATGTAAGTGCTAAATCAACTTTAACATCTTTTTCTGTTACTTCAACCTTAACCCCTTTTGAAAGATTCTTCATTCCAAGCTTGCTGATAATCTCATTAGTAATATTACCAGCCATAGCTGCCACACCTTCAACTTCTGTAGCTGCAAGTCCTGCAATAATAGCAACAACCTCATCTGCAATCTGTACTTCTCCGATATTTCCATCTGCGTGTATCATATGTGTATTTCTATTATTATCTTCTTTTAGCATGATAGCTACCTCCTGCAAAATTTATTCAAATTATCAATACTTCATATTAACTCTTCTTATTACCAATAATATACACTACTTAAGTATAATAATGCATAAGACTACAAATATTATAATAAATTTGTGCATATTTTGCAAACATATTTTCAGATACCATGCATTTTTAAACCATTATTTAAAGTATTTTAATAATAACTTCATTATATGTTGTTTTCTCATTGTTTATATAAACTATCATTTATACATATTATTGGCTTAATTACTTTTCATATTATATTATTTCCGACCAGGCTTTCTCTAATCTTCTAATTCCCTCAACTATATCTTTTTCGCTTAATTCTGCATATCCTAATATTATAACCGTTTCATTTATTCTTTCCTTATTGACATAGTATTTAGATAAACCATATACCTTAACCTTTGTTCTTTTAGCTGCCTCTATAAGTTCACTCTCTTTGATTTTTTTCGGAAAATGTAATAGAATATGAACCCCTGCATCTTCACCTGTAATTTGGCACTTGCCCTTAAAGCATTTCAGCTCATTCAAAATTACATCCCTTTTATTTTTATAGATTCCTCGCATC
>CAYOMP010000076.1:11402-12291 GCA_964405075.1 uncultured Lachnospiraceae bacterium
GATGTCTTTCGTAATACCCATCTACAATAAATGAATTAATAATATTTTGATCTACTCTAGGCACTGTCGATGCATAAAAACCTTGATTCTTATAGTACTTTTCCATTAATTGTTTTGGCAATACCATATAGCTTACTCGCATTGCCGGTGCAATAGATTTAGAAAAAGTACCTATGTAAATTATTTTACCATTTGAGTCCAACCCCTGCATCGCAGGAACCGGCTTTCCCTTGTACCTGAATTCACTATCATAATCATCTTCTATGATATATCTTTTTTCACTTTCGTTAGCCCACTTTAATAATTCCATTCTACGTTTAATTGGCATTACTATTCCTAATGGAAACTGATGTGAAGGCATTGTATATACCAGATTCGAATTAGTTTTTTCCAATTCCCGAACGCTTATTCCCGAACTATCAGTATTAACTAAATTGATTCTATGCTTTAAATTGCGAAATGTATTATAAGCATGAATATAAGTTGGATTCTCCATTGCAATTACATATTCCTGCCCCAGTATTATATTTAAAAGCATAAGTAAATAATCATTTCCCGCTCCTAAAATTATCTGCTCATGAGAACACTTAACCCCTCTGGCCTGATGCAAATATTTTGCTATTGTTAAACGCAAACTAGGCTCACCATTTGGAGAGCCTAGTCTGAACAATTCTTTATTATCATCCAACAAAATGTTTTTCGAAATTTTACGCCAGGCATTAAATGGAAAACTATCTAAATCTATACCACTTGTGGAAAAATCATAATCATACTCAAATTCATCCTGCTTATTCATTATAAATTCATCCTGATTACTTTGAATATGATATAATCCCTCTATTTCTGATACAAAATATCCTTTACAAGGAATTGCTTCTATATATCCTTC
>CAYOMP010000077.1:0-12199 GCA_964405075.1 uncultured Lachnospiraceae bacterium
TCGAAAAAAACATTGACAAACATTCGTTCGCGTAATATAATCCTAAATATAGAACAAACGTTCATTGGTTAATGGAGGGATTATATTATGGATAGATTATTTGTTAAAAAAGATAATGTTAAATTAGCTTATATAGGAATTGCAGTATTTTTACTTGTAATAGTTATATTTTGCCAGAGTTTCATTTCTATTGCTAAGTCTTATAGAGAGGCAGAGGATACATGCAAATATTTTCAAAGTGTAGAGATTGAAAAGGGCGACACAATATGGAGTATTGCCAGTCAATACATATCTTCAGAATATATTTCAATGGATGAATATGTAAATGAGATTATTGAGTTGAATAATTTGAAATCCGTAGAGATTCATACAGGGGAGTATATAGTGGTTCCTTATTATGGAACTTTATAATTAAAAGAACCGGTTTTCAAAGAGTTAGATAACAAGGTCTTTCTTTTGAAAATCGGTTCTTAATTTACTTTCTTTAGTTATTTTTCTTTCTTAATGTAACCTTATCTGCGGCGCTACGCCTACGCTCATCCTCTAATGCTGCATAATGGCGTTTTGTTGTATTTACATCTTTATGTCCTAAAACATCTGCTACTAAATATATATCACCAGTTTCCCTATAAAGGTTGGTGCCGTAAGTACTCCTTAATTTATGAGGAGTAATATTTTTTAATTGAGTAACCAAACGAGAATATTTTTTTACTAAATTCTCAACAGATCTGACAGATATTCTTTTGTTCTGCATTGATAGAAATAGTGCATTTTGACTACCAGGTTCTGCCTCGATTAGTTCACGTTGTTCTAAATAGTCCAAAAGAGCTATTTCGACTTCTTCACCAAAGTAAACAACGACTTCATTTCCACCTTTTCTGTGAATTTTGATTCCGCCATTTTTGAAATCTACATCATCAATATTAAGTCCTACACATTCAGATACACGAATACCAGTACCTAATAGGAGTGTTAATATTGCTAAATCACGTAGTTTTGTTTTGGCGTGATATTGTTGCTGTTTTGCTGTTAAATTTTCACCTTGTTCAACTTCATCAAGAAGCATGGCCACTTCATCAACGTCCAAACGTGTAATTGTTTTCTCATGATTTTTTGGCATAACTACTAGTTGAGGAGGGTTGGTAGTTATCATTTCTTTTCTAAAATAATAATTATAAAAGGTTCTAAGAGCTGCAAGTTTACGAGTTTTTGCACGTTCTTGATTAGTATGTTCAACACCATCTTTTTTATAATACTTTAAATAATCTAAGTACTCCTCAATATCTACAGCTTTCAATTTGTCCAATATTTCTACCGGAAATTCTGTAATTTCCATCGAAGCACAGTATGGATTCGATTCATGCAAAAATTCGAAAAATGTTCGTAAATCGTATGCATAAGCAATCCTGGTTCGAGAAGATGTTGAAGGTTCAATACCTCGAAAAAAATCACTGCAAAAATGTGGAAGCGTAGCCACAATTTCTCGAAGTTTTACTGCGTTAGCTATGTTTACTTTTTCATGATAAGGATGCTCTTTTGCCATAGTATTATTACCCCTTTATTAACGATTAACGTCCTGTTTTTGGAAAACGTTCTGGCCAACCAGAAATATTACCATTAAGTATAGCTGTAAACATACGCTCTTTGGTTCCTGGATGTTCGTGATTTAAACTTTTTAGTAATTGTTTTGCATATTCACGTTTTGTATATCCGTCGGCTGGGCATTTGCCTTTTACGACAGGAAGGTCATATTTGTTCTTGAAACCTATAATATCAGCTTCATTAACATACATTAATGGTCTGATTACGGTCAAATCCATTCTATCCAAATATGTTTTAGGAGAGAAGGAATGGAAACGACCTTCAAATATTAGTGACAAAAGCATAGTTTCAACAATGTCATCTTTGTGATGTGCGTAAGCAACCTTATTGCAGCCTAATTTTTTTATTGCTTCATTTAAAGCGCCTTTTCGCATTTTCGCACATAATGAACAAGGGTTTGATTCTTTTCTGTCATCAAAGATAATTTTATATATATCTGTATCGATTACCGTATAATTAACTTCTAATTTGTTACACAATTCTCTGATTGGTTCTGTATCAAAATTGTCAAATCCTAAATTAACGGTAATAGCTTCAATATCAAAGTGATTAGGATAGAAGCGTCTTAAACCGTGAAGCGCGTAAAGCATTGTTAAACTATCCTTACCACCTGAAATTCCAATAGCGATTTTGTCGCCTTCATCAATCATTTTGTATTCGTCAACAGCTTTTCTGGTATAGCTTAATAGTTGTTGTAATTTCATAAATTCCTCCAAGAAAATATTTAATGGCAAAAGCCAAACTTACGTATGATTATAACACCTTTTGTGTTATAATATCTATAATATTGTGCAAATTAAGGTAAAAAGAAGTGAGGACAAGCATATGAAGTATCGTTGGGATAAAAAATATTTGTATTGGGGAGTTACAGCATTTTCTGTAATAGCTTGTAGCTTGCTGTTTTATTATGGAATTTTTCATATATCGCGTGTAAAGGAAACAATTGGCAGAATGATAACAATATTGATGCCGGTTATTTATGGTTTGATAATAGGATATTTGTTATCACCAGTAGTTAATTTTACTGAAGATAAGTGGTTTTATCCATTGTTTTTTGAAAAACTAAAGGTTGAAAATAATACAAAAAATAAGAAAAAAATAAGAACTTTGAGTATTTTTGCAGCATTATTATTTATGTTACTCATTATTTTTGGCTTGTTCGCATTATTAATTCCACAGTTAATTAATAGTATAAGTAATTTGGTAATATCATTTCCAACATACTATAATAATTTTGAAATCTGGATTATTGATTTGCTAGAAAAAAATCCGGAACTGGAGTCAGTTGCTGTAGATAGATTAAGTGATTTATCTACGTACATTGAAAATCTTTTAAATAATACTATTTTGCCATCTATAAATTCTATAATAATGAATTTATCAACAGGTTTAATGAGTGTTGTTAATATTTTTAAAAACTTTATTATAGGTACACTTATTTCTATATATGTTCTAGGTAGCAAGGAGTTATTTGCCGCCCAAAGTAAAAAGATAGTATATAGTTTGTTTAAACCTAATAGAGCAAATAAGATTATTAGAAATATTCGTTTTACTAATGAAATGTTTAGTGGATTTATTGTAGGAAAGCTAATAGATTCAGCAATTATTGGAGTTATTTGTTTTGTGTTAACTACAATTATTGGAACGCCTTATAGTATATTGGTGAGTGTTATTATAGGTGTTACTAATGTTATACCATTCTTTGGACCATATTTAGGTGCAGTTCCGTGTGCCGTATTAATACTTCTGGTTAATCCAATGCAATGTGTATATTTTGTCATTCTCATAATTATATTACAGACATTTGATGGAAATATTTTAGGACCTAAGATTTTAGGTGACTCTACAGGTTTATCAAGCTTTTGGGTTATTTTTGCTATTTTAACATTTGGCGGGGTTTTTGGAATTTTAGGAATGTTTATAGGTGTACCTGTGTTTGCTGTTATTTATACAGGTATTAGATATGTTGTTAATACAATGCTTAGCAGCAAGAATTTATCAACGGATACGGCAGATTATATGGAATTAGATAATATTGATGAGGTTACTAATTCACGTATTTATTTGGATAAAGAGAAGCTTGAGCGTGAAAGAGCACACCGGGCGCATAATAGACGAAATAAAGATAAAAACGATGAGAAATTTAGTTCGGATGAGAAAAAAGATACAGAGGAGAAAAAATGAGATTCGTAATACAAAGAGTAACTAGTGCATCAGTAAAGGTAGATAATGAAGTAAAAGGAAAAATCGGCAAAGGATTTATGGTTTTAATAGGTGTTTCTGATGAAGATACTAAGGAAATAGCTGATAAAATGATTAAAAAGTTATTAGGACTTAGATTATTTGAAGATTCAGAAGGTAAAACAAACTTGAGTTTGGAGGCAGTAAATGGTGAATTATTGTTGATTTCGCAATTCACTCTATACGCAGATTGCAAAAAAGGTAACAGACCTTCTTTTATTAGGGCTGGCAAACCAGATATGGCTAATGAAATGTATGAATATATTATTTCTGAGTGCAAAAAGAGTGTACCAGTGGTTGAAAAAGGCGTGTTTGGTGCAGATATGAAGGTGGAATTATTAAATGATGGACCTTTTACAATAATTTTGGATTCAGATGAGATAATGAAATAGAAATCACAAACATTTGATGTAGATTAAATACGAACCTATGGACTTAATGTAGTCTGTAGGTTCTTAATATTTATAAGTAAAACTTATCTGTTGAACGAACTTAAAACAATATGTGAACAAACTATAAAACTTTACTCAAATTTTACAAAAGCCTATTGTAAGTATTTTCATTTTAGATTAACATAATAGAAGTAGATGTATAAATATATAAGGAGTGAATTATAATGGATAAAGTCAGGGTAAAAAGCAAGAAAACTAATTTAAAAGTTACATTAGCTTTGAAACTTGTCGTGAGCTACGTGTTTGTAAGTTTGGTATCTATTATTATGGTTGTTGCGTTGCTTTATAACATCGTTGGTAACATAATGACTCAAAAGGTTGGAGTACTTACATCATCAATCAATGATCAGGTAACATTAGGAGTTGATGATTATTTTCAGAATGTGGAGGACTCTAGTTCGTTAATTTTTGCAGAATCAGATTATTATGAATTTGATCCAGAAACTACTACATTAGAGAAGATAGATAAGATTGCATTGGAAAATGAAATTAAGGCAGAGCTGATTAACATAAGCTTAATGCATAATTTTAGTGATTTTTGTATTGTATATAGCAATAATTCAAATTTAGGTAAAATATCTAATACCGCTAAAAGCGTGTTTGGTTCTGATACTATGTACTCAGTATTATCAGAGCAAATTACCAGAGAAAAGACCAGAGATGGTTGGTTTACTGGTGTAGACGGAAATTATCAGAAGTTATACTATGTAAAAAGAGTAAATGATAATGCTATATTATTAACTTCCCTTTACACAGCTGAATTAGAAGAATTAATGAAATTATCTAACGAAATGTCAGATACTATTGTTAGAATGGTAGATTCTGATAACAATATTATTTATTCAACTAATACAGAAGAAATGGGACAGCCTCTTGATGCTAAAATCAGTGAAAAGGTAGCAGGTAAAAATCATAGTACATTTATAAGTAATGGAGAATTAGTATCATTAAAGGTATGTAACGAGCAGTGGAAGATAGTTAGTACGGTTGCTACTAGTGCTATTTTAAGTGAGTTGGACAGAATTCAAATGTATTCAATATTACTTGCAGTTTCAGGAATAATTATTTCTGTAATTATAGGTTTGATTTGCGCACGCTCTATTGCTAAACCGATTAAAAATATGGTTAAAGCAATGGAAAAAGTAGAGAATGGTGACTTAACTGTTAGAACAGATGTAAAATCTAGTGATGAAGTAGGAATGCTTGGTAACCATTTTAATGAAATGTTGGTAAAAATCAGTGGTCTTATAAATGATGTTAATGTACTGGCAAATATGGTTGAAAATGAGGCACAGGAAATCACAGAAATAGCCGAAAAGACTCAGTTGATTTCAGAGGGTGTATCAAATGCCATGGAAGATATTGCTACCAATTCAATGAATCAGCTAAATGAAACACAAGCAACCTTTAATTCGTTAGAAGAACTTGCAAAGAATATTAATCAGACGATTGAATATGTTAACGAAGTTACGGAAAATTCCAATAAAACAAAAGAAATTGGTGAAAGTTCTATTGTTAAGGTTAATGAATTATATGAACAGACAAATATTTCAAATGAAACGTTTGACAAAATTAATACAACATTCTCAACTTTGGCTAGTGAAATAGATAAAGTAAAAGAGGTATTAGATTTTATTAGAAATATAAGTGAAGAAACGAATTTGTTATCATTGAATGCGTCAATAGAAGCAGCTAGAGCTGGTGAAGCAGGTAGAGGATTTGCAGTAGTAGCAGGTGAAGTTAAAAAGCTTGCAGACCAGACAAATGAAGCCACTGTAAATATTGATGGTGTGATTAATAAGATATATGAGCATATGGATGAAACAATAAAGGTAATTGAAACATCCCAGGAAGTATTTGTTAAACAGGCTAAAATGGTGGAAGAAACTAGTGGTTCGTTTAAATCTATTTTAACTGCAACAGATGAAATAACAGAGAAGCTTAGGGATGTAGAAAATCTTACAGATGATATGAAACATTTGAAAGATAATTCACTGACAGCTACAAATGCTATTTTGGCTGCAACAGAGAGTGCATCTGCAAATACAGAAGAAGTAATGAGCGTTACTCAGGAAGAATTAACAGCTACTGCTAAATTGTTCGAGAAGACTAATGAATTAGGTAATGCAGTAAATAAACTTAAGGCGTCTTTAAGCCAGTTTAGTGTAAATTAGGAGGTAACGTTTATGAAAAAAATAATATCAATGTTATTGTGTATTGGGATGATTATGTCCTTAACAGCGTGTGCTGGTTCTAATGAAATTAGTTTACAAGAGGATAAAGAAGAAATAGAAATTACATTCTCTTGGTGGGGTACAGATACAAGACATGAATACACAATGGAAGCAATCAAGGCTTTTGAAGAGAAATATCCTAATATCAAGGTAAATCTAGAATACGGTGAATCAACCGGATATGATACAAAAACTGATGTTAAAATGGCAGCAAGAACAGAAGCTGACATTATGCAGATAAACTTCGCATGGATGGATAAATATTCTAGTGATGGTAGCGGCTTTTATGATTTAGAGCAATTGCCAAATTTGGATTTGGGTTCATATTCATCAGACATTCTTGAATATGGTCGTTCGAATGGGGTTTTAAATGCATTGCCAATAGCTCTTAATTCAAAGGTTTTTGCGTATAATAAGACAATTTATGATGAGTGTGGATTAAGTTTACCTAAGACATGGGATGATTTATTTGCAGCAGCAAAGGTTATGAATCCGAAGGGATATTATCCATTGGAATTAGATGAAGCGGGGGCATATTTTACATGTGTAGGATATGTTGAACAGGTAACTGGTAAATCAATATATGATGCCAATAACAATTTCGCTTTTGGTGTAGAAGAAATTCAAATGATGATTGAATTCTATCTAAGATTGGTAGAAGAAGGCGTAGTTGTAGCTATAGCTGATAAAGATGGTGATGGCTTTGCTAATGGAATATATGCAGGTAATGTACAGTGGATTACAAATGCAGAAAAGAATCAGCAAACTTTAGAAAAGAATAATCAAGAATTAGTCATTGGTGAAATTCCGGTTCAGTCAGGAGCAAGTACAACAGGTTGGTACTCTAAGCCGGCATCAATGTATGCAGTAAGTGTACATACAGAACACCCAGAAGAAGTAGGATTACTATTGGATTTCTTGGTAAATGGTGAAGAAATGGCCGTTTTACAAGGAATGGAAAAGGGTGTGCCAGTTAGTAGTAAGGCAAAAGAAATATTGTCAAGCAACAATATGCTTGAAGGAATTCAAAATGATGGACAGACTATTATGGATGCAACAGAAACAAAGATTGCAGGACCTAAGTTAGAGAATTCTTCAGTACAAGGTGCGTTAAAAACTGGTTTCGATAATGTGTTGTATGCAGGGATGACAGCTGAAGAGGCTGCACAGGTAGCATATGATGAAATAAAAGCTATTCTTAAATAAGTATTATATTAAAATAGTCAAGAACTATTTAGAAAAAAATCTAAATAGTTCTTGTTTTTTATATGGAAAGGTATTAAACTGTATTTAGAAAAATTTTTAATTACTACGCAGGAGATGTTTGATAAATGGGATTCGCAGAAACATTCAAAGCATTATCTGACCCTGAACGGCGGGAAATTCTGATGTTGTTAAAAAATGGCAGGTTGTCAGCAGGCGAGATAGGAAGTCATTTTAATAAGACAGGCGCTACAATATCATACCATTTGAATTTACTTAAAAAAGCAGGATTGGTATTTGAATCTAAGGAAAAGAATTTTGTATATTATGAGCTAAATACATCAGTGGTTGAGGAAGTAATGATATGGTTAGCAGATTTGAAAGGAAATGATAAAAATGAAGCAGATAAATAAAGGTCAAATGATAATAACAAGTATAGTTACATTACTACCTATGATTGTAGGGATATTTTTTGGAATCAATTGCCAGATACTATAGCAACACATTTTAGTAGTAGCGGCGAAGCTAATGGGTGGAGTAGCAAGACGTTTGCAGTATTTGGGTTACCGCTATTACTTTTGCTTGTACATTATATTTGTATATATACTACAGCGAATGATCCTAAGGGTAAAGGTATAAGTGATAAGGTCTTTGGATTAATAATGCTAATATGTCCAATATGTTCTGTATTGTGTGGATGGGTAATATATAAAAATGCATTTGGAATGAGTACCAATATAACAAGAGAAATAGGATTGGTTTTAGGATTGATTCTAATTGTTTTAGGAAATTATTTACCAAAGAGCAGACAAAATTATACAGTAGGGATTAAGCTTCCTTGGACATTAAATGATGAAAATAATTGGAATAAGACACATAGATTAGCTGGTAAGATATGGATGATATGTGGGCTTGTTTGCACACTAGTAGTGTTTTTGGATTTTTATATTGATGTAGTAACAATTGGTATAGTGTTGGTGATTTCAATAATACCAGCTATTTACTCGTTTCTTTTATATAAGATGAACAATAAATAAGACGATGAATAAGGAGAGATGAATTATGATTAGTATGTCAACAATGTTGGGGATAGTATTTACGTTGATAGTATGTTTTATACTACCTATAGGTTCATTAATTGTACTAGGAGTTAGGAATAGAAATCAAGGGATTATATCAGCCTGGTTACTTGGTGCAGCAGGATTTTTCGTAATGCAGATAGTAATAAGAATACCTATTCTTAACCATTTAAGCACTAATACTATTTTTACAGATTTTGCAACAAAGAATTATGTTTTGTACTGTTTGATTTTAGCATTTACAGCTGCTCTTTCAGAACTTATAGGCAGAGTTGTGGTAGCAAAGATTATCAGTAAAAATATGACAGTATCAAGAGCGATGGCAGCAGGTTTTGGTCATGGCGGAATAGAGGCTATTGTTGTTATTGGAGTTATGTACATTAATAATATAGTATATGCTGCAATGATAAATGCGGGTACTTTTGACCAGGTAGTGGAACAAACAGCAGCACTAGGTGTAGATACATCATCACTGGTTGCTGTAAAGGATGCATTAATTAACACAAGTAGCATATCATTTTGGTTGGCAGGTTACGAAAGAATAGTAACGGTGTTTTTACATGTGGGTCTTACTATGCTAGTCTGCTATTTTATGAAAAAGAACAAACTGGTCATTGGATGCATTATTTGTTTAGTAGTGCACACAGTTGTAGATTTTATGGGACCGTTAATCAATATCATAACAACACAATATTTAGAAAATGTTTTTTCACAAACAGCATCATATATAGTAATGCATACAGTAATTACTGTTTTAACAGTCGGAACGTTGATTTATGTTAAGAAGTTAATAAAAGATTGGGAATAGAATTAGCGTAATATGCAAAAGCCTTTGGGTGACGTGTTAGTATCTTTTATGATAATTATTTTATGATAATCAATGGAGATGTAATAATATAATAAAGAAAAGAAAAATATCTGGGATAATCAAACATAAATACATCATATTATATTGAGTAATGTTCAAAATTTTAAACCAGATTGAAAAAGAAAAACTTAGGATATTTAAAGTGTTATTTTGCAAGGAATAATATATATCAAGACAATGTCTATTCGGTTGCAAAGGAAATTTAAATATCCTAAGTTATTTATTTGTGCCGGTAGCGAAAAGAATTCCATACTTGTATAAGTATTTTAAGAGCACCGTGATAACTTGAAAAATTTACAGAACATATTTCTTACGGTTTGAGTTGGAAGGATATAAGCACAGGATTGTGGTCTGAATACTTAAAGCCTGCTTGTATATTTTCCAAGTATGTTACTTCTATATTTTCTGAAATTATAAAACCATCAATAATAATTGTATAATCACCTGTTTCGTAAGCCTTGTCACAATTACGAGAAGTAGGAACTAATTCATCAGTTGAGTAATCAATACATCTAATTATACCTTTTGGCAACAGGTTTGAAGGAAATGGGGCAGCCCAATCGAACTTAGGTGTATCCACTCCGTTAATTTTTTCTACAGAATCACCGGTAAAATCGTGATTAAAGTCACCGCCACATAGACAATAATTTCCTTTATCATATTCCTCTTTCATATCGTTTAAAAGCATTGTCATTTGAGAAGCACGGATAGTTTCACTGCCACCATAGGCTGATGAATGTATATTGTAAATAACTAATTCTTTTCCATTATCTACATCGATTCTTGAAACAGTATAACAGCGATCTAGATCAATGAATCTGGAAAAACTAGAGGCAATTTCTAATTGTCGTCTTACTGATGAAGTAATATTAACTTTGCTATAGGTCAGGATTCCTGAATTGGATTTGCCATGTGGCTGATATAGTGGATACATCAGGAAGGCTGAATGGTAATTACTGGCAAATACATTGTCATAATTTTTAAATACATTATCCAATAAATCAGCTTGATTAACGTGATAACTACGAGTCGAATCGGTATCTATTTCCTGAAGAAAAATGAAATCAGGAGAGTAGTTGAATATCAAATCAGCAGAATTATTAATACAGTCAATTACACTATCTTTGCTCTTGGCCCAAGATTGAGTTCCGCCGTCCATAAAAAAAGAAAAATCAGATGTATATGCACCAAATCCCAGATTTTGAGTGATTGCAGTATACGTTGTATTAGTAGTAACGGTGTTAATTGCGGAATCACCAGTGACTTCAAGTGAAATATTATCTTCAATACGATTATAGGTAAAAAGAACATATAATAAATACGCAATTACTAATATGATAATAATTGCCAGAAAAATCAAGATAGATTTTAATATTTTTTTTAGTTTCATTTGAGCTCTCCTTCGTAAGAAAAATAGATTAAAAACTTTAAGTTAATGATAGCAAAAATTGTTAAAATATACTATGATAAACTAATTAAGTAGAGTTAAAATTGTATAAAATATGGTGAAATTATAATAATTATTGATTGATAATGGCTAAAAAGTATTTAGTATTCTTGATTTTGCATTTGATAGCAACTTAGGTAACACCAAATTTTTCAGTGTAATTAATAAATAATAGACGGTATCTCATATCTTGTGTTATAGTAGCCATAGCAGAGAACTCCTTTTTGTGATTTTTTGTTGTGGTGACTAAAATACAACACAAAGTGAGTATCTCTGCTTTTTTAATTATTCAGTTGTAACACATATATTATAATCCTACAAAATATTGTCAGTTAATTTAAAGTGTTTATTGACAAAGGTATTAATAGTTGATAAAATCAAAGGCAGTGAACCAACCATTTAAAAAAATTAAATCTGACAAATTGGATTTGCAATTTGGCCCCAAACGACTTGCATTGAACAATTTGCATAAGAAGAAAGTAGGTTTTAGTATATGAAAACAAGAGTTTTTTCCATGCTAGTTGATAATACTTCTGGTGTACTAGGCCGCGTTGCAGGTATGTTCAGCAGAAGAGGATATAATATAGACAGTTTAACTGTTGGCGTTACAGCTGATCCTAGATATTCTAGAATGACAGTTGTGGCTAGCGGTGATGATGCAATATTAGAACAGATTGAAAAACAGCTTCGTAAGTTGGAAGATGTTTTAGCTATTAAGGAATTGGAAGATGGCGATTCTGTGTGTAGAGAACTTATTTTAATTAAGGTAAAAGCTACTGCTGCACAGCGTCAGTCGATTATTTCTACAGCTGATATATTTAGAGCAAAAATAGTAGACGTAGCACATGAATCTTTGATTGTTGAACTTACTGGTAATCAGGCTAAGCTTGAGGCATTCATTAATTTACTTGATGGATATGAAATCTTAGAACTTGCAAGAACTGGTATCACAGGTTTATCAAGAGGTTCAGATGACGTTACATATTTAGATTAGTTATAGTAAATATAGTGTTTTACATATTAGGAGGAAATTAGAAATGGCTAATACAAATAGAATTTTTTATCAGGAAGAT